>NZ_CP009962.1:5292224-5603532 GCF_000786695.1 Collimonas arenae | reverse complement strand
GAATCGTTCTAAGTGAAGGTGTGCGGGATGAGGTTCTTTACGCCCTGGCTTGGTCTTTTTATTGCACGCGGTGTTCAGTCTTACTACGCAATGCATAACTGGCGGGCGTGCCACACATAAGTCGCTATTCTACCCTTGCTGGCGCAAGTTATCCACAGGCAAAGCCAATTATTGCGGCCTCCCCGGCGAAAAAGACCTTGTGGAAAAGAGCGCTAAGTGATTGACAAACAAGCAGAAAATGCGTTCTAATTCAAGGTTCACTGTCCGCTGAATTGCTCGTTTGTGCGTTGACTGTCTCCTGCCACTGTCCCGATTTCGTAGTTGTACGTCGTGATACCCAGGCCCAGATCAGGTAGCGAAAGGGTAGAAACTCAGCGCTCTGAGTGTGAAGATCCGATTTATTTTTGCTGATTAGCGAGACCAACATGAAACGTACTTACCAACCTTCCGTCGTGCGCCGTAAGCGTACTCACGGCTTCCGCGCCCGTATGGCAACCCGCGGTGGCCGCGCTGTGCTCAATGCACGCCGCGCTAAAGGCCGCAAACGTCTGGCAGCTTAATCAAGCCGGACGCTATTGCGTTGTTTGCGTGACAGATAAACCCGACGATTGCAGTTCTGCTCAAAACGCGAACTCCATCCAGGATTTTTCACGCGACCGGCGCATCGTTAAAACGGATGAGTTTTCATCCGTTTTTCGTTTGCGCCCTGTCTTTAGAACAGCGCATTTCGTCCTGTATACCCGCCGCAACAGTTTGCCGCATGCCCGTCTTGGCGTGGTGGCGGCGAAGCGGCTGGCGCCGCGCGCTGTTACGCGTAATACCGTCAAACGGGTTACGCGAGAGCTGTTTCGTCTGACGCCGTTGCCGCCTATCGACTGCGTTGTGCGTTTATCGAAACCGGTAAACACCAAGGCAGGTCCGGCTACCACCGCACGCTTGAAGCGGGAATTGCACGGCGAGCTGAAGCAACTGTTCGCGTCGCAACGTCTGGCGGCTGGCACGCCGTAGTCCGAATCCAGGCTCCGGCTTGTATTGTTCCGATCCGCCTATATATAGGGCCGGACTGGAAGAAGAAGGGAAAAAGCTGTCATGAAAATGCCTCTACTGTTCCTGTTGCGACTCTACAAACTGGGCATCAGCCCGTTTCTGGGACAGAATTGCCGTTTTTATCCCAGCTGCTCCGATTACGCAGCCGAAGCAATCCGTACGCATGGCGCCCTGAAGGGCAGCATGCTGGCCGGACGTCGCCTGTGCAAATGCCATCCCTGGCATGCGGGCGGACTCGATCCCGTGCCTCCTCACCAGTCATCCACATCTCCATCTGCTACCAAAACCGCAAGCTCGGCTTCCCGATCCTGCGGCTGCAGCCATTCCTGAATCATAGATAAATACTCTTATGGATATCAAACGTACCGTCCTGTGGGTTGTATTTTCGGTCTCGCTATTGTTCCTTTGGGACCAGTGGCAGCGCCATAACGGCCAGCCTTCGCTGTTCTTCCCAGGCACTACCCAGACTGCTCCCGCTGCTACCGGCCCTACCGGCCCTGCAAATGCAGCCGCCGGCGCTAGCGCCAGCACCGATGTCCCGCAAGCTTCAGCTAGCGGTGCGCCAGCCGCATCGGCCAGCGCCGTGCCGGCTGTTGCCGCTGCTGACGTCAAGGGCCAGATCATCACCATCACTACCGACGTCGTCAAAGCCGACATCGATACCATTGGCGGCGAACTGAAACGCCTGGAACTGTTGAAACAGAAGGACACTGTCGATTCGTCGAAGAACCTGGTGTTGTTCGATTCCAGCGCGACCCGTACCTACCTGGCTGAAACCGGCCTGATCGGCGGTCCTTTCCCTAACCACAAGTCGCTGTTCACAGCCTTGCCTGGCGCACGTACGCTGGACAACGGCAACCAGGTGCAACTGGTGCTGGAATCGACCGAAGGCGGCGTCAAGCTGACCAAGACCTTTACTTTCACCCGCGGCGACTACTCGATCGACGTCAAGCACACCGTCACCAACGACAGCGGCGCGCCGATTTCGCCTTCGCTGTACCTGCAACTGGTGCGTGACGGCAATGCGCCTGAAGGCGAGCAGCGTTTTGTACATACCTTCACCGGCGCTGCGGTATATACCGATGGCAGCAAGTTCCAGAAATTCACTTTCGACAAAATCGAAGGCGGCAAGGCTGACCATGCGACCAAATCCGACGATGGCTGGTTTGCATTGATCCAGCATTACTTTGTGTCGGCGTTCATCCCGCAAGGCAATTCGCCACGCGAAATCTTCACGAAGAAACTGGCGACCAACCTGTATGCAGTGGGTAACATCCTGCCGATGGGCACGATTGCTCCGGGCGCCAGCGTGACCATGGATGCGCGTTTGTATTCCGGTCCGGAAGAAACCGCCGTGCTGGAAAAGATCGCTCCTGGCCTGACACTGGTCAAGGATTATGGCTGGCAGAAAATTATCGCTGAACCGATTTTCTGGCTGATGACGCAGATCCACAAGGCGCTGGGCAACTGGGGCTGGACCATCATCGCTCTGACGGTGCTGATCAAACTGGCGTTCTTCCCACTGTCGGCTGCCAGCTATCGCAGCATGGCGAAGATGAAGCTGGTGACGCCGAAGATGACATCGATCCGCGAGCGCTTCAAGTCTGAGCCGCAAAAGATGAACCAGGCGATGATGGAGCTGTACAAGACCGAGAAGATCAACCCGCTCGGCGGCTGTCTGCCGATCGTTATCCAGATTCCTGTGTTCCTGTCGCTGTATTCGGTATTGCTGTCGAGCGTGGAGTTCCGTAACGCGCCGTGGCTGGGCTGGATCCACGATCTGGCTGCACCCGATCCGTTCTACATCCTGCCGGTGCTGATGGCTGTGTCGATGTTCATCCAGACCAAGCTGAACCCAACGCCGCCTGATCCGATGCAAGCGAAGGTGATGTTGTTCATGCCGCTGATTTTCTCGGTCATGTTCTTCTTCTTCCCGTCGGGCCTGGTGCTGTACTGGGTTACCAACAACGTGCTGTCGATTGCGCAGCAATGGGTAATTACCCGCAAGATGGGAACGGCTCCTGCGAAAGCATAAAACGGTATGAATCAATAAATCGCGTTTGTCGTAAAAAAGCCCGTGAATCAAGAATTCACGGGCTTTTTTGTTGGCTTGTGCTTGTCGTTGTTTCTATTATCCAACAACCCTCGTAGAATAATTCCATGTCTTTCGATTCCTCTCCCATCGCCGCCATCGCCACCGCTCCCGGACGCGGCGGCATCGGCGTAGTACGCATTTCCGGCAAACATCTTGGCGCAATAATTGAAGCAGTTTGCGGCATCCCGGAAAACAAGCTGGCCCCGCGCCACGCTACCTATCTGCCTTTCAAGAATGCCGACGGCAGCGTCATTGACCAGGGTCTGGCGATCTATTTCAAGGCGCCGCATTCCTATACCGGCGAAGACGTGTTGGAGCTGCAGGGCCACGGTGGTCCGGTGGTATTGCAGATGCTGTTGAGCCGCTGCATGGCGGCCGGCCAGGAACTCGGGCTGCGCATGGCGGAACCGGGCGAATTCACGCAACGGGCGTTCATCAACGACAAGCTGGATCTGGCGCAGGCGGAAGCGGTGGCCGATCTGATCGAGGCTTCCACTGAAGCCGCCGCCAAATCGGCGTCGGAATCGCTGTCGGGCGCGTTTTCCAAAGTGATCCATGCGCTGGTCGGGCAGGTCACCAATTTACGCATGCTGGTGGAAGCGACGCTGGATTTCCCGGAAGAGGAAATCGACTTCCTGGAAAAATCCGACGCCCGCGGCCAGCTGGCGACCATCCGCAGCACGCTGGACAATGTGTTCAGCCAGGCGGCGCAAGGCGCCTTGTTGCGTGACGGCTTGAACATCGTATTGGCAGGTAAGCCGAACGTCGGCAAATCGTCCTTGCTGAACGTACTGGCTGGATCCGACGTCGCCATCGTCACGCCGATCGCCGGCACCACCCGCGACAAGGTCACCGAAACCATCCAGCTGGAAGGCATCCCGCTCAACATCATCGACACCGCCGGCATCCGCGAGGCGGAAGACGCCAATGACGATGTCGAACGGATCGGCATCGAACGCACCTGGGCGGAAGTGGCCAAGGCCGACGTAATCCTCCACATGCTGGACGCCAACCACGGCCCGGCGCTGGCAGACGAGAAAATCGTCGCCCGTTTTCCGAGCAATGCGCCGGTGATCCGCATCTGGAACAAGATCGACCAGTCCGGCCACAAACCCGCAGTGGACGTCATGGGCGACGCCACCCACATCTATCTGTCAGCCACCGACCATCTCGGTATCGACTTGCTGCGCTCGGAACTGCTGCGCATCGCCGGCTGGCAACAAACCGGCGAATCGCGCTACCTCGCGCGCGAACGGCATCTGATTGCACTGAAGGCAGCGCGCGATCACCTGGAGATTGCCGACCAGCATGCGAATCTCGATAACCGGGTGAATGACCAATCGCTGGATTTGTTTGCGGAAGAATTACGGTTGGCGCAGGATCGCTTGAGCAGCATTACCGGGGCGTTTACGCCGGATGATTTGCTGGGGGTGATTTTTTCGCGGTTTTGTATCGGTAAGTGAGTAGTCTTCGGGGGCCGACCAATATCGGCCGCCGTTGACATCCGTCTAATTAAATCGATACCCCACGGTATACAAAACAATGCGTCCTTAATGTGCCGGTAGTTAACTGGCCAAAACTGCCACGTTCCTCACAAGCCGCATTGCTTGCATTACGCTATGACAGGAGTACAGTGAATCAGCACGAGTGCCTTCGTTAAAACATCAAATAACAAAGGGGATTCTTATGTCTGCGCATACTTACAAGGTCATTGAGCTCGTTGGGTCGTCTACGATCGGATCTGATGATGCAATTCAGAACGCAATTTCCAAGGCTTCACTCACGATAAAGCACATGGACTGGTTTGAAGTCTTGGGAACGCGCGGGCATATCGCCGATGGCAAGGTCGCTCACTACCAGGTCACGCTCAAAGTGGGTTTCAGGCTTTTGGATGGCGCTTCTTAGAGGCGGTTTCAAACACAGCTGGCTAGGCGTGCCGACGAACACAGTACGAACAGTACGGCTAGGAGGGTGTAGCAGGGGTTTCAGACGACACTGTCGCCTGCCTGCGGAACGGCCCGGGCTTGCAAGCCCGGGCGCGCCCTGCAAGGGCAACAACGCCAGGTGTGTTTGAAGCCGGCTCTCAGTAAGGGAAGATCGCTGCGACGGTTTTGTTATGATCAAACTATCCTCAGCCTGCCAGGGAGCATTGTTACGATGGCAGGCGAGGAGATCAGCCTGCACGGTCATTCGTAAAAGCAACTGCTCCTTGCCGCAGGCACCACATTCCAAAGCCTTGCATCTTTAGCGATGCGAGGCTTTTTTCATTCCGCAGATGTAAATAACTGAAATGGGATATTGAAATTTGCTACCGCGACGCAATATGAGTTTTGTCTCCTCCAACTCTCCCTAAGTTTTGGACTTAGCCCGCTGCCGTATGGCTGGCGGGCTTTTTTTTACCCGACTTTTGAAGCTATCCAGGCATTTATGCGCTATCAAGGAAAAATTACCAGCTGGAAGGACGACAAGGGTTTTGGCTTCATCGCCACCAATGGCCGCAGCGAAAAGGCCTTTGTCCATATCAAGGCCTTTACCAACCACGCTCGACGGCCCGCCGAGGGAGACCTCGTCACCTACGAACTGACTCTTGAAGAAAAAGGGCGCTATCGCGCAGACAAGGTAAAGTTTGTAGAGGAAGGTGTCATAGCCAAGGTACCTGGCGGATCCGGTTCGCTGAAAACGGTCTTTGCCATCTTATTTTGCTGTGTCCTGGCGCTACTCGGCTTTACGGGCCGGATCCCCTTGGCTGTGACCGGCCTCTATGCCGTAGCAAGCACGATTGCTTTCATTGCCTATGCCATCGACAAAGCCGCTTCGCAGAGCCGGCAATGGCGAACCAGGGAAAGTACATTACATGTGCTGGCGTTGATCGGTGGCTGGCCGGGCGCTTTGCTGGCGCAGGGAATTTTGCGCCACAAGTCTAAAAAACAAAAATTTCAACTGGTATTCTGGATCACAGTACTGCTTAATTTTTGCGCACTTGTCTGGCTATTTGCCCAGAACGGTTTCGCTTTCATTCAATCGTTTGCCTAATCACCGGTATGCTGGCCCTACGTCACAACGATCTTTAACTAAAATCACACTCTAAAATGTCTACTCTTGAACGTGCAATCGCCATTGCCGCACAGACCCATGAAGGTCAGACCGACAAGGGCGGCGCGCCATATATCTTGCATCCGCTGCGAGTCATGATGCGTGTGCGTCCAGGCGCTGAGCAAATCGTCGCCGTTCTTCATGATGTTGCCGAAGACAGCAACGTCACATTCGAGAACTTGGCAGGCGAGGGATTTACAGCCGACATTATTGACGCGCTACGGTCCGTGACCAAGGTGAACGGTGAAACCTACGAGGACTTTGTCGCCCGTGCTGCCAGGAATCCCATTGGCAAAGCCGTCAAGCTTGCCGACCTTGCAGAGAACAGCGATCTTTCGCGGATACCGGCACCGGGCCAAAAGGATCTTGAGCGTATCGAGAAATATCGACGCGCGATTACCTTCCTTCTTGCGTACTAGACCCGAAATTCCGCGTGGACCGCTACCCAACGATGAACAAGCTCGGCGACACCTTCCGACCCACAAAAAAACCTTCGCCCGACACCTTCCTCGTCTCAATCTTGCCCGACCCAGTCGCGCCACAACACCGTCAGCACGGTCATCAGCGCCGGGCCGATGAACAGGCCCAGCAGCCCGAAGGTCTGGGCGCCGCCTAGGATGCCGAACAGGACCAGCAGGAAGGGCAGGCGGGTCGAGCTGCCGATCAGCAGCGGCCGTACGAAGTGCTCGGCGATCAGGACCACGATGAAGCCGAAAACGACGACGCCGATGGCGCCGGCAGTGGCGCCCTGGGCAAACAGCCAAAGGGCTGCGCCGCAAAAAATCACCGGTGCGCAAAACGGCAGCATGGCGGCAATCGCCGTCAGCAGGCCGAGCAGGGTGGCGTGCGGGACGCCGGTGATCGCGTAGGCGATGCCCAATAACGCGCCTTCGCCGATGCCGACTACGACCAGGCCGGCGACGGTGCCGCGCACTGCCGCCGTCATCTGGCTGGCGAGCAGGGCGCCGCCGGCGCCGAAACCACGGTGGGTTGCCTTGACCAGGTTGCCGCTCATCCTCGAGCCGGCCTGGAAGATGACGAATAGCGTCAGCAGCATGAAGCCAAACAGTATCAAGCCGTGGGCGGCGACTGCGCCGAAATGGCGGCCGGCGGTAACTGCGGCTTCGACGTGCAGTCCCTTGATGAATGGTGAATCATGCAAAGGCCCGGCGAGATTTTCTTGCCACCAGCTGACGACCTGCGCGCCGAAAGGCAGGTGTTCGGCCAGACCGGGCAAGGGGATGCCGCTGGCTTCCGCCTGTTTGAACCATTCGATGAAATCGTGCGACTCGCGCGCGGCTTGCGTGATGACCAATGCAAAGGGCAACACCACGAACAAGGCAACCGCGGCCGTCAGCAACAAGGCGACGCCGACCCTGCGGGCGCGTGATCCGTGCGGGGTTTCCAGGCGCTGCAGCAGGGGCCACAGGGCAATGGCGATGACCCCGGCCCATGCCACGGCGGGGATGAAATCGCGCATGACCCAGAGCGCAAGCAAGACCAGCAGGGCGTAGAGCCCGGCCGATGCGGCGTTCTGGATTTTCTTGTTGCCCGGCTCGGCATCAACTTGTTTGCGTTGGGTCATGGCATCTCTTTTCTGGTTTAAGCGCCGAGGCAGGTCAGTGGACGGTTGTTCAAGCCTTGTTGTTCGACGCTGAAACTGATCCTGGCCTTGCCGTTATCGCGCGTGATGCGGAGAAGGTAGATGCTGTCGAAATCCGTGTCGTCCCAATGTGGCACGCTGTTACGGTCGCCGCCATGTTCCACCACGATTTGCCGCACCAGCTTCTCGATAATCTTGTGTTCCCAGCCGACCAGCAACAGGCTGTTGCGGTATTGCGGCGCCAGCAGCGCGGTACGCAGATCGTCGATCTTGGAAAAATCGATCGATGCATTCACCGGCAGGCCAAAATAAATAGCGCTCGGCTCGACCGTAGCCAGCGGACGAACATAGTCGTACCTGGTGCCACGGTCTTTCTTTTGCGTGGCCGGATCGGGGGCGAAAATGAAATCGGGCTTGCCGTATTTCGCTTCAATGACGCGCGGCAGCGCCAATGCGCGATTGAGGCCCTGGCAATTCAGCTGGCCAAGGCCGGCGTCGGGCTTTTCGCCGTGGCGTATCAGCACGATGGTTTCAACATCCGGGTTTGCTGCACTTGCAGGAGCCTGCATGCTGGCGACTATGGAAATACCGACGAGAAGCTGGGTAAGGCGCGACGATGAGCGTTTCATGAAGATCCGAATGAGATTAGGACAAAATATCTGGCTGATTATGAAGGAAATTTGGGGGATTTGACTATCGAGTGAGCCGGGCAGAGAGGTTTCCGTGCGGAGGACGACAGCTTGAGGCTCGATCAGGAAATCTTGCTATGTCAAACTCCTGTCATATTCGCCAGCTAAGATAGCTTCACTGATCTGCTCCAGCTGAGCTGCTCCAGCGTATCGATATGTGAGTAGATTCATTCATAGCCTTGTCACTTTGCAGATAGCACTGGACGGCTAGAATCTTCTCACATCTCGGTAACGCCAAAGCCCCGCACCAGGCGGGGCTTTTTCATTTCCATTGCGCCAGCTGGTATTTCCGGGCTCCATGCCGGTAATAAAGCGCCATGACCAGTCCAAAGAATACGCCGGCAAACAGCGTTGCGCATGCCGCGTGCAAAGCGCTCATCCCGCCATGCGACCAGATGCCAAACCACATGATCGCGCCCCAAGCGATGCCGAAAACACCCCCGCTGAATACGAAATTGCGCACAAAGCCGACAAAATGCGGTGGAGGTACGCTGATTCCGGCCCACCAGAGCAAGCGATACACCGGCGGCGCGTAATTGCTGCGCCAGATACCGGTTGTCGCCAGTTTTTCCAAGGCTTCATTTACTGCTTGCGGATACGGCATGCCAATCACTCCGATGAAAATGTAAGGTCGTTATTAATTAATACTAACGACTATTAACTACTAATCACTTTCTCAATACGGCGGTCCGGAATCAGCCACATGATGGCGACCACGACATACAGCCCCAGTCCGATCCAGCGGTTCACAAAAGTGAGCGGGATCGCCAGCGCATAGGCGATCACGGAGAGCTTGCCTTTGACATCGTTGCCGACGGCCTTGGCCAAGGCTGATTCCTTGCCATGCAATTTGATCAGCGTGTTGCTCAAGATGTAATAAGCGACGCCGGCCATCATCAGCACCACGCCGTACAGGGCGACAGGTACTTCCGAGAAATGGTTTTCACCCATCCAACCGGTGGCGAACGGGATCAGAGAAAGCCAGAACAGCAGGTGCAGGTTGGCCCACAGCACCGGGCCGTTGATCTTCTGTACCGCATGCAGCATGTGGTGGTGGTTGTTCCAGTAGATGCCGGTGTACACAAAGCTCAGTATGTAGCTGACAAACACTGGATAGATCAGCCACAGCGCCGCCAGGCTGGCTTCATGCGGTACTTTCATCTCCAGCACCATGATGGTGATGATGATGGCGATGACGCCATCGCTAAACGCTTCCAGACGACTCTTACCCATGCCCATGCGTGCTTCCTCGTTGATTCAAATGCCCATTGTCGCCTAAAGGACGGTTGCCATCTCTGCAATTCCTCGAAATTGCATGCTAGCGCGCATTCGTTTTTGCCACAATATTTTACTTAACATTACAATTGTTGCTCCTCAGAGTAACATTGGCGCGCGCCAGCCAGTAGACTGGGGCTGTGAAATGGCGAAATTGCCGCAGGTAGCGAAACAGGAAATCAAATGAAAAAACTTTTAGCATGTCTGGCGTTTGGCGCCCTCGCTGCGGGCGCGTGTGGCAGCGCTGCGGCCGGTGTACATGTCGACCTCGGCGTTTACGTGCCGCCGCCTCTGCCGTACTACCCTCCACCTCAACCGTATTACCCGCCGGTGGTGCAATACGAACCGCGTTACGTTCCGGCGCCTGTGTATTACCCACCGCCGCAGGAAGTCTATGTGGTGCCGGGCTGGCGCGAGCGGCGCGACGAGCAGTGGCGTCGCGAAGAATGGCGTCGCCAGCATGAACGGCATGAGCGTCGCCGCTATTACGACGATAGGGATTAAATCATCTGGAGCCGACCAACCGGCGGGCTTTTCTATGGACGGATGCGGCTTCACCGCCCCCAGCATTCCTCCAGCTCAGCGGTATTGTCTAGCAATCCACGCGCGCCGGTGTGATCCAGGGTCAGGACGCCGCATTTATCCGCACGGAGCGGCGCTGCCATTAACGCATACGCTGTGGCTTGCGTTTGTCCGCTTACCAGGCTGATTTCATACTTTGCTGCGCCGTTCTTCGGCGATTGGTTCAAACCGGCCGGCAACACCGGGATTTGACCATCCTTGCCAAGATAACTATGTTGCATCGAGAAACGGCGCTCCATCCAGTTGGCGGCCTCCAGCAGCACGGCGCGCGCGGCGACGCGTTCGCTGCGTCTGACATGTTCGCCGTAATTGGCTAACGCCACGCTGCTCAGGATGGCGACCAGCACGATCACGATCATCAATTCCAGCAAGGTGAATCCGGGTGCGGATTGTTTGTTCATATGGGTTTAATCCTCTGCCAAATTTTTCAGTCGGGATCGACAACAGACGACGGTACTGGCAGTTGATGCCAGGTCCGTAGCGGGCGTTGGCTTGCCGGGTTGATGTCAACCGCCTGCGGCGCGCCGTCGCGGCCGCTGACCACCAGTTGCTTGCGGCCATCCGGCAGCTTGATGAACATTGGCGGGACGATTGAGGCGGGGACTTCTATCACTGGGGTGCTCTTTGGATGACCGGTCAGCACAGCATCGCTGGTAGCGCCGCCGGTGTTGTAGTCGATCGCAACCAGATAGGATTTTTCTTGTACGGGTGAATATGTCATCACCCACAACACGCCATCGATGATTTGCAGTTTGCCGACGACATAGCCGAGTTTGGCAGGCAGATCGATATACCAGCCGCGCGAGGTGGTCCAGTTGACGCCGTTGCTACTGAGTTGCCACAAACCCTCGCTGGTTTCGGTCAACGTCTGCTGCCGTAATTCTTTTCTGCCGCTCACCGGGCCACTACCCGGCTTTTCCCAGATGCCGTACAGGCTTTGCTTTTGCGCCACGCCGGGAATCCGGCCATCGCCGGCTTTGCCGCCGCTGAACATGACAAACGTCCCGCCCTTGGCATGATGCTCAAGCAAGGGTTGCAGGGGGAGCGATTGCAGCTTGCCAGCACTATCGGTAGCGATAAACAGAGGCTGGTTGTTAAATGCGATTTGCCATCCCGGCGCTTCATTGGCGCTTAAATCTATCTTCCAGAGACGGCCTTGTAAATCGCCGGCGTAGGCCGTACTGACTGCGCGCTGCTGGTTGAACGCCAAGGCCGGTGTCGCCAAGCCGTTCGGCGCTTCGGCGTCGCCCTTCCCGACAGATATTTTCCTGATCAGACCGCCACTAGCCAGTTCGACCAGATACAACACGGCATCCAGGTTCTCGCTTTCGTAACCGTTGCTATAGATTGCCGCCCACTTACTGTTCGACAGGCGGATTGCGAACGCTTCCCCGGTCAGGTAGCCCATATCGTCATCCTTTTTTCCCTTGCCGTCATCTGCAGCGCTTCTTTCCCATAGCAGCGGTGCGGCGGCAGGCGGATTACTGGCATCGAGGGCAAACACGCTCTTTGCGCCGCGGCCGGTTGAGCCAAGCAGGATGGTCTTCCATGCCGCGCTGCCGGGATTTCCCAGATACGCGTCGCCCACCGTAAGCAAGCCATCCACGAACGGGCGATGAACGTAGTCTGTGCTGCTTAATCCGGGCAGCGCATCGAATATTGCATAGGGAATGAAAGCTGCGGTTTCCACGCCGCTGAGGGCGTCGAACGCATGCAGCATGCCGTCGTTGGCGCCGACATAAAGCATTGCCTGGCGCTGCTTCTTGCTATTGACGTACCGCGGATAGGTATTGCCGCCTTCGCTGGCGGACATCAAATGATAGGCGGAATCGGAGCGACCGACATACAACGGCGCAGAGTAAATGATGTCGCCCAGTTTTCCCTTGCGATTACGGAAACCGCCGCCGTGCAAAACTTCCAGCTTATCGCTGCCTCGCAGGTATTCCAGCACATATTCAGATAACAGTGCGGCTTGTTGCGCATCGTTCAGTTGCGACCATTCGAATGGAGCGGTGTTCGCGTCGACCGATGCGGTGGCGATATCAATATGACGGGTCTGCCAAGGCGGGATGAGATCGGCCGCATCCCATTGCGCGATGCTGGAAACGCCATCTTTGCCGATCGGATAGGCTTTGACATGGCCTTGCCATGATACGGCGTCATAGCTGCTGGTATAGATGAAGGGCGGCAGGTCCGGCGTCTCAGCAGCCCGGGCATAGACAAGGAACGAGGACAAAACGATGGCGCAGACGCCAGAGAACGTGGCTTTCATGGGATAGCGCCTTCTCGGTAAGAGCTTGGGTTACAACAGCAGATAACTTTGCAATAACACCACCGCTGCGTTGCTGGCGCCAACGCCGCGCGCGGTAATCCGGAAAGCCGGGCGCGGTTGCGGCGTGTAAAGATGAAATTGCATATCCGTTTCAAACTGCAGCCGCTCGACCAGGCAGCGCGCCGGTGCAGCTGACGTAATACCTTCATCGCCGATCCTAGGTACCGGCACGGATATCAGGTCATTACGCCAGCTCTCGGCCATTTCCCAGTATTGCTCGCTGTCTGCGCCGTCCGCAGTAATCGGGCCCTGCCTGAGTTGTGGAATCACAATCGGCGTCAGCTGTATCTGGTTTTCACAAAAGCGCAAAGCATGCTCGGCGGATTGAAATGCCAGTTGCTGGCTAGCGGCGTTAGCCGCCATCTTTTCTTCGAACAGTGCTGTACGTAAAGCGCTGATGCCGAGAAAACCCATCACCAGCAGGCAAATCAGCAATGTCGGCAGCAACACGCCGCGCTGCCGATAGATCTTCCTGCATGGTGGAGATGAAACTGCGATGGCCGAGCATGCAAGCGCACTCATGGGAAAAAGATCGTTGCGTAACAACGCACATCTTTGTCGATGGACAGATTGGCCGCGCGGGGTTGGCAGCTTTCAGCAGCCAAGCCGAAACCGCTGCCTTGGGCGATCACATCGCGAAAGTACACGCGCGTCGTAAAACCATCAGTCACCGAACCGCTGATTTCACCCCAGCCGCCGCTCACCGCTCTGCTTAGCTGGTTTCGCCAAACGTGGATATCCTTTGCCGCGATTTCACGCGCAGTGCAATGATTTGGATTGAAACAAGATGGCGAAACTTCGTCGAGCGTGGGATAGCTCTGCTGCGGCAAGTTGTAGACGCCTTCATGCGCGCCACGGATATTGGCGCGTACGCGGTCGGCCAGATCGGCGCTGAACTGGCTGGCCACGGTACGCACATGCGCCGCCTTCTGGTAACGCAAGGCTGTAGTCTGCACGTCGATCAAGGCAAACAGGGCGAAAGCGACGATCACCATCGCCACCAGCACTTCTATCAAACCTGCTCCAGACTGCACCGCAATGTCATTACCGGCCACGATCATGCCTTACTCCTTTTCAGTGCAACATTTTCTGAAAAGAATTATAGAAATCACGCCGGGACAAAGGAATAGGAAATGCGCCTAAAGTGCAGGCACATCTTTTGAGAAAACGGCTTTAGGCAAATTTATCCAGCAATGTCGCAATGGCGCTGGCGCTTTGCTGCACCTCTTCCGGCGTGGCGGCCGTCGCCGTATGCGTCACGATGGCATCGGTGAGTAGCGTGATGAAGGCGCGGTCGAGCGCCTTGCGTGCGGCCGCCAGTTGTTGGGCAACGCTATTGCAATCAGCCGGCACGGCAGCGGCGGCGATCAGTTTCTGGACACCGCGGATCTGGCCTTCTACCCGCGCCAACCGGTGCAGCAAATCTTTTTTCTGCACATCCGTGAGTGCCGTACCGTGAACCATTTGTGTGGGCGTATCGCTCAAAGCCAGTCTCCTCGTTGTTCCTGCAGCGGTAACATCATGCAGGTAGATTACCAAGGTCAACGCAAAACACAAGTCCGCTCATCTAAGAGGCTGTTGCAAACACATCTGGCGTTGTTGCCCTTGCAGGGCGCACCCGGGCTTGCAAGTCCGGGCCGTTCCGCAGGCAGACGACAGTGTCGTCTGAAACCCCTGCTACACCCTCCTAGCCGTACTACTCGTACTGTCTTCGTCGGCGCGCCTAGTCAGCTGTGTTTGCAACAGCCTCTAAGCGACATTGGGGGACGAAGACAGGGTAAAACCCAGCGTCACCTTCAGGCCGGGAACGCCATCCTTGGCATCGTTGGCGCCGGAAAGCGTGATCTCTGCGCCGTGCGCGCTGGCGATATCGCGCACAATCGATAAGCCGAGGCCGGCGCCGCTGGGGTTTTGCTGCTGCGCCGATGGCGCTCGATAAAAAGCGGAAAAAACCCGTTCCCGGTCTTCTTCCGCAATGCCCATGCCGCTATCTTCGACTTCCAGGATGGCGCGTTGCGCGATGCTGTCGCGCCGCACGCGCAGGATGATCTTGCCGCCGGCGGGCGTATAGCAAATCGCGTTGTCGAGCAGATTGCTGATCAGTTCATGCAACAACAAGGCATTGCCGTCGATAAGCAGTCCCTGTTCAGCGTCGAACGACAAATCGATCTGTTTTTTTACCGCCGCGAGTGCATGTTCGAGGCCGACCTGGCGCGTGATATCTGTCAGCGACACCGGCGTCACGCCGCTCTCGGCCACGCCATGTTCGGCGCGCGCCAGGGTGAGCAGACGATTTGCCAGATGCACCGTAGCGTCGGTGGTGCCGGCGATGCTGGCGACAATTTCGCGCATGTTTTGCCAGGCCTGCATATCACTGGCGCTGCGGTTGGGATTGCGGTCGAGCTCGCGCAAGGCCAGCTCGGCTTGTGTCTTGAGCACGGTCAGCGGCGTGCGCAGCTGATGCGAAGCGTCCGCGATGAAACGGCGCTGACCGCTGATCAACGCTTGCAAACGCCCCATGTAGCCATTCATGGCCACCACCAGCGGCCTGACTTCCTTGTGCACCTGGTTAGCGTCGAAATCGCTCAGGTCGGTGCTCGCGCGCGCTTCCACCGAGGCTTTCAGTTGCATCAGCGGCCGCAGCACAAAGCGCACCGCGAACCACACTAGCAAGGCCGCCACGGTTACCAGCAAGCCTTGCCGCCATAGGGTGCTGAACAGGATCTTGCGGGTCAGATCGCTGCGCGCATCCATGGTTTCGGCGACTTGGATCATGGCGATGCCACGCATGGAATCGTCGTAGACCGGTTGATGCAGGGCAGCGATTCGCACCGGCTGACCATGATAGTTGGCGTGATAAAACCGCACTAGCGCCGGATAGATTTCCGAACGCGGAACATCTGGCGGCAAAGGCGGCAAATCTTCGTAGCCGGAAACAAATTCACCGCGGGTGCCGGTGACCTTGTAGTAGATGCGACCCAAGGTATCGGTTTCAAAACTGTCCAGCGCCACGTAGGGAACATCGGCGACAACCTTGCCGTCGACTACAGAGACGCGCTCTGCCAGCGCGCGGGTCGAGGCGAGCAGGGCGCGATCGTAAGCCAGGTCGGCCACGTCCAGCGCGTTGCGGTAGACCGAAAATGCATCCAGCGCCACCAACAGCAGCAACGGAATCAACAGCCAGCTCAATAACTGGCTACGCAAACTGCCCAGGGATTTCACGGATTCAGGTTCGGATTCAGATTCGGCTTCAGCCGGGTTGGCGGGCGCATTCATTTTTCAACGGCGACTTCCAACAGATAACCGAGGCCGCGCAAGGTAGTGATGGCGACTGCCTCCGTGCCGCTGCGGATCAGTTTCTTGCGTAGCCTGTGGATATAGATTTCGATTGCATCGGGGTTGGCGTCATCGACCAGCGAAAACACTTCGTCGAACAATTTCTCCTTGGATACCACCCGGCCGGCGCGGCTGATGAGCACCTCCAGCACAGCGTGTTCGCGCGGCGTCAGCGCCAACGCCACGCCGCCATAGCTGAACATGCGCGTGACCGTATCGAATTGCAGCGCGCCGCAACTGTAGACCGGCGCTTCTCCGCCCTGGGCGCGGCGCAACAAGGCTTTGACGCGCGCTTCCAGTTCGACCAGTTCAAACGGCTTGGCCAGATAATCATCGGCGCCCAGATTCAAGCCTTGCACCCGGTCTTGCAGGCCGCCGCGCGCCGTCAAGATCAGCACAGGGGTTTTACTGCCGCGCGCGCGCAAACGCTTCAAGACTTCCAGGCCATCCATTTTCGGCAAGCTCAGATCGAGTATTACCAAGGCATACTGCTGGGTATGCAGCAAGCTATCGGCATCGGCGCCGTTCATCGCACATTCGACCGACCAGTGAGCGTCTCGCAAGGCTTTGGACAGCCAGCGCGATAGTTCGACGTGGTCTTCGATCAGCAAAATCCGCATGGCTTGGGGCGATTAAAAATAAAATAGGGGTCGCCAATACTCACA
Source organism: Collimonas arenae (assembly GCF_000786695.1). NCBI lineage: Bacteria > Pseudomonadati > Pseudomonadota > Betaproteobacteria > Burkholderiales > Oxalobacteraceae > Collimonas > Collimonas arenae. Next base: position 5,586,815 of record NZ_CP009962.1, on the reverse strand, counting down.
CAGAAAACTGCCGTTGGCAAAAATTAGAGCCTGTTAGCAATGAATCTGGGAGTGCGAACGTGCGGCAGGCGTTGCAGGCCTAGGCGCAACGACGCGACGTAGCGGTGCTACGGCAAGGAGCGGATGGCCGCCCGGTTGTAACAACGGCATGCGACGCCTGCAGCCGTTCACGAAGGGTTCAAACCAGATTCATTGCTAACAGGCTCTAGTGAAAGGAAAATGAAAGACTGAGCCCGTTATGATGCAAAAAAACGTATAAAAGCCCGATTTCACTCCTGCAGCCATCGACGCTCGCAGGAGGAATAACAACAGAATGGGTAGGAGACAATGACTTCCGCAATCGCCTGGATTTGTGCGCTTGGCGCACTCAGTGCATCCATCACGCTCAGCGCGCACGCTGCGCCGCTGCAATGCCTTGCGCCCGCCAAACCAGGCGGCGGCATGGCTGTTACCTGCAAGCTGGTCCAGAAAGGTTTGCAGATACCAACTGTTGCCGCATCGCAAGATGCTCCTGTCAAAATCAATTACCTGCCCGGCGGCATCGGCGCCGTCGCCTGGAATTCCATCGTCACGCAGCGGCGCGCCGAAGCCGATACGCTGGTGGCGTTTTCCGGTGGGTCGCTGATGAATCTGGCGCAGGGAAAATACGGCGATACCAATGTCGGCAATGTGCGCTGGGTGGCCGCTATCGGCGTCGACTACGGCATGATCGCAGTGCGCGCCGATTCGCCCTACAAGACCTTGCGCGACTTGCTGGATGCGCTCAAGAAAAATCCGTCGAATGTCACGATAGGCGCTGCCGGCACCGTCGGTAGCCAGGACTGGCTGAAGATCTCCTTGCTGGCCAAACAGAGCCAGATCAATCCCAAGGATTTACGTTTCGTCGCACTGGAAGGCGGTGGCGAAGCATTTACCGCCTTGCGCGCCGGCCATGTGCAGGTGGTATCTGGCGATGCGTCGGAAGCCATCTTGCATACGCTGGACGGCGAGATCCGTGTCCTCGCTGTGCTATCCGAGCAACGCCTGCCAGGTGCGCTTGCAGCTGTACCGACCGCCCGTGAGCAAGGCTTGGCGGTCAGTTGGCCGATCATACGCGGCGTCTATCTCGGGCCGGACGTCACCGATACCGACTACAAGCGCTGGGTGAGCCGTTTTGACGCCATGATGGCGACGCCCGAGTTCAGCCGCCTGCGCGCCGCTACCGGCCTTTCGCCGTTCGCGCTGAGCGGCGACAAACTGACCGTATACATAAAAAAGACAGTGGAAGACTACCGCAGGCAATCCGACCAGCTTGGCTTAATCAGATAAGTCCCGCCGTGGCTTCAGGCCCGGCATAACTCCGCAGGCAATCGCAAATGGCAGCCATATCCAGGCTGGCACCGGCACGCCTGCGCCTTTTGAAAAGATGCACCCGATTCGAACCACCTGCAACACCCATAACCATTAGGAGACGACACCCATGTTGATCAAGAAACCTTTAGCCGCCGCACTCGCGGTCTTCTCAATGAGCCTGGCCTTGAACGCCTCGGCGCAAACCCCCACGGGCGCTTCTGCCAACTACCCGGCAGACTATGCCAAGATCGTCGACGGCGCCAAGAAAGAAGGCAAGCTAGTGATCTACAGCGCCACCGATTCGAAGGCGGTAGAGCCGTTGCTTAAGGATTTCGGCGTACTCTATCCAGGAGTCAAGGTCGAATTCAACGACATGAATTCGACGGAGGTCTACAACCGATTCATTTCGGAAGCGGCAGCTGGCGGCGCCACCGCCGATGTGCTGTGGTCATCGGCGATGGACCTGCAATTCAAACTGGTTAGCGAAGGCTATGGCGCGGTATACAAATCACCGGAAGCTGCAGGAATTCCAGCCTGGGCCAACTATAAGGACAGCGCCTACGGCACCACTTTCGAACCGCTGGCGATCGTCTATAACAAACGCCTGGTCAGCGCCGACGAAGTACCTTCCACCCATGCCGACCTGGTCAAGCTGCTGACTGCCAAGGCTGACAAATTCCGTAACAAGGTCACCACATACGATATTGAAAAATCCGGCGTCGGCTTTTCTTTCATTACAGAAGACGCGCAAATCTATCCGCAGTTCTGGGACATGGCCAAGACCTTCGGCGATGTCGGCATCCGCGTGCAATCGTCCACCGGCACCATGCTAGAACGTATTTCTTCCGGTGAAAACCTGATCGGCTACAACGTCATCGGCTCCTATGCGCAAGCGCGGGCAGCAAAAGACCCATCGATCGGCGTGGCGTTCACCAAGGATTACAACCTGGTGCTGTCACGCGTAGCGTTCATCAACAAGTCGGCCAAGAACATGAATGCGGCGAAACTGTGGATCGACTATCTGCTGTCCAAGCGCGGCCAAACCATCATCTCGACGGAATCGCAGCTGTATTCGCTGCGCTCGGACGTCAGCGGCAATGCAACGCTGGCCAGCCTGACTACCCAGCTCGGTAGCGCGCTCAAGCCGATTCCAATCACCCCGGCGCTGCTGCAATACCTGGATCAAACCAAACGCCTGGCTTTCCTCAAGCAATGGAAAGCCGCGGCAGGCAAGAAGTAAAGCAGGACGCAGGCCGGACCACGCCGCATTCCTCCGGCCCGCGAATTCAAGCAGGGCTTTTGCAAGGTACACACTATGACTTCTCATTCAATCCCCCATCCGCTGGCCAGCCGCTCCCGGCTGGCGCGCCTTAACTGGCCGCGCGGACTGGTGGTCACGCTGGCGGCAGTAGCGATTTTCCTGCCGCTGGTGCTGATTTTTTATCAAAGCTTTTTATCCGCGCCGTTTTTTGCGCCGGTCAAGGCCCTGAGCCTGGAGCCGTATCGTTTCATTTTCGACGATCCCGATTTCCGCCAGGCTTTCATTAACGGCTTGCTGCTCGCCAGCGGCCTGGCCTTTATCGCCGTGCCGCTGGGCGGCATGCTGGCTTTCCTGATGGTGCGCACCGACCTGCCTGGCCGCAACTGGATTGCGCCGATGCTACTGGTGCCGATTTTCGTATCGCCGATGGTGATCGCCTTCGGTTACGTGGTGTCGATGGGGCCGGTCGGCTTCTATACCGTGTGGATGCAGGACCTGCTGCGCATGGTCGGCATAGAGGCGACGCCATGGAATGTGTACGCCTTTCCCAGCATCGTCATCATCGCCGGCCTGACCCACGTGCCGCACGTTTACCTGTACGCTTCGGCGGCGCTGAAAAGCCTGGGCGCAGATGTGGAAGAAGCGGCGCGCGTGGCTGGCGCTTCGCCTTTGCAAGTGGCGTTGAATGTGTCGCTGCCGATGATCATGCCGGCGTTGGCATATGCCGGCGTGCTGGTATTTTTCCTTGGCTTCGAAGTATTTGGACTGGTGCTGGTGCTGGGCGATCCGGAAGGCCATCTGGTATTGCCGACCTACTTGTACAAACTGACCAACAAGCTCGGCACGCCTTCCTACCATTTGATGGCGGCGGTGGCGGTATGCCTGGTGGCGGTAACGTTACCGTTGGTGATGATACAGCGCTGGTTGCTGCGTTCTGCCAACAAATATGTCTCGATCAAGGGCAAGGGCGCGCGGCAGAAAGCACTGCCGCTGGGTAAATGGAAATGGCTGGCGTTCAGCCTGATCGCTGCCTGGCTGATCTTCACCATCGTGATTCCGTTGTCCGGCATCGCTTTGCGCGCCTTCGTTTCGCATTGGGGCTACGGCGTATCGCTGCTGGATGCAATGACCTTCCAGCACTTCCGCGATATCTGGGATCAACCGTCACTGATGCGCGGCATCGTCAACACGATCCTGATCGGCGTCATCGGCGGCGCGATTGCGGTGGCTTGTTATTGCTGTATCGCGCTGGCCATGCATCGCAAGGCCGACGGCATCACCCGTTTCCTCGACTACAGCGTGCTGATCCCGCGCGCCGTTCCGGGTTTGCTGGCCGGCTTGTCTTTCCTGTGGGTATTCCTGTTCGTGCCGTCTTTCCTCGACAGCCTGCTCAAGGGTTATGACAACGCCGTCGCCAACTGGCTGGTGGAAAACCTCATTCCGCAATTGCGCGAATTGCGCTCCACCATTTTCTCGGTGTGGCTGGCGTACTCGGTGGTGTGGCTGGCGTACGGCCTGCGCCTGATCACGACGGCGCTGCTGCAAGTCGGCCCGGAACTGGAAGAAGCCGCGCGCGCAGTCGGCGCCCGCCGTTCACAAGTCACGCGCGACGTCACCCTGCCGCTGGTGCGCTACGGCGTGCTGGGCGCCTGGCTGATGGTGTTCCTGATCTTCGAACGCGAGTACTCCACCGGCGTCTATCTGCTGTCGCCGGGTACGGAAGTGATCGGCGCGCTGATCGTGTCGCTCTGGGCTTCCGGTTCGGTCGACCTGGTCGCAACGCTGTCCTTTATCAACATCACGCTGGTGGCCATCGGTCTCGGCATCGCGCTGCGCTTCGGCATCAAGTTGCACGACTAGCGTCGACGATCAAGCGTGCACAGAAAACAAACACAGGAAATCATCATGAGCGAATTAAGTGTCAACAACCTGCATCTCGATTACGGCAGCGGCGCCAGCGCCAACCCGATTCTCAAGGGCGTATCGATGGAATTGCAGCGCGGCGAAGTGGTCGCCTTGCTGGGACCTTCCGGTAGCGGCAAGACCACCTTGCTGCGCGCCGTCGCCGGCCTGGAATCGCCGAAGTCAGGCAGCATCCAGATTGGCGAACGGATCATGTTCGATGGCGCACGCAAGCTGGAAATTCCGGCGGAAGAACGCAATCTGGGACTGGTGTTCCAGTCGTATGCGCTGTGGCCGCACAAGACGGTGTTCGATAACGTCGCCTATGGTTTGAAGCTGCGCAAGATGAACGGCAGCGACATTGCCGAACGCGTAAAAACCGTACTCGGCCAGCTCGGCCTCGGCCATCTGGGCGACCGCTTTCCGCATCAACTCTCCGGCGGCCAACAGCAACGCGTCGCCATCGCCCGCGCGCTGGTCTACAACCCGCCTGTGATCCTGCTGGACGAACCTCTATCGAATCTCGACGCCAAGCTGCGCGAAGAAGCGCGCGCCTTCCTGCGCGAGCTGATTGTACGGCTCGGCTTGTCAGCATTGATGGTGACGCATGACCAAGCAGAGGCGATGGCGATTTCGGATCGCATCCTGCTGCTGAACAATGGCAAGATCGAACAACAGGGCACGCCGCAGCGCATGTATGAGACGCCGGACACCCTGTTCACTGCGGAATTCATGGGCAGCAATAACCGCTTGCCGGCCAAGGTCTTGCATTGCGACGACTCCCACGCGCTGCTGCAGGTGGAGGGCGGCAATGTCACGGCAACGCTGCGTGGTTCCGGCGCCGGCGGCAAGGATGCGGTCGCCATTATCCGCGTCGAGCAGGTCAACATTTCCGATGCCCCCGTAGAAAACAGCATCAAGCTGCCGCTGGCGACTTGCATGTATCTGGGCGATCGCTGGGAATGCGTGTTTCGCAATACAGCCGACAGCGGCGCCGACAGCAGCGTTTTGCGGGCCTACGCGCGACAAAGGCTGGCCCCCGGCGAGTACTGGCTGCAGTTGCCGAAAGACGCGCTATGGGCTTTTTGATCAGGGGTTGAACACATGGAAAGGGGAGGGAGACATCAATGTCATGCAACGGCCTTTGTGCAGCCAGGCAGTAAACGCACAGCCAACAAAAATTACTACAACGGAGGAAGCAACATGAAGAGAAAGTACCTGGCGACGGCAACGTTCGCCGCACTCGGCGCATTGGCGTCTGGCGCGCATGCGCAAACCAATGTCAGCATCTACGGCATCATCGACACCGGAGTCGAATATGTGAATAACGCCAATGCCAATAAGGATGGCCTGCTGCGCCTCAGTTCCGGTGCAATGAATACTTCGCGCATCGGCTTTCGCGGCACCGAAGACCTGGGCGGCGGACTGAAAGCCGTGTTCCAGCTGGAAAACGGCTTCAAGGTCGATACCGGCGAGTTCGACAGCGCAGGCGTGCTGTTTAACCGCCAGGCCAACGTCGGCCTGGAAGGCAGCTTCGGGCGGCTGGTGGCGGGTCGTTCTTTCACCACCACCTACGATTTCATCCTGCCATTCGATCCGATGGGTTACTCAGGCCAGTATTCCTGGGCGACCTCGGCCGGCGCCACCGGTGGCCGCAAGGACGGCATGCCAACCAATTTGCAGAATATCCTCAAGTACCAGGGAAAATTCGGCAGCTTCAAGCTGGGCGCAACGTATGGCTTCGGCGAGACTGCCGGCAGCAATAGCGACAGCGCCAAGTACGATTTCGGTGTCGGCTACGAAAGCGGCCCGTTCCGTATCGCGGCCACCTACGACCGGGTCAACGGTGCGGCGGCAAGCCCTGCCAGCAGCGCTTACGACAAGACCACGACCATCCACCTGGCCGGCGACTACCAGCTGGGCGGACTGGATTTGAATCTGGGCTATCGCAACTACAAGAAGACGCTGGCATCCAATGCGCCAGACCTGCGCAGCGACCTGTTCTGGGGCGGCGCCAGCTACAAGGCAACGCCGGTGGTGACGCTGATAGGCGCGATCTACTATCAGAACATCAAGAACGTCGCCAGCGGCAAGGATGCAGATCCGATCATGTATTCGGTGCGCGGCAAATATGCACTGTCGAAACGCACCGACCTGTACCTGAGCGCGGCGTATGCCAAAGCCAAGAACCAGCAGCTGGTCGGCCTGTCGCGCGACGATATTGCCTACGGCAGCAGCCAGACCGGGGTAATTGCGGGGATGCAGCACCGCTTCTGACGTTAAACGGGAAGCCGGCGACAGTATTGTGCGGGCGGCTTTTCCATCACGAAGACACGAACAACCCGCCTGGGTGTTCGTGTCTTTCTTGCTTTTATGGGTGGCTTTTGCGGGTGGCTTTTGAGCTGAAAATACGACAACCACCACTTCTCGAATGCGGCGTAAAATGTTTCGTCAAAAAAATAATTGCCGGTATCCAATAATTACACAAGGAGAATTGATGCAAGTTTCTACAAGACATATCTCGGTATGCGGATTAATGCTCGGCGCTGCAGCAGGATTGATGGGCTGCGACATGCCGACCAAGCCCGATCAGTCCGCCGCCGCCGCGACCGCAGCCTATGCGGCGTCCTCGCCCTTTGCCCAGGTCAGCTCCTTGCCGTACAACCTGCCGCCCTTCGACAAGATCAAGGACAGCGACTACAAACCTTCCTTCGAGGCCGGCATGGCGCAGCAGCGCCAGGAAGTCAATGCGATTGCCGCCAATCCGGCGGCGCCGACTTTCGATAACACGATTGTTGCGCTGGAGCGCTCCGGCCTGATGCTGACCCGCGTCAAAGACGTCTTCTTCAATCTCATCAGCTCAAATACCAGTCCGGTGATGGACCAGACCCAGCAAGACATCGCTCCCAAGCTGGCGGAGCATGAAGACGCCATCTTCCTCGATCCGATCCTGTTCGCCCGCATCGAAACGTTGTACCAGCAACGCGCCAGCCTTGGCCTCGATGCCGAGTCGCTGCGGCTGCTGGAACGTTATCGGACCGATTTCGTCCGCGCCGGCGCGCGTCTGTCCCCTGCTGAAAAAGACCAGCTGCGCAAGATGAACCAGCAGATTTCCTCGCTTACCACGCAATTCCAGCAAAACCTGCTGAAAGCCAGCAACGATGGCGCGATCGTGGTCGACAAGGTGGCCGACCTGGACGGTTTGTCGAAAGAGGAAATCGCCGCTGCCGCGCAAGCTGCGGAAACACGCAAGCTGGACGGCAAATGGCTGATCCCGCTGCAAAACACCACAGACCAACCAGTACTGGCGCAACTCAAGAATCGTGCGTTGCGCGAACGTATCTATAAAGCTTCGATCAGCCGTGGCGACGGCGGCGCCGGCGACAACGTTGGCAATGTCGCGCAAATCGTCAAGCTGCGCGCTCAACGAGCAGCGCTGCTGGGCTACCCGAACCATGCGGCCTATGTGCTGGAAGAGGAAACCGCAGGCACCCCGGCCGCTGTGAATAAAATGCTGGCCCAACTGGCGCCGCCAGCCGCCGCAAACGCCCGCAAGGAAGCCGCCGCCATGCAGCAGCTGATCGACCGCCAGGCGAAGGCAAAACATAGCAAACCGTTCAAATTGCAGCCATGGGACTGGGGCTTCTATTCGGAACAGGTGCGCAAGGAGCGCTACAACTTCGACGAATCCCAGATCAAACCTTACTTCGAGCTGAACAATGTGCTGCAGGACGGCGTGTTCTACGCAGCGCATGAGCTGTACGGCCTGACTTTCAAGGAACGCACCGATTTGCCGGTATACCAGCAGGATGTGCGCGTGTTCGAGGTATTTAACGCAGACGATTCCGCGCTGGGCCTGTTCCTGTTCGACCCGTTCGCACGCGACAACAAGCAGGGCGGAGCCTGGATGAACACCTACGTTGCGCAGTCGCGCTTGTTCGGCACCAAGCCGGTCGTATCGAACAACATCAACATCGCCAAACCGCCAGCAGGCAAGCCGGTGCTGCTCAGCTTCGACGAAGTCAACACCATGTTCCACGAGTTCGGTCACGCCTTGCACGGTCTGTTCTCCAACGTCGAATATCCGATGTTCTCCGGAGCTTCCGTGCCGCCTGACTTTGTTGAATATCCGTCGCAATTCAATGAAATGTGGTCGCACAATCCGAAGGTGCTGGCACACTACGCCAAGCACTATGAAACCGGAAAGCCGATGCCGCGGGCGCTGGTCAACAAGGTGCTGGCTGCGCGCAAATTCAATGCCGGCTACGACACATCCGAATATCTGTCAGCTGCAATCCTGGACCAGTCCTGGCACCAGTTGTCTGTGAACCAGACCCCGGATGTCACCGACGTGATGGCGTTTGAAGCCAAGGCATTGGGTACCGCCAGCGCCAAGGGTTACGTGGTGCCGCCGCGCTATCACACCCCGTACTTCCAGCATGTGTTCGCCAGCGGCTATTCCGCCGGTTACTACGCCTATATCTGGAGCGACGTGCTGGCCAAGGACACGGAGTACTGGATGAATGCCCACGGCGGCTTGAAACGCGCCAATGGCGATCTGTTGCGCGCCAAGGTGCTGTCGCGCGGCTTCAGTGACGATCCAAGTGCATTGTTCAAGGATTTCTACGGCCGCGGACCCGACGTCGGGCCGTTGCTGGATGCACGTGGCCTGACTGCCGCCGCCAAGTAATCTCCAGGGCCTGGTCGGAAATGAAAACGGGACAGAAATTCTGTCCCGTTTTTTTGTCTGCAGCAAAAGCGAAGCACAGCCACTCACAACATCCGCAGTATCTCTGGCTATGCGCTCATAACGACAAGCGCATTTATTGCCCGCCAGACCATAACCCCAGATTCCGCGCCGATTCACGTAAATTGAACGGCTGCTGCAAAACATCGATTGCTTCCAACTCCAGGCGTTTACGTGTCGGCAAGGCATAGTAACGGACCTTGTAGCCTAGTTCACGCCGGTATTCGCCGAGAGCAAACCCGGTCACCATTTCGCCATGAGGATCGTCCGCTACGGAATACTCCGGCAGATCCACCATTCTGGCGAGCTGGGCAGCAACCAATAACGCCTGTGCGGTTTTTTCCGTACACAATCTCAGCGCATGTGCAGAAAAATAAAACAATACCATTCTCTTCTCGTCATTGGTCAGCGCAATACGATCGAAGACGTTGGCGGTCAATGCCGGCGCCTTCATCGCCGAGTCACTGCAATTCACATACGCGGCTTCAGCCTTGGTCCTGGCTTCCTGCAATTGAGTCGCAACGAAAGAACGCATCAGAGTTTGCGCTTGCTGATCCGCTATCCCGTTATCGGCAATCGCCAGACTGGGAAAAAGGAGAAGCAAGCCGACCAGCCTAAGGGGTACAGCCATCTGCCATTGCCTCCCAAAAACGCCGTTGAGCAAGATCGTTCTGATGATCCAAGGCCTGATAAAGAGCAATGTCTCTCACAACTTTTTGTGAAATGACAGGCCAGGCACTCATGCTTTCGGCCATCAACTTCCAATCTGTTTGCGTGATGTTATAAGCAGCGTGTGCCGAACTACTGCGGTAGAAGATCTGGGCAAGAACACCGCCGCCTGTAATAGCAGCGCCAAATTTCGCTAACGCAAGCTTGCTTCTGATCTCATCGAGCCCTTGCTGGCTCCTGTGATCTAAGCGCAAATGCGGGATGTCGGGGCAAGCTCTCATATCGCGTCAATATAAAAATAACAACATTCCGACTTTAGCAGAATTTATTGCGACAAAGTCAATTATTTCTATATCTGCATTCGTGGAAAAGGGGCGTTTGGCGTGAGCAACGACAGTCGAATTTTTACTTGAAGCCCGTGGTCTGACTGCCGCCGCCAGGTAATGGCAAGTACTTAGGTGGAAATAAAAACGGGACAGAAATTCTGTCCCGTTTTTTTACGCTCGCATTGTCCGGAAGGCGTTGTTACAACGGCTCGAAAACGCCCGCGGTCCGGTTCTTTTCCACTTTATCCCAGGCAAAGATCTTGCCGTTCATCGCCACATACACGCCATGCGGCAAGGCTTGCGCAACACCGCAGGCGAAGCCGAAATTGAACAGGGCGTCGGAATTGACGATGGCGTAGGGAATCATCGCGCCGGTCACCACGATGGTCTTCTCCAGCGCGGCGGCGCCTAGCACGGCTGCGGTTTCGCGCATGGTGTCGGTGCCGTGGATGATGACGATGGCCTCTTCCTTGGCGTGCGTGCAGGAGGCCAGCACGCGGCGGCGGTCAATGTCTTGCATGTCGAGCGAATCCAGCAGCGGCAGTTCTTCCAGCGCGATTTCCGCGGTAATGCGGGCGCGCTGGATCACTTGCGGCAGATGGCTGGCGGCGAAAGTCAATTTGCCGGCGATCTCGTCGTAGTGCTTGTCGAAGGTGCCGCCGGTGGCGATGATGCGTAAAGCCATGAGAATCCGTTTCCTTTTTTATAATGTGATTACTTCGGCCGGCGACGGCCGATGCGCCGGAACAGGGAAAACAATATAAATACCACGATCAGCGCCGCTGCCGCCAGTCCTACAGGCATTAAAGTCAGGAGGGGCGAGGCCGGGCCGCCTTGGCGCTGTACCTTGACCTGCTCCGGTGTGATGGCGGGTGTGTCGGCATTGCCATATTGCTTGACCACGTAATTGGCCAGCATGGCGATCTGGCCATCGCTCAGATGATCGGCAAAGCCGGGCATGAAAGTTTCTTCTTTCGCACCTCCGCGTTGCACGCCATGCAGTATGACCATCAGCAGATTGCCGGGATCGCGGGCGCCGACCACGCTGTTGCTGAACAGCGAAGGGTAATAGCCGCCCACAACGCCGCTACCGCTGGCGGAGTGGCAGCTGGCGCAGTTGCCGCTAAACAGTTCAGCGCCGCCGGAAGCATTGCTGCTGACCGACACGGCGGCAACCCCGCGGATATCGGCATCGTCGTCTGCCGCCTGGCCCCAGGCATAACGCGGCTTCTTGTCGGCCACGTCGTTGATGGCGGGCACGCTGCGTACATAGGTGACGATGGATTTCAGGTCGTCATCGCTCAGGTATTGCAGGCTATGTTCGATGGCTTCAGCCATGCCGCCGGCAGCAGAAGCCTTGCCCGGAACCAGGCCGGTTTTCAGGTACTGCATCAACTCTTCGTCTTTCCAGCCGCCGACGCCGCTGACCGGATCCGGCGTGATGTTGAACGCGGTCCAGCCACCTAGTTGCGCGCCGCCGAACGCGCGCTTACCGTCAATGCCCATGGTGAGGTTACGCGGCGTATGGCATTCCTGGCAGTGCGCTAATCCTTCCGCGAGATACACGCCACGGTTCCATTCGGCGCTCTTGGCGGGATCGGCCTTCCATTCGCCCGGCGTGAAGTTGAACAGCTTCCAGCCGGACAGGATCCAACGCTGGTTGAGCGGGAACGGCAGCTTGTTTTCCGGAGTCTGTTGCGAGATCGCCGGTAAACTGAACAGATATGCCTTGATCGCCAGGACGTCGTCGCGCGACAGCTTGGTGAACGAGGCGTACGGAAAGGCAGGGTAGAGATTCTGGCCTTCATCGTCGACACCGTTATGCAGCGCACGGATGAAATCCTCGTCGCTCCAGTTGCCGATGCCGGTTTCCTTATCCGGCGTGATGTTGGGGCCGTAGATGGTGCCGAAAGGCGTTGCCAGCGGATAACCGCCGGCGAAAGGCTTGGCCTTGTCAACCGTGTGGCAAGCGATACAGTCCGCCGCCTTGGCCAGATACTCGCCGCGCTTGATCTGGTCGGCGTTCGGCGGGGTAATTGGCGCCGCAGCTGCACCAGTACCAGCAGCATCAGCAGCAATGGCCGCGTGCATCATACCGGCGACCAGGGCCGCGCCGCCGAACCAGAGGGAAAGTTGGGAGCGGGCCGTCATAGCACTGTCCTCAAGGTGTCGGCGATACGCAAGGACAGCGCCGCAATCGTCAATGTGCAGTTGACCGTGCCGGCTACCGGCATGACCGCGCTGCTGGCGATGAACAGGTTTTCGTGGTCATGCGAGCGGCAATGGGCGTCGACCACTGAGTCGCGCGGATCGCCGCCCATGATGACCGCGCCCATGATGTGGTTGTTGGGCGCGAAATCGTCGTCGAACTTGACTTCGGTGCCGCCGAACATGGCGGCGATGCTGGCGTAGGTGTCATGCGTCAGCACGGCACTCTTCTTGACGTAATCGTCGATCGAATAGGTGATTTCCGGCTGCGGAATGCCCAACGCGTCGCGCTTGTCGCTGCTCGGCCGGATACGGTTTTCCGGATTCGGCAGGATATCGTGGAAGCTGTTGATATTGACCGTGCGCGCCGCACGGCGACGGATTTCCTGGTTCAGCTTGAGGCCGACCAGGCCTTCCTTCAATGCGCTCTGCGCGGCGTGGTTGGTCTGCGCCATGTTATTCAGGTGCAGTTTCTTGGCGGCGTATTGCGCACGGAAAGGACCATCACGCATATCCACCATCGAGGTCATTTCTATCGGCCCGCGCCCCGGCCACAAGTCTTCATTGGCGAGAAAAGTGACGCCTGTGCCCGGATGGTCCATCAGGTTGCGGCCAACCTGATCCGAACTATTGCCGACGCCGTTCTTATGGCGGTCGTCTGTCGAGATCAGCATCAGCTTGGGGATTTCGATACCGTTTGCCGCCAGCACGAAATACTTGCCGGTGACGCGGTGCGTGACGCCTTCCGGGTCTTTGTAGTGAACCGCGCTGATGCGTTCCTTGGCATCCACTTCGATGCGGTACACCACGGCATCGGCCAGCACCTTGGCGCCGGCCTTTTCGGCCTTCTCGACGTGAATGATGCCGCTATACATGGCGGCGATCGGGCAGATCGGCATGCAGTTGTTGTTACCGCAGCAGTTAGGCCGTTCATCGTAGGCTCGGCTATTGCGCGCCACCGGCTCCGACACTACTTTGTGGCCATTGGCGTTGACCACGGCGCTGAAGCGCTGGTCATTCCACGACAGCGGCAAATGCTCCATCGGATAAGGCTGCTTGCGCGGCGAACCGAGATCGGTGCCGTCATTGGGGCCGGAAACGCCCAGCTCGACTTCGGCCCGATAGTAGTAGGGTTCCAGCTCGTCGTAGCTGATCGGCCAGTCGCGGCCGACGCCGTACAGCGTTTTCATCCTGAAATCGTTGGGTAAGAAACGCCAGGCCGCAGCGGCCCAGTGCCACGTAGTGCCGCCGACTGCGCGGATGTATTGCGAGTTGTACTTGTGCGTTCCCTTGAGGATCAGGTAGTTGTTTTCCGGCGTGTACTCGGGATGCGGCGCATATTTGGTGGACGGGTAAGGCACCATGAAATCGTCTTTGCTAGGCGTATTCCGGTAGTTTTCAACGATGCGCCAGCGCTCGAGCCGCGGTCCGGCTTCCAGCACCAGCACCGAAGCGCCTGATGAGGCCAGTTGATGCGCCACCAAAGCGCCGGCTACGCCGGAGCCGACAATCACCACATCTGCAGACAAGTTATCAGCCATCGTCAAACCCTCGCTTTCAAGACTGCCGGCTGGGTCACCCAGTAACCGGGAGCGGCACGACAATAGGTAGGGACGACCACGGCATCGCGTACCTGGTCGAACATCAACGCTTGTTCGAACGCAATCACCTTGGCGCCGCCAGTCACACCGCCGTCGCCAACCACACCGAGATACCAGGCGCTGATAATCCGGTGCAGTAGCAGCGACAACGCGCTGTCGCTGGCAAGCGCGGCGGCCAGGTTCTCGACATCCTGGATCTTGTGATCCTGACTGTATTGCCACAGCGCCGCCGTCTGTTTTTCAAACTCGATCGCCTGCGTACTGAGCGCGCTGTAGATTCTTGCGCCGGTACGCGGATTGAGTTTGGGCGTGGCGGTCAGCAATGCCGACAAGGCCATGAAATTCGACAGTTGCTGGGTGTTCGCTGCGGGGGGCGGGTTGGCGGGGGTGGTACTTTGAGCCGAGGCTTGTTGCAGCCAGTGGGGAATGCTCATCATCGCGAAACTTGCGCCGGCCAACAACATGAGATTGCGCCTGCTGGCGGAGACCGCGCCGCTGCCGATGGCTTTGGGCTGGTCGCTGGATTTCTCGTCGATTGCTTGTGGACGTTGCTTCATGTGGCTAGTCCTTTCTGCCTTTGGGGGTAGGCTGATTATACTCAGCAAAACAAATCATTGTTGCGCCATCCTGCGCCCCTAGGAAAATACGCCGCAGCGTCTACACTGGTAACATTTGATTTTTGTACGCATGCATTTTTGCAAGAGCTCCAGATCATGAAACCCATCGCTCCCGGCACCGTCATTTTCCACCGCTTCCGCGGTTACGGCGTCATTACGTCGGTCAACCTGCTGACCGGTTGGGTCGCTGCGCGTTTCGGCAGCGAGAAGCGGACACTTGACCTGAACCTGTCCACCGATGAAGTACAGCATGCGGACGGCGAGCCTATCCTGTTCCGCCGTGCGCCGCCGGACCGTATGCCGCATGCCCGCCTGATGGGCATGGTGCGTGAGCTGCATCGCGCCGGCTATCAACGGCTGTACCTGTACAGCTGGCCCAAACCGTCCGGCCTGCACTGGCGCTGGCATTTGTTTTGCGGCCGCCGCAGCTGGATGGAAAGAGCGCGGCGCGAAGGCTGGTATGGCTCCGGCGCCGACTATATCTTCAATCCGGTGATGGGCTGGAATGACCAACCGGGTGCCACCATCCCGGAACTGGCCAGCGCCTTGGCGCAATTCGATCCGCATGGATTGGCGCAGGCATTGGGGCGCGACGAGGATCACAGCAACTGGTTCGCCAAAGTGTGCGACGCTCTGTTGCCGGACTACGCCTTCAGCCTGGGCTGGAGCGAAGGCCCGATGCCAGAAAGCCTTCCAGTCATTCCAGTACGCCAGAATGTGCCCGAATACAGCGGGCCGCCGCTGCCATGGCCGCCGGGCTGGCAAGGCATGTGGCGCGATACGTCGCTAGCTATGCCTTCCGCCAGGCTGAATAAACTGTTCCTGCCTAGCGGCGCCGGCGCCGGCGACGACTGATTTTCTTCGTTTTCTTCCCTATTATTTAGGAAGAAGCGCATCCGGATTCAAGACATTCTTCGGCGTGCCCTTGGCAAACTCAACCACGTTCTGGAACGCCGCGCGGAAGTACAATTCATAGCTGTCTTTTTCTACATAGCCAAGATGTGGCGAAGCCAGCACGTTCTCCATCCTTAACAACGGCGAATCCGGCGTCAGCGGCTCGGTTTCGTAGACATCCAGGGCGGCATAGCCCGGCCGGCCTTGTTGCAGCGCGGGCAGCAGGGCATCTTCGGCGACCAGTTCGGCGCGGCTGGTGTTGACGAAAATCGCGCTGGGCTTCATTAAGGCCAGATCGGCAGCTTGTACTATGCCGCGGGTGGCGTCGTTCAAACGCAAATGCAGCGTCAGCACATCCGCTTCAGCAAAAAACTGTTGTTTCGACTCTGCGGCCTGATAACCGTCTGCGATTGCAGCAGCGCGGCTGGCGTCGCGGCCCCAGACCAGCACACGCATGCCGAACGCCTTGCCGTAACCGGCAATCATGCGGCCGATCTTTCCATAGCCCCAGATCGCCAGCGTGCGACCCTTGAGCACCGTGCCAAGCACATTGTTTTGCGGCAGCGCCGAAACCGATTGCCATTGGCCTTCCTGCAAATTGCTGACATAGCGCGGAATGCGCCGGCTGGCAGCCATGATCAAGGCCCAGGTCAACTCGGCCGGGGCAGTTGGATCGCCGACGCCTTCAACGATCGCAATACCTGCAGCGGTGGCGGCCTCGACATCGATATGACCGCTGACCTTGCCGGTTTGCGAAATCAGCTTCAGCTTCGGCAATTTTTGCAGCAATGCTTTGGAAAAACTGCTGCGTTCCCGTATCAGCACCAGCGCCTCGAAATCGGCCAGGCGAATCGCCAGCTGGCCAAGCCCGCGCGCGGAATTATTGAACACTTTGACCTCGTGTCCATCCAACAGTTTGAAGCAATCGAGATGACGGATGCAATCTTGATAATCATCCAATACGGCAATTTTCATAGCGGCTTTTCAATCAAAAACAGTAAAAAAATGGCCGTCGCGTAATAAAGCAACAGCATCCGGAAAATGGGAAATACCTTACTACAATAGTTGGTCATTTTCACTACAAATCGGGTGTACAATCGGCCGACTTTTCCAAGACAATGTATATAAAATAAACAATGTCAGCCTATGGTGTGCGGCTCTGCCAGCAGTAAAACCTTGGCGATCATTGTTGATCGAAACCCGGCCATTATTTCATTTTTTGCCGCTCGCAGTGAGCGCAACAGAATTCAGCCAGCCGACCGCGCCCATCATCCGCGCCCCTCAGGCTGGCAAGAAGAAGATTTCTTTATTGGTATTGGAGGTAAGTAGTCATGAATCAACCACGCATGGGTGGCATCGCCACAATCAACGCGCCGGAATATGTCAAACAGCAAAAGCTGATCAGCTGGGTCGCCGAAGTCGCGGCGCTGACCAAGCCGGAGCGAATCTACTGGTGCGACGGCTCGCAGGCCGAGTACGATCGCCTGTGCAGCGAAATGGTGGCTGCTGGCACCATGAAAAAACTCAACCAGGAAAAACGTCCGAACAGCTACCTGGCGTGCTCCGATCCGTCGGACGTGGCGCGGGTCGAAGACCGCACTTTCATTTGCTCAGCCAAGAAGGAAGATGCCGGCCCGACCAACAACTGGACCGATCCGGCGGAAATGCGCAACACGCTGCACGGCCTGTTCGACGGCTGCATGCAAGGCCGCACCATGTATGTCGTGCCGTTCTCGATGGGCCCGCTGGGTTCGCCGATTGCGCACATCGGCGTTGAACTCTCGGATTCGCCTTACGTGGCGGTGAACATGCGCATCATGACCCGCATGGGCAAGGCCGTGTATGACGTGCTGGGCAGCGATGGCGACTTCGTCCCGTGCGTGCACAGCGTCGGCGCACCGCTGGCGGCTGGTCAGAAAGACGTGGCATGGCCATGCAACCCGACCAAGTACATCGTCCACTATCCGGAAACCCGCGAAATCTGGTCCTACGGTTCAGGCTATGGCGGCAACGCCCTGCTCGGCAAGAAATGCTTCGCTTTGCGCATCGCGTCCACCATGGGCCGCGACCAGGGCTGGCTGGCTGAACATATGCTGATCCTGGGCGTTGAATCGCCTGCAGGCAAAAAGCACTATGTGGCGGCGGCTTTCCCTTCGGCTTGCGGCAAAACCAATTTCGCCATGCTGATTCCACCTGTCGGATTCGAAGGCTGGAAAGTCACCACCATTGGTGACGATATCGCCTGGATCAAGCCGGGCGCCGATGGCCGCCTGTATGCGATCAATCCGGAAGCGGGTTATTTCGGCGTCGCCCCGGGCACCAACGACAAGACCAACCACAACTGCATGGCGTCGATGCGTGAAAACACCATCTTCACCAATGTCGCCCTGACCGATGACGGCGACGTCTGGTGGGAAGGCATGAGCAAGGAAGCGCCGGCCCATCTGGTCGACTGGCAAGGCCGTGACTGGACGCCTGCGATCGCCAAGGAAACCGGCGCCAAGGCTGCCCATCCGAACGCACGCTTCACCGTTGCTGCAACCCAGAACCCGGTAATCGACGCGGCTTGGGATGATCCGGCCGGCGTACCGATTTCCGCCTTCATCTTCGGCGGCCGCCGCTCCACTACCGTGCCGCTGGTGACTGAAGCCCGCAACTGGGTCGAAGGCGTCTACATGGCTGCCACCATGGGTTCGGAAACCACTGCTGCCGCTGCCGGCCAGCAAGGTATTGTGCGGCGCGATCCGTTCGCGATGCTGCCTTTCATCGGCTACAACATGAGCGACTACTTCCAGCACTGGCTGACCCTGGGCCAGAAACTGGCGGCGCAAAGCAAAGCTGAGTTGCCGAAGATCTTCTGCGTCAACTGGTTCCGCACCGACGCCGACGGCAAATTCGTCTGGCCTGGCTTTGGCGACAACATGCGCGTGCTGAAATGGATGCTGGAGCGTTTGGACGGCAGCAGTGCAGCGAGCGCCGGCGGCGTCGAGCACCTGTTCGGCGTCACACCGCGCTATGCCGACCTGAGCTGGGAAGGCCTGGACTTCAGCGAGCAGCAGTTCGAGACGATTACCGCAATCGACAAGGCGGCCTGGCAAGCTGAAACCGCCTTGCATACCGAACTGTTCGAGAAGTTGAAATATCACCTGCCGCAAGAACTCGCGGATGTGAAGCAGACGCTGGAACAGCATCTGGCGAAGTAACTCTCCGCCGCTCTGTCTCATAGAAAACGCCCGCAGATTGCGGGCGTTTTTTATGCTGCGTTTCCTGAGTTAAAAAAATCCCTACTGGCCAGAGGGCAGTAGGGTGAATCCTTCCATCGCGGGAAAGAGGAGACGTCAGAAAATCAAATACGGTAAAGCGGAAGACGAAGTCTTACAGACCGTTCAAACCCATCCAGGCCAGTGCGCGAGTCACTTGTGCGCGCAGCCATTGCATGACTGCAAAAGTCGGGAAGCCGTCTTCGTCGTGGTAAATGTATTGGTGCATGGCAAACTCCTTAAGGTTAATCACGGCCAGCCAGCATGCGCAGTTCGTTAGCCAGGTTAGGCTGGCTGAGGGCCTGGTCATTAGCCAGGCGGCGCATCAGTTGCTGCCCTTTGAACTTACTGCGGGCAATCCGCTGTTCCAGCGATTTACGCGGCTTGATCAACATCAAGGCTGCACGCAAGATCCCCATCCAGAGCGGTCTGAAATACACCATCAAGGTCGCCAGTACCCCCAAACCCAGCAACGGCCGTAACGCACTTGCAGCGGCGGCAAGTAACGCCGATGCGTCGAACAGTGCTATTTCAGCGGGCAGGGCAAAAGCGAGTAAAGACATGCGAACTACTTCTCAATGGTGTTGTTGCATTGCAGTATATGCATTACCTAAGTAGCTATCCAATTTCGATTTGGGATATCAGTTATGTGTTCGACGAATAATGGCGCCCGGAGTCGGGAGCTGGCCCGATGCCTGTCTCGCCATCTCACGCCTAGGATAGAAGGAGGGCCGCCCAGAGCTGATTGCTTTGGTTTCGCGTCTGCAACGATTTTATATATCAGACATAATCTAGCCTGATATGCGGTTTATGCGGCAATGCAATATTTTTGTGTATCTTGAAATCTGTCATTGTGTTTTCATATAACAGTTATAAAATCTGTGAATATTGCTTTCAGACTAAATAATTTCCACCGCATCTCGCCCAAGAACACACAACAAAACACACGATAAATCCGACCATGAGTTTTTTAACGCTTGATTTGAATTTGCTGCGCGTCTTCGATGCCGTCATGACCGAGCAAAACCTGACCCGTGCAGCCAGCCGGCTGGCGATGACGCAGCCGGCGGTATCGAACGCCTTGAAACGCCTGCGCGATACGCTCAACGACGAATTGCTGATTCGCACCGCGCACGGCGTCAAACCGACCCAACACGCCGAAGAATTATGGCCGGTGGTGCGGCGCGCATTGACCGACCTGGAAACGGCTATCACGCCCGAGACTTTCGATGTCTCGCGCGCCCACACGACTTTCCAGATGGCGATGGCGGACGCTACCGCCGCGCTGTGGCTACCGGCGCTGGTGCGCACCATCGAGCGCAACGCGCCGCAAATGAATCTCCGCATGGTGCCGCTGACCACGCGCGACCCGCGGCAAATGCTGCTGCGTGGCGACGTCGACCTGGCAGTCGGTTTTTTCCCGGGAGTTGCTGCGCAACTGGCGGGAGGCCAGACTACCAGCGCCTCGCCGATTCACCATGAGCGGCTCTACACCGGCGAATATGTCTGCGTGATGCACAAGGATCATCCGCTGGCCAACCAGGTGCTGACCCTGGATAACTACTGCGCGTCGCATCATTTGCTGGTGAGTTTTTCCGGCCGTGCGCACGGTTTGATCGACGAGACCCTGGCGGCGATGGGACGCGAGCGGCGCATCCTGCTGACCGTGAACCAGTTCTTTACGGCTGGCCGGGTAGTCTCCAGTTCCGATTTGCTGACGGTGTTGCCGCGTCACCTGATCGGCGCGACCGGCATGACGGACGTGCTGGTGGCGCGCGAGCTGCCCTTCCCAACGCCGGCAGTCCATGTCGACATGTTGTGGCACGAAAGGGATGCGCGCAACCCGGCGCATAAATGGCTGCGCGGACACCTGAGCGAAACCGCGCACGAGAAATTCAACCTGATCGACCCGGAAGACGAAGACTAAATTAAGCCGCTGGCGGATAGGGCGCAATGCCTGTCCGCCCCGCACACAATTCTCGCTAGAATTTTTTTGCCGCAGTTTCGCGCTGAAACTGCGACAACTCCCTGTACTGCTGCTCCAGCAACTTCGGAATCGCTTCGTAGATCGGCCACAGACGGCGGTACAGCGCGACATTCTCCGGATTGGGCAAATGCCGGTGTGTGGCGCCCACCATGCCGCCGATGGCATCCAGCGAATCGATTTTGCCCAGGCCGTACAAACCCAGCACCGCGGCGCCCAGGCAAGACGATTCCACACTTTCCGGCACCACCACTTCACGTTCGAAAATATCCGCCATCATTTGCCGCCATAGCGCCGACCGGGCAAAGCCGCCGGTCGCCATCATGCGTGTGGTCGGTCCGATCAGGTCTTCGACTGCGGGCAAAATACTGTACAGGCTGAAAATGACGCCTTCCAACGCGGCCCGGATCATATGCTCCTTGCCATGGTGCGTCGCCAGCCCGATGTAGGAGCCACGGGCATCTGCATTCCACAACGGCGCCCGCTCACCAGCCAGATAGGGATGAAACAACAAGCCTTCGGCACCGGCCTGCACGCCCTCTGCTATCTTGGTCAAGGCGTCATATGGATCGCTTCCGGCCAGCTTGGCGGCCGCCGATTCAGTGGTAGCCAGCTCCTCACGCACCCAATGGAAAATGCTGCCGCCGTTGTTGGTGGGGCCGCCGACCACCCAGTGCCTGGCGGTCAGCGCATAACAAAACGTGCGCCCCGCAGGATCGGTCAGCGGTTTGTCGATCACGGTACGCATCGCGCCGGAAGTACCGATGGTGACGGCCACCTGGCCCGGACCGATGGCATTGACGCCCAGGTTGGACAACACGCCGTCATTGGCGCCAATCACAAACGGCGTGGCCGGCGACAGACCCAATTGCTGCGCGATAGCCGGCGACAGGCCGGTCAGATGATGCGTGGTGGGGACCAGCGTCGACAATTGCACGGGGCTGATACCGAGCAGGGCCAGCGCACCGTCATCCCAATCCAGCTGCTGCAGGTTGAACATACCGGTTGCCGAGGCTATCGAATGATCGACCAGCCATTCTCCAAACAAGCGGTACAGCACATATTCCTTCATGCCGACGAAACGTGCGGTACGGGCAAACAGTTGCGGCTGGTCGTGCCGCAGCCACATGATCTTGCACAGCGGCGACATCGGATGAATCGGCGTGCCCGTGCGTCGGTAGATTGCGTTGCCGTCCAGCTCGTCGCGGATCCGGATGGCCCACGCGCCGGCGCGGTTGTCGGCCCAGGTGATGCTGTTGCTCAGCAGATTTCCATCCTTGTCGACCGCAATCACGCTATGCATGGCGGCGCTGAAGGATACCAGCGCGATCCGGCCGGCATCGACACGGCTGGCGCTGACGGCGTTACGGATCGCGGTCAGCACCGCTTCATAAATCTGCACAGGATCCTGCTCAGCCATGCCAGGCGTAGTACAGAGCAGGGGATATTCCACTGCATGCTGCGCAACGATTTTGCCCTGGGTAGTAAACAACACCGCCTTGGTGCTGGTGGTGCCGATATCTACGCCGAGCATGTATTCTGGCTGGTCTTGCATGAACGTCCTCTTAATCGATGAATCATTGACGAGACGGCTGCTGCGGAACTGGCTTTGGATCGGGTTTTGGATCAGCTTCAGCCGTCTATTCTAGTACTTGTGCAGTACTTGCCGAAGCGAGATGATACAACACATGTTAGCGCTAACATTGTATCTTCAAGTAAATCTGAAGCTAAGCTACTGGAGCAGATAGTATCCTTACTCCAAGGAAACCATAACTATCAAACGCGGCTTGCGTGTAACATTGGACGTTCTAGTTAAACGGACAAGATTTCGCTGCCGATGCCGCTGTCAAGCCGGTCTGCCGAAAACAAGTAAAACAAAATAGCCTCAGGCAAACGACCAAGTGCATAGAGACCACAACCATTCCATTGTCCAATGAACAGTCCGGAACTCAAACAACCACGTCATAGCCGCGCTAGCGGCAGGGTAACAATCGTCGATGTCGCACGCCTGGCGCGGGTCAGCCCGATGACAGTATCGCGGGCACTGAAAACGCCGACGCTGGTGCAATTGGAAGCGCGCGAGCGGATTACCGCCGCGATCAAGCAACTCGGCTACGTACCGAACCAGGCCGCCAGTACGCTTGCCTCGGCTAAATCGCAGGTGATCGGCGTCATCGTGCCATCGCTCAGCAATTCGGTGTTCGTCGAAACCTTGACCGGGATTCGCGACAGCTTGAACCAGCATGGTTATAAATTCCTGATCGGTGAAAGCGGTTATTCGCCGGACAAGGAGAGCCAGTTGATCAGTACCTACCTGGCGCACGCGCCGGATGGTTTCCTGTTGAGCGGGATAGAGCAGCAAGATACGCTACGCGAACAACTGGCGACGCACAATGTGCCGGCAGTGCGCATGTTCGACATCAATCCTGAAGGTTGCGATGTCGCGGTGGGCTTTTCGCATGAAGAGGCCGGCTACAGCATCGCCCGCCATCTGATTGAGCGCGGCTACCGCCGCCCGGGTTTTCTCGGTGCCCAGCTCGATCCGCGCATGATGAAACGGCGCCACGGCTATCGCCGGGCGCTGGCCGAAGCCGGCCTGAACGACAGCATAGAAGTCCTGACGCCTGCGCCGTCGACAGTCGAACTCGGCACCAAGATGCTGGGCCAGATCTTGCAACAGACGCCTGATTGCGATGCGGTTTTTTGCTGCAATGACGACTTGGCGCTTGGCGTGCTGTTTGAATGCCAGCGCCGCGGCCTGTCAGTCCCGGGCCAGATGGCGATCGCCGGCTTCAACGACTTGCCCTGGTCGGCCTACGCTAATCCGGGCATCACCACTATCGTCACGCCACGCTACGACATCGGCTTCACTGCGGCGCAATTGCTGATCAAGATGCTCAGGCGTGAAGCCGTGGAAAAAACCAGCGTCGATCTCGGCTTCCGGCTGGCGATACGTAGCAGTACCTGAGCGGGCAGGAGCGTTCCTGAAAAAGCAGTGGCGACGTCGGTGTTCTCCGTCGTCGCCATTTTCATATCCGGTGAATTGCCATGGATGTGGTCAACATTCCTCGGTCTATACTCGGCCTATAATTCAACCGACGAAGAAATGTACAAGCTTGGTCACGGCCACAAAACTCCCGAATGGATCAGATTGGCTGAGGCGTTCCATTCCGGGTACGTCACAATCGATTTCTTTAAATAAAATTTGAATAATGATAAAAAAAATAGAGCCCGCCACGCAAAGTACGAGCTATTACTTCTTCTTGATAGCCATCGGCATGCTATCTATCTATTTTTTCTTCTATCAACAAATAAATTCCCATTTTTCCTGGATTTTTGGCGGCGATTACGACGCCGTGATTGAAGCAGTTCTGGTGTCCCACTGGTATCGCGTTTTTGAATTCAACCAGGCCTGGAACCAGCCTCTGTATTTTTACCCTTACCAAGACATTCTTGGATATAACGATGGCTACTTTCTTTATGGAGTAATTGGGATTCCATATCGTCTGTTGGGATTCGATCTGCTGGTCACTCAGGAATTGGTGCACATGACCGTCAAGGCCATCGGCTTTCTTTCAATGGCGACTCTGCTGGGGCGGCTGCAACAAAAAAATATCATCGCGCTGTTGGGCGCTGCGTTGTTCACTTTGTTTCTCAGTTCATCTGCACGTGCTGAACATGCGCAATTGTTCAGCGTCGCGTTTTTACCATTGCTGGCTTTTCTTTTGCTTGAAACCGTGCAAAGCGTTTTTTCAAGCAAGCGGAAAGCCATGCTTTTGTACAGCACAGCGTTTTCCTTGCTGTATGGCGCCATGCTGATCACAGGCTTTTACATGGCCTGGTTTTTTGGACTGTTTTTAATAATTTGCATCATTTTCTATGCTTATTTTGATTTCGGGAAGATGAAGACATTTTTCAATCTCGCCCTTTCTTCGAAATGGCAAATTGTTTTGATTGCGTCGATTTTCCTGTTCGCGATAGCCCCTTTTCTGTACGTCTATTTGCCAAAATTAAAGGAGACGGGAGGTCAAGGTTATGACAGTCAGATTTTTTACAGTCTTCACTATCTTGATATTCTTAACTACGGCAAAGGCAGTTTGCTGTGGGGGCGGCTCTTTGAATTTATCGACAACCGTTTTCCGGGAATGTGGCGGCCTGGAGAATATCAAGTCGGGTTCACCCCGGATGTCTTTATACTGGCCATATTCATCATCTTTAGCCTGATTTTAAAAAAAACCAGCGCTAGTCCGCGCTGGTTCAAGGTCCTCGCTTGCGCAACCTTGCTTGCAATGCTGCTACCGCTCTCGTTTTCGGGTCATTCGCTGTGGTTCTTCGTTCGTTCATTGGTCCCAGGGGGCCGCGGCTTGCGTGTCATTGCCAGGTTCTATATTTTCCTGGCATTCCCAGTCTCCATTTTGATCGCGGTATATTTTTCCAACCTATGGACGCTGTTTAAAAAATTCAGGATGCCAATCTTCGCCTTGCTATCGCTGGTTTGTCTCGGCCAGATTAATGTGCACAAGGAAGTCGGCCTGGAAGTAAAAAAACACATGGCAATGGTGAACAACGCGGCGCCGTCTTCCAAGGAATGCACTTCCTTTTTTGTCACCAACCCGGTGCCAAAATCAGGCGATTTCATTTCGAGTTTGTATGGACAGAATGTGCAAGCGATGCTGCTTTCAGATACGTTCGGCATCCCGACGCTGAATGGTTTTGCCACCTTCAATCCGCCGGACTGGATATTTGAAGACAGGCCCATGTATGTTTATCGCGTGGGAAACTATGTCAGTAGTCACAATCTGCAGGGCGTCTGCGAATACGATATCGGCAATAATAAATGGCTCACTCCGGGAGAAATAAATTATCTCTCCGAAACGGCCGGCTACCAATTTGGGGAAGCAGTTTCATTTTCAAAAGATGGCACAGGTGAGAAATTTATCCTGGATGGCTGGTCGCCGGCCGAGGATTGGGGCAGATGGACTGGTGCGCGAACCGCCAGTTTAATCATGCGGGTTGCGGCTGCCGAGGGCAGCGCCATCGACCTTGAATTCAACTCTCGTGCTTTTCTTGTACCGACGCATCAAACATTGAATGTCCTTGTTTTCGTCAATGACCAGAAACTTGGTACATTCAAATATCAATACCCCCTTGATGCAGCCGACAGTGTGCGAACGGTAAAGATTCCTGGTGACCTGGTTGCGAAGAGCAAAGGTCTGCTCAAGATCGAATTTGAAATGGAAAACCCGGTTTCTCCTGCTTCCCTGGGTTTAAGTGCCGACAGCCGCAACCTGGGACTCGGCTTGACCGGATTAGCGCTGCGCTCAAGCTCTAGTCAGTAGCGCCATATTGGCCAAGCGCCTGTCTTGGCCATCCGCGATAACAAGACCTGCGGTTATTTCTTTTCCCACGGCCTGACGCATTGCTGTTGCGCTTCATCCCACTGGTATCCGGCAGAAGGAATACACCCATGCGCATCGCGGTCGCTGCCTGGCATGGCAGCTGGCGGCGGGCTTGTGCAGGCTGTCATCAGAACAGTCACGAGCACAGCCGGTACCAAAAATAATATTCTCATCGTCACCCCAGATAATCAACCGCGCCGCACCCAGATCACCTTGCCGGCGGCGATACCCAAGGTCCGCCGCGCTTCCCGGTAATCCATTGTCCCTGCAAACTGCTCGCCATCACGCTCGCCGATGCGCCATAGGCATCCGCTCAGCTGCGCAATGGCCTGCTGTTCGGTCTTGCCGATCAGCGCATTGTCATCTTGTTTGTCCGCCGCACATCCTTCAGCTGAATTAACCGCGTGCGGGTCGGATTGGGGAGCCGGGGCCGGGTCAGCCATGTTGGCACATCCTTGCAGGGCGGCGAAACATGCCGCCGCCAATATCAGTCGATTCATTGTGGTTCTCACTTATCATGCTCTGGTAGATTGTTCGCCGCGTTTCAGCGGATAGGCAATTTGGTCGTGTGCTTGACCTCTTCCATCACTGCATAGGTATGCGTCTCGCGCACGCCTTTGAGCTGCAGTAGCGACTTGCCGAGAAATTCGCGGTAGGCGTTCATGTCCTTGACCCGCGCCTTGACCAGGTAATCGAAACCGCCGGCCACCATGTGGCATTCCAGCACCTCGGGGATGATCTGCACGCTTTGGCTAAAGGCTTCGAATACTTCCGGCGTGGTGCGGTCCAGCACTACCTCGATGAACACCAGCAGCGCGACGTCCAGCAACTGCGGATTAAGCTGGGCGCTGTAGTGCAGGATGTAGCCGGCATCCTGCAACTTGCGCACGCGTTCGAGGCAGGCGGCGGGCGACAAGTTGACGCGGGCCGAGAGGTCGACATTGCTGATGCGACCATCATTTTGCAGTTCGGCCAGGATTTTCTTACTGATCTTGTCAAGCATGCGCACTCTTCCGAAAAATTTTATTCGGTTAAATTTTCTCACCAATAACAAAATTTTGATAGCAGGCATTATTACCAGAATTAATCCATGCCGATGCCGCCTACAATCGAACAACTCAGCTTTCCTGGAAGGCTAGAAGAATCATTGAAAGCAATGCTTGCCGGCAAACTGAACGCCGGGCGGCGATGTTGCATTTCCCGCCACACATTGCGCAGGAAATCCCGGCATTGCCGCCAGGCGTCGGCTTGCCGGCAGCTTGCTTGAAAACATAGCAAGTTGACAAAACAAATACCCTTACCGAGACAATCGCCATGCCGCCGCTACAGCCCGCATCCCAGCCGTCCAGCAGTACTCCCTCACCATTCAGCACCGCCTTCACCGCTTTCCACGCCGAGATGATGGCCGACGCCACGCCGCTGCGCGCCGCCATTACCGCTGCTTATCGCCGCGACGAAACGCTGGCCGTGCAATGGCTGCTGTCGCAAGTGCAGACCAGCGCCAGTTCGTATGCCGCCAGCCAGGCGCTGGCGCGCAAGCTGGTGCAGGCAGTACGTGAAAAGCGCACACGCGCATCGGGCGTGGACGCCTTGATGCATGAGTTTTCACTGTCGTCGGAAGAAGGCGTGGCCTTGATGTGCCTGGCAGAAGCCCTGTTGCGCATTCCCGATCACCAAACCGCCGACCGTCTGATCGCCGACAAGATCAGCAAGGGCGACTGGCGTAGCCATCTGGGTGAATCGCCATCGCTGTTCGTCAATGCAGCTACCTGGGGCTTGCTGATTACCGGCAAGCTGGTCTCCACCAATAGCGAAAGCGGGCTGGGTTCGGCGCTGACCAAACTGATCGGCCGCGGCGGCGAGCCGCTGATTCGCAAAGGTGTCGATGTTGCCATGCGTATGCTAGGCAACCAGTTCGTCACTGGCCAGACCATCGCCGAAGCCTTGAGCAACAGCCGCGACAACGAAAAGCGCGGCTATCGCTATTCGTACGACATGCTGGGCGAAGCGGCGCTGACCGAAGAAGATGCGGCGGCTTACTACCGTTCTTATGAAGATGCGATCCATGCCATCGGCAAGGCCTCGGCCGGACGCGGCATCAAGCAGGGGCCAGGCATCTCGGTCAAGCTGTCAGCGCTGCATCCGCGCTATTCGCGCGCGCAACGCCAACGCACCATGCAAGAACTGTTGCCGCGCCTGAAGCAGTTGCTGCTGCTGGCCAAGCAATACAACATCGGCCTCAACATCGACGCCGAAGAAGCGGACCGCCTGGAACTGTCGCTGGACCTGATGGAAGCGCTGGCCTTCGATGCCGATCTGGCCGGCTTCGAGGGTATCGGTTTCGTGGTGCAGGGGTATCAGAAACGCTGTCCTTTTGTAATCGATTACCTGGTCGACCTGGCGCGCCGCAGCGGCCGCAAGTTCATGGTGCGGCTGGTCAAGGGCGCGTATTGGGATTCTGAAATCAAGCGTGCGCAAGTCGACGGCCTGCCTGGCTTCCCTGTCTATACACGCAAGGTTTACACCGACGTTTCTTACCTGACTTGCGCGCAGAAATTGCTGGCGTCCACCGATGTGATCTATCCGCAGTTTGCAACGCACAACGCACATACGCTGGCGACCATCTATAGCTGGGCCAAGGAAAAAAACATCACAGATTATGAGTTCCAGTGCCTGCACGGCATGGGTGAAACCTTGTACGACCAGGTAGTCGGAAAAGACATGCTGGACAAGCCATGCCGGATTTATGCGCCGGTCGGTTCACATCAAACCTTGCTGGCCTATCTGGTGCGCCGCTTGCTGGAAAACGGCGCCAACTCTTCCTTCGTCAACCAGATCGTCGATGAAAATGTCTCGATCGATTCACTGATCGCCGATCCGCTGCAAGCCGCACAGCAACTGGGCGGCGAGCCGCATCCACAGATTTCCCTGCCGCCTGCGATGTTTGGCGCGGAACGCAAGAATTCGGCCGGTCTTGATTTGAGCAACGAAGAAGTATTGCGCCAGGTCGATAGCGCTTTCAGCGTTTTCGGCCAGCAGCAATGGCATGTCACGCCATTGTTGAGCGATCCGCAAACCTACGATCAGTCCGCACGTCCGGTGCTGAATCCGGCGGATCATCGCGATGTAGTCGGCAGTGTAGTCGAAGCCAGCGTCGGCGATGTCGATAAAGCCCTGTATGCGGCCAGCGTCTACGCCATGGATTGGCAAACCCTGCCGCCGGCGGAGCGCGCCGAAAAACTCGATTGTTCGGCAGCGCTGTTTGAAGAACATCAGATGGAACTGATTGCACTGGCCATCCGGGAGGCAGGGAAATCGCTGCCTAACGCCATCGCCGAAGTGCGCGAAGCGGTTGATTTTCTACGCTATTACGCGGCGCAGGTCCGCCACACGCAAAATGCGCTGGCGCTGGGGCCGGTCGTCTGCATCAGCCCGTGGAATTTCCCGCTGGCGATTTTTGTAGGTGAAGTCAGCGCTGCGCTGGCGGCAGGGAATGTGGTGCTGGCCAAGCCAGCGGAACAAACCCCGCTGATCGCCGCACGTGCGGTGCAACTGATGCATGAAGCGGGCGTGCCGCATGCGGCTTTGCAATTTTTACCGGGACAGGGCGATACCGTCGGCGCCACGCTGACGGCCGATCCACGCGTCAAGGGCGTGATCTTTACCGGCTCGACGGAAGTCGCGCAGATCATCAACCGCACACTGGCAAAACGCGCTTTGGAAGAGTCGGTGGACTTGCCGCTGATCGCTGAGACGGGTGGCCAGAACGCCTTGATCATGGATTCCAGCGCCTTGCCGGAACAAGTGGTGCAAGACGTGCTGAGTTCGGCCTTCGACAGCGCAGGCCAGCGTTGCTCGGCGTTGCGCGTGCTGTGCCTGCAAAACGATATCGCCGACCGCACCTTGCATATGCTCAAGGGCGCCATGCAGGAACTGCGGGTTGGCAATCCGGATCGCCTGGTGACGGATATCGGGCCGGTGATCGATGCCGAAGCACAAGGTCAATTGCTGGCGCACATCGAAAAAATGCGCAGCACCGCCAAGAATTTTTTCCAGTTGCCGCTGCCGCCAGAGCAAGCCAATGGCACTTTTGTGGCGCCAACGCTGATCGAAATCGGTTCGATGTCGGAACTGAAACGCGAAGTATTCGGCCCGGTATTGCACGTGCTGCGTTACGCCCGCAATGAACTGCCGCAACTGATCGAGGCGATCAACGGCAGCGGTTACGGCCTGACGCTGGGCATCCATTCGCGTATCGATGAAACCATCGATTACATCGTCGGCCACGCCCACGTCGGCAATATTTATGTGAACCGGAATATCGTCGGCGCGGTGGTCGGCGTGCAGCCGTTCGGCGGCGAAGGAAAATCCGGCACCGGCCCCAAGGCTGGCGGCCCGCTTTACCTGAAGCGCCTGCAGCGCAATCCTTCGGTGTCGCTGGGAGCGCACACGATTCATGCGCCGAATGCCGATGCAACCATCGACACGCCGGTCCTGCAAGCCTTGCTGGGCTGGGCCAAGACCCACGGTCATCAGCGGATTGCGGCGCTCGGCGAAGAATACATGCACGCCAGTTGGCTCGGCACTTCGCTGGTGTTGCCTGGCCCGACGGGCGAACGCAACAGCCTGTCGTTTGCGCCGCGTGGTGCAATTCTGTGCAGCGCAGATAATGTCGGCGCCATGCTGAATCAACTGGCTGCGGTGTTTGCCACCGGTAATTTCCCCGTCGTCGAAAAGACGTCTGCGGCGATGATACCGGACGGTTTGCCGAAATCGGTGCGCGCGTCCATCCGTATGGTCGACACGCTCGACGCCGACGGCCACTCCTTGCGCCTGCAACTGGCCCTGGTGGACGGCGCAGGCACCTTGCGCTTGCGTCCTTTGCTGACGGCGCTGAGTGAAAGATCCGGCGCGCTGGTGCCTTTGCTGGAAACCTCGGAATACGCTTCGATTCCGCTATGGCGCTTGCTCGCCGAACGTGCTGTCTGCGTCAACACCACGGCCGCCGGCGGCAATGCCAGCCTGATGACTTTGCAAGCGTAAAACACTTCACCAATGTCAATGTAGTTGATACGCCTCGTGTGCAATAAAAAAGCTGGCTGAACTTAAGTTCAGCCAGCTTTTTTTATCAAAGACATCAAGTACTAAAGAAATCCAGCCGCCCGGATTTCTTTCCCATCTGCTTATTTATGTTCGTCCCGCTTGTCGGGATGCCCGTTGCCACCGTCGTGATGCACCTCGTGATTTTGCTGCGGCGGCGCTGGATGCGGCGCCTGCATCTGTGGTTGTGGCTGTGGCCGCGGTTCCGGCCGTGGCTGGGGCTGTGGTTGTGGCTGCGGACGTATTTGCGGCTGTGGTTGTGGACGATTGAACGCAGCTGGCGGAGCGGGTGCCGGCCTGTTCATTTCCTGATGCATCTGCTGGCCACCGTTAGGCCTGTTCTCGAACTGCTGAGGCGGTCGGTTTTGCACATTTTGCGGTACGGGGCTTGGCTGCGGCTTGACCATCGGAGCGGGAGCAGGGGCCGGGCGGTTAAACTCAGGCCGCGGCTGGTTACCACCAAAAGGATGCTGGTTCAAATTCACCGGCGGCCTTTCACCACCCAGGTTTCGTTGCATGGCAGGAGTATGGCTCAAGGCGTTTTGCTGCAAATGGTTCGGCACCGGATTGCCATTCTGTCCTGGCTGGCCAAAACCCGGCCGCGCCAGCTGATTCGCGCTGGCAGCAGCAGACGGGCCGCCGGCTTGCGGAACCTTGCCGAAATTAGGCCGTGTCATGTGGTTGAAATCCGGCTGCGGATGGTTAGGCCGTGGCCCGCCAGCAAACGGCGCGGCATTCGGCCCAGGATGCTGTTGCTGCGAATTTCCCTGTGGTGCGAAATTAGGTCGGGCCACATTAGGCTGGGCCATGTTCGGCCGGGCTGCGCTGAAATTCGCCGCGCCCCCGCCCGGCTGGCCGCCAGGACGGCCATTGGGAAAGGCCTGGTTGTTGGCCTGCCCGGGTCCGAAATTATTCCGCGTATTGTTGTTGATGACGGTGCTGTTGTTATAGTTGTTGGTCACACGGTTAATGATCGTGGTGGAACGCGACACATAAGTGTTGTTGTTATACACCACCGCCGGCCGGTGCCAACCACCGCCGCCTCCACCGCCGTTCCAGTTGCCGCCTCCGCCACCACCGCCCCAATGCATACCCCAGGAATGCCAGCCCCAGCCGTGATTCTCGATCACGGCGCCGACGGCAACCCCCAAGCCAAAGGTAAGTACGCCAGCCGTAATGATTTCACCCGGCGGGTAATAGACTGGTGGCGGTTCGTAGTAATAACCCGGATAGACAGGTAGCGGCTCACCATACACCACGCCTGGATTGTA
The DNA here is from genome assembly GCF_000786695.1 of Collimonas arenae. Classification (NCBI taxonomy): domain Bacteria; kingdom Pseudomonadati; phylum Pseudomonadota; class Betaproteobacteria; order Burkholderiales; family Oxalobacteraceae; genus Collimonas; species Collimonas arenae. Next base: position 5,554,244 of record NZ_CP009962.1, on the reverse strand, counting down.
GGCCGGCACGTAGACCACATCGGGTTCAGCCGGCTCGATCACATAGGTTTGCGGAGGCGGCGGAATCACTTCCGGGCCGTCATAGATCGGCGGTTCATCAGGCGGCGGCGCGTAGCCGCTCGGCGGCTCTTCCTGCACCCGCGGCGCGACAGCAATCCGCTGCTGCTTGCTGTTCTTCAGATTGCCGCTGGCGGCGGCGCGCTGGCGCATCACCTGGATCGCGTTCATGACGTCCGTCGGATCGTTGACATAGGCATCGCCGAGCGCCGAGGTCCAAGGAATGTTATGTGCCATCTGATCCAGCACGCTAGGAAACTGCGTCAAGCCTTTGACGCTGACGTCCCATGGCTGCTGGTTGGCGGCGTCCTGCAACTGGTTGCCTTTCAAATTCTTGTTTTGCGCCAGCCAGTTGTCTGCCGCGCTTACCTGGTCGGGATAACTGGACGCAGCCAGCACTTGCGCCACCAGCTTGTCCGGGAATAAGGCAATCGGGCCTACCAGCTGATACAACTGATCAGCGGTTGGCGGTACATAGGCGGGAGCAGCTTGGGCTTGCGGCGCCGGCGGCACGGATGCCTGCGCCGGCGCGTCAAGTTTCTTGTCACAGCCGGCTAGCGACATCAGAGCGACGCAAATGGAAGCGCTCTGCAACAGCTTCATGGGTTTCTTATTGTTAGTCATTTTTTACTCCATACATCGGGAATGGACAGTGAATGTGCACTGTTTACAAGCTAGCACGGCAATTTGTATTGACTACACTGGGTTACAAACTCTTGCATGTCTCACAAACTGTAAGCCGTTGACGGGATTCGCCAATGTTTTGCGCTGTATTTTGTGTTAACGCCTGTAAACGATATCCCGATGACATACGTTGTACGTTGTGAACGGTGATTGCGTGACCCGGCTGAAATTGGTAAAGCACTAACTGACGAATCCGGAGGATACTTGTCGAATTGAACTTTTTAGCGTTGCCTACCTCACAAATCCATGACTATCTCTAAATTTCGTCCGGCAAAAATTTTCCTGTGGTCGATTGCTGCCCTGGCGGGGTTGATTGCCTTGTGCGTGGCGTTACTTCTTACCTTCGACTGGAATCGCGCCAAACCGTGGCTTAACCAGCGTGTCAGTGAGGCCACCGGCCGGCCGTTTGCAATTCGCGGCGACTTGTCGCTGACCTGGCAAGCATCGCAAACCGACCAGGATAGCTGGCGACGCTGGGTGCCGTGGCCACGCCTGAGTGCAAAAGACATCGTGCTCGACAATCCTGCCTGGGCCAAGACTGGACCGCACACGGCGGAAATCGGCCAGCTGACGTTTTCATTGAATCCCTTGCCGCTGCTGGCGCACCGCATCGTGGTGCCGTCTCTGGAGCTGGACTCTCCCATTGTCGCGCTGGAACGCAAGCCGGATGGCGACAATAACTGGACTTTCGCATCCAGCGGACCTTCAGCCTGGCAGATGGAACTGCAAAAGCTGGTACTCGCCAAGGGCACGGTGCGCCTGCTTGATCCCATCAGCAAAGTAGATATCAAAGCCGACATCGACAGCCTGCCAGCCATCACTACCGAAGGCTACGGCATCGGCTGGAAAGTCGCGGGTACCTTTAACAAAACGCCCGTCAGCGGCGACGGCAAGGCCGGCGCGGTGCTGTCTCTGCAAAACAGCAGCACGCCGTTCCCGCTGCAAGCCAATGTCCGCATCGGCAAAACATCGATTGGCGTAAAAGGGACGTTGACCAAGCCAAGCGACTTGGCCGCGCTCGACCTGCGCTTGAAACTGTCGGGCGCCAGCATGTCCAACCTGTATCCGCTGACCGGCATCGTGCTGCCGGCGACACCACCGTTTTCTACCGAAGGCCGGCTGATCGGCAAACTCAACAGCGCCGGCGGCGACTGGACTTACGATAGGTTCAGCGGCCGCGTCGGCTCCAGCGATTTATCCGGCACACTGGAATTTATTGCGCAAAAACCGCGGTCTTTGTTGAAAGGCACGCTGCTTTCCAACCAACTCAGGCTGGAAGACCTGGCGCCGCTGATCGGCGCCGACTCCAACGCCAGCAAAGCCAATCGCGGCGACGGTGCGGCGCAACCCGCCAACAAGGTGCTGCCGGTGGAGCAGTTCGATACGAGCCGCTGGGGCAGCATCGACGCCGACGTCAAGTTCACCGGGCGCAAGATCATTCGCGGCAAGGAGTTGCCGATCCAGGATCTGGTCGCCGATCTGCACCTGAAGGACAGTGTGCTGTCCCTTACCCCCTTGAATTTCGGCGTAGCCGGCGGCAACCTGATTTCGACCATCAAACTGGACGGCAACAACAAACAGATCAAGGCGGAGATGAAAATTTCGGCGCGCCATCTGAAAATCAAACAGTTGTTCCCGACCTTTGAATCGGCGCAGGCCAGCCTGGGCGAAGTGAATGGCGATGCGTCCCTGAGCGCCGTCGGCAATTCGGTTGCGACGCTGCTTGGCGCATCGAATGGCGAGCTGAAAACTGTGATCAACCAAGGCACTATCAGTAAATTCCTGCTGGAGGCCGCCGGCCTCAATATCGGCAATGTGGTGATTTCCAAACTGTTCGGCGACAAGCAAGTCAAACTAAACTGCCTGGCCAGCGATTTTGCGGTGAACAACGGGGTGATGCAGACGCGCACCTTTGTGATGGATACGGAGGACGCCGTCATCAACGTGCAAGGTCAAATCAACCTGGCCCAGGAAACGCTGGCGTTGCAGATCAAGCCCGAGAGCAAGGGTATGCGGATTTTCTCGCTTAGATCGCCGCTACACGTCACAGGCAGCTTTAAGAACCCTGACGTAGGGGTAGACAAGGGCATACTGGCTTTGAAGGCTGGCGGCGCGATTGCGCTGGGCATACTGGCGCCGGTGGCGGCAGTAATCCCTTTGATCAATATCACGCCGGCCCAGGAGAACGATTGCGCGGCTCTGCTGGCGCAGCAAAAGCAAAAACCGGTGGCGCCGCCGCCGGGCAAAACCAGCCGTCCAAAGAAATAAGCGCAAGTACAATTTCTTATCTATTCTCCCGCCTCCGGCCGTTGTTGTAACGGCCGGATCGGCAAATTTCAATCCAAACCGTCAAACGCCGCATCATCAGGCCCCACATGGTGGGGCGAACGCCAGGTCACGTCGCGCATCGAGTGCTGTACCTGGTTTTCCACGCCTAGCAAGGTCGCGAAAATCGCCATTCTTACCGGGATCCCGTTATCGGTCTGGCGAAAGATCGCCAGCCGTGGATCATGATTCATGTCTGTACTGAGGTCATTTGCCCCTGGCCGACCGTCGCGCGGCAGGGGATGCATGACGATGGTATCGGCACTGCAGGTGGCATTGATCAAGGCCTGATTAATCTGGAAATCCGGGGTATAGCCTTCGATCGCTTCATCTGCAAAGCGCTCTTTCTGAATTCGCGTTGCATAGACGATATCCGCGCCTTTCAAGCCGTGCGCCAATGAGGTCGAGGTTTCCACTACATGGCCGCCGCGGGCGATGCGTTCCAGGATGTGCGCTGGCATCTCAAGGCCGGTTGGCGCAATCAGGGTGAACCTGAGACCACAATACAGTGCCAGCAACTTGATCAGAGAATGCACCGTGCGTCCGTACTTCAGATCGCCGGCCATGACGATGTGAGCGCCGTCGACCAGTTTGCCCAAGCGGGAGAACTCGCGCTGGATGGTGTACAGGTCGAGAATCGCCTGGCTTGGATGCTCGCCTGGTCCGTCGCCGCCGTTAATCACAGGGATGTTGGTGGCGCGAGCGAATTCGTCCACGGCGCCTTGCTCCGGGTGGCGTACCACCAATGCGTCGACATAACCGCTGATAACCCGGCTGGTGTCGTAAATCGACTCGCCCTTGGTCATCGATGAGAAAGTAAAGCCGGTGGTATCGCACACCGAGCCACCCAGCCGGCAAAAAGCCGCACCAAAGCTGATACGCGTGCGCGTGCTGGCTTCAAAGAACAAATTGGCTAGTACGGCCCCCTCGAGGATGCGTGAGACCTTCTGGCGCCTTGCAATGGGCTGCATGATGTCAGCGACCCGGAACAGTTCTTCGAGCGAATCGCGTGAAAACTGATCTACAGAAAGCAATTGTGGTTTGCCGTCATGGCCGATACGTGAGCGGAGCGGTGTGTTCGGATCAGGGATATATACGCTCTGCGTATTACTTAATTCGACCAAACTACCATGCAAAATTTCACTGACAAATTTTGTCACAATGTCTGGCATAACCCTGAATTCACCAGATGTTTCGGGCAAAATCCAAGTATCCAGCGCGCGCTTTCGGATGCCAATCCGGTCCGAAAAATTTTCTCTGGTCAGGTTAAGGCGACGCATCGCATCGCGAAGAAAAGTCTGCTGATCGATCATTCGCTTCTCCTTTATATACGCTTTGCGTACATTAAAGGATAGCATTTCACTTGTCTAGATTTTTCGCATCCCACTGCGATGCCCATTTTTTACGCAGATAACGATTTTTTTTGGAACTAAGACATTTATTGCTTTAAAAGCATTAAAAATGTCTTGTTTTCGTCATTTTGTGGATAAACCTGTGGAAATCCTGTTTTCTCATTGTGAATATCGTACTTAGTTTTCCACAGACGACTTTTTATCCAAGAATTATTCTGCTGTGATACACCGATTACCAAGCGTTTATCCAAGTAGTAAGTCATTGAATGAACGGTCAAATTCTTGGTTATCCACAGAAAAGCAGGACGTTAACTACTATTACTATTTATATATATAAATCTTTAAATACAAAACCGAAAAGCTTTTTCTTTTGAAGTTGTCTTAAAAAAAACAATTTCAGAATTGAGGTTAGAAAAGCAATTTTTATGAAAAAAAACGGTGTTTTCTCAAGAAAGGCTTTTAACAAAGTAAAAGAAAAATCGACACAGAAAGGTAATTTAGAAGAACTGCAAAAATGCAACTGTGGATAAGTCTTTGGATAACTATAGGAATCCAATGTGCATAAGCGAAGCTGTTATTCACAACCCTATTTTTATCCAAGAAATGTTCTTTCCAGATACAAGGTTTACTCAGCGCTTATCCAAGTTGTAAGTGATTGAATGAATAGTCAAATTTCGACTTATCCACAGAAAAGCAGGGTGTTAACTATTACTACTATTCATATATATAAATCAGTAAACGTAAACACGAAGAGGCGAGAAAACTGAAAAAAGGGTGAATGTACCCCTCAAAACCAGCTTTCAGAAGATCAGGTTTTCCAGATTGTTTTCAATATGGCAAAGACTGCGGCAATAACCGGTTCATCTTTACGTTTATCCAGTGTAATAAACGAAAGTTCTGTCGATAAATTGACCGTGTCGGAAATGACCAGGCCATGCGCATGCGCTTCACGCAATGCAATTGATTCTCTGACAAGTGAAAGTCCGACGCCGGATTTCACTAGGTCTAGCATTGATGGTTCCTGGTCAACCAAGGCAACTTTATTCGGAATAACTTTATATTGTGCAAACGTTTTACTGAGTAAACGATGATGTGCCGACTCTGGCGGTGTCCAGATCCAAGGAAGTTTTGCCAAAGCAGGCCAGTCTTTTCCGGAAATCCGGCTTTTCCAACCGGACGGTGCAAGCACGCAGTAAGTAAATTGTGTCAATGTCAGGCGGTGAAAACTCTTGTTTGGCGTACCAAGGTAGTAGCCGACATCGAGATGGCCAGACTTGATTTGCTGCAAAACATCGCCTGACATGCTGTGCTGTAATTGTGTAGAAAGCTGTGGATAACTTTCGACAAGTCGCTGGAGAAAAGCCCCTAGACGGATAAATTCCGGATCGAGAATGGTGCCGATCGCGAGTTTTCCACTCAATATTTTTGAGTTTCCTGGATGTAAGCTGGCGGCTTGTTGGCGTAGTTCGGACATGACGGCAATTGCACGTTCTGCAAAAGGCAGTAACTTGATGCCTTCGTCGGTTAACGCCATGCCGCTGGGGACGCGAATGAATAATTGGAGGTTCAGGCTGGTTTGCAACGATTTGATTTGCAGGCTGACCGCCGGTTGGGTGACATGCAGCAATTCAGCTGCTCGTGTCAGATTTCCTTCACGGGCAACCGTGACGAAAGCGCGAAGTTGGGTGAGGTCCATTTGCTTAAATTTTCATCATGATGGGTTGATTATTAGTAATCCTTATAATGGTGTTGATCATAACTCATTGGATTGTTGGTATGGCTAACGATATTCTGGGCAAAAAATACGACGTAAATCCAACCCGGACCCAACCAAAGGAATCCTTATGACTACCTCATCAAGCTCCACCCCTCTGATTCAACATTACATCAACGGCAAAGTGACTGAATCGGCCAGCGGCCGCCAGCAAGATGTTTTCAATCCGGCGACCGGCGCGGTTTCCGCCCGGGTTGTGTTGGGTAGCATCGAGGAAGTGAACGCAGCGGTTGCCGCGGCATCTGCAGCGGCGCCGGCCTGGGCAGATACCGCACCGCTAAAGCGTGCACGGGTGATGTTCAGGTTCAAGGAATTGATGGAGCAAAATCATGATGCATTGGCAGCCGCGATCACGCGTGAGCATGGCAAGGTGTTTTCCGATGCCAAGGGAGAGGTCACCCGCGGTATTGAAATCGTCGAGTTTGCATGTGGCGCACCGCAACTGTTGAAGAGCCAATTTACAGACAATATCGGCGGTGGTATCGATAACTGGAATCTGCGCCAGCCGCTTGGCGTTACCGTCGGAATTACGCCTTTCAATTTTCCGGTGATGGTGCCGCTGTGGATGGCGCCGATGGCGATTGCGACCGGCAATACGTTCATCTTGAAGCCGTCGGAACGCGATCCGTCAGCTTCGCTGATGATGGCGGACTTGTTCAAGCAAGCGGGCTTGCCGGATGGCGTATTCAATGTGGTGCAGGGCGACAAGCTGGCGGTGGATACCTTGCTGCAGCATCCTGACGTCAAGGCAGTGTCCTTCGTCGGATCCACACCGATTGCAGAATATATTTACCAGGAAGGCGCCAAGCGCAAAGGCGCATATCCATTGCGGGTGCAAGCGTTGGGCGGCGCCAAGAATCATCTGGTGGTGATGCCGGATGCGGATCTGGACCAGGCTGTGGATGCCTTGATGGGTGCGGCGTATGGTTCAGCCGGCGAACGTTGCATGGCGATCTCGGTTGCTGTCGCGGTAGGCAATGTTGCAGATAAATTGATTGAGGCTTTGATTCCGCGCGTCAAGGCTTTGAAGGTCAAGAATGGCATGGAAGCCGATGCTGAAATGGGGCCGGTGGTCACCGCTGTGCATAAGGAAAAAATAGAAGGCTATATCGAGAGCGGCGTCGCTGCCGGCGCCAGGTTGCTGGTCGATGGCCGTGGTTTGAAAGTACCGGGTCTGGAGCAGGGCTTCTTCCTTGGCGGATCGTTGTTTGACGGGGTTACGCCGGAAATGAAAATCTACCAGGAAGAGATTTTCGGCCCGGTCCTGTGCATTGTGCGGGTTCCCGATTTTGCATCTGCAGTGAATCTGATTAACGCACATGAATTCGGTAATGGCGTGGCGCTGTTTACATCCGACGGCAATACGGCACGCGAATTTTCACGTCGGGTAGAAGTCGGTATGGTTGGCGTCAACGTGCCTATTCCCGTGCCGATGGCGTGGCATTCGTTCGGCGGCTGGAAGCGCTCGTTGTTTGGCGATGCGCATGCCTATGGCGAAGAAGGCGTGCGGTTTTATACGCGTTACAAATCGATCATGCAGCGCTGGCCGCAGACGATTTCAAAGGGAGCGGAGTTCACCATGCCGGTCGCTAAATAAATAGTATAAATGATATAAATAATTATTTAATTATTTGAAAATCCTGTCAACAAAAAGCACATAGCGCATGGAGAAAATCTTAAGAATATCTTTTGATTTTTTTCATGCATTCCGTAATTTTAACGGGCAGGTTTTTTCTGTTTTTGAATAAAAATTACAAGAAAAAAATCACATAAAAATAGAAAGAGGCGCATGGAATCAGCGGGTAAGTATGACTACATCATCATCGGTGCGGGGACTGCCGGTTGTGTGCTGGCTAATCGTTTGACGCAGGATAGTTCGGTCAGGGTGCTGCTGATTGAAGCGGGCGCAAAGGACGATTACATCTGGATCCATATTCCGGTCGGCTACCTGTATTGCATCAATAATCCCCGCACCGACTGGTTGTACCGGACTGAACCTGATGTCGGTTTGAATGGCCGCAGTTTGCTTTATCCGCGCGGTAAAGTATTAGGCGGAAGTTCTTCTATCAACGGCATGATATACATGCGTGGCCAGGCTCGTGATTATGATCAATGGGCACAGCTGACGGATGATCCTTCATGGCGCTGGGAGCAGGTGCTGCCGCTGTTTAAAAAGAGCGAGGATCACTATAACGGCGCCAATGAATTCCATGGCGCAGGCGGCGAATGGCGCGTGGAAAAACAGCGTCTCTCATGGAAAATACTAGACGCATTCCAGGACGCAGCAGCGGAAACCGGTATTCCTAAAATCGATGATTTCAATCGTGGCGATAATGAAGGATCCGGCTATTTCGACGTCAATCAAAAGCGCGGTATCCGCTGGAATGCATCGAAGGCTTTTTTACGTTCTGCGGCGCGGCGCGGCAACCTGGAGATCATGACCGGCTGTCAGGTCAAGCGCCTGATGCTTGAGCGTGGCGAGCAGGGGCTGGTGTGCAAAGGCGTTGAGTTTTCTGGCGGAGGCAAGGAATGGAATGCCGAGGCAGATCGCGAAACGTTGCTAAGTGCGGGTGCTGTCGGCTCACCGCATATTTTGCAGCTGTCGGGTATCGGTCCGGCAGCTTTATTGCAGCAGCATCAGATTCCTGTGATGCAGGATACGCCGGGCGTCGGCGAGAACCTGCAAGACCATTTGCAGATCCGCATGGCGTTCAAAGTCAGCGGCGTCAGCACCTTGAATACGATGAGCAGCAGCTGGTTCGGCAAGGCTAGAATCGGCATGGAATATCTGCTGACCCAGAGCGGCCCGATGTCGATGGCGCCTTCGCAGCTGGGAGCGTTTGCCAAGTCGGATCAGGGGCAAGCAACGGCTAATCTGGAGTATCACGTACAGCCGTTATCGCTGGAAAAGTTCGGTGATCCTCTGCATGCATTTCCAGCCTTTACCGCCAGTGTTTGCAATCTGCGGCCGACTTCGCGCGGCCATGTGCGGATTGGCTCTGGCCTAGGGGAGAGCACACCTAAGATTACATTGAATTACCTGGCGACCGATGAGGACCGTAAAGTCGCGGCGGCTTCGGTATTATTAACCCGCAAAATCGTTGCTGCGCCGGCCCTGAAAAAATTCGCTCCTGAAGAATTCAAACCTGGCCTGCAATATCGTACCGAGGAAGATTTGATCAAGGCAGCCGGGGAAGTCGGCACCACGATCTTCCATCCCGTGGGGACTTGCAAGATGGGTCGAGCGGACGACAGGATGGCCGTGGTTGACAGCAAATTGCGAGTCAAGGGGGTAGGGGGCTTGCGTGTGGTTGATGCCTCTGTGATGCCGACTATCACCTCCGGTAACACTAATTCACCGACCCTGATGATTGCTGAAATGGCGGCAAAGTTCATCCGGGAAGAGCGCTCGTGATATTTGGGCTTGTTATGCGGCTTGTTGTACGTTTTAAATTATTTTGTAAGACATGACGGATTTTCCTCTCATTTTTTGTATAGTATTTCTACGTATTGCCCCGTTAGAGTGGCGCCGGTAGTATCCGTAAAAAATATAAGGCTGATAAGGTGGCTGCCATGTCATCCGTCAGCGCGGGATGTTCCGAACAAAGCAACATCAATGGGAGACCAGATGACCGACATCATCTTGGAGACAAAAAACCTGACGAAGGAGTTCAGGGGGTTTACGGCCGTCAATGCCGTCAACCTGCAGGTTGAGCGTGGCCATATCCATGCGTTGATTGGTCCTAACGGCGCCGGGAAAACGACTTGCTTCAATTTACTGACTAAATTCCTGATTCCGACTTCCGGCCAGATCCTGTTCAATGGCCGCGACATTACCGCTGATGCCCCGGCCCAGATCGCGCGTCAGGGCATCATCCGTTCATTCCAGATATCGGCAGTGTTTCCGCACCTGAGCGTGATGGAGAACGTGCGTATCGGCTTGCAGCGCACGCTTGGCACTTCCTATCATTTCTGGAAGAGCGGCAAATCGCTGGGGCAGTTGAACCAGCGCGCCATGGAATTGCTGGCCGAAGTCGACCTCACTGAGTTTGCCAATACCCTGACAGTCGATCTGCCCTATGGCCGCAAGCGGGCGCTGGAGATAGCTACTACGCTAGGCATGGAGCCGGAACTGATGTTGCTGGACGAGCCGACGCAGGGCATGGGCCATGAGGATGTAGATCGGGTCACGGCGCTGATCAAGAAAGTTTCTGTCGGCCGCACGATCCTGATGGTGGAACACAATATGAACGTGGTGTCCGGCATCTGCGACAAAATCAGCGTGCTGCAGCGTGGCGCGATGCTGGCGGAAGGGCGTTACGAGGAAGTCTCGAAGAATCCGCTGGTCATGGAAGCCTATATGGGCACCACGACCGAAGCACTGGTGGGAGCGCATTGATGTCTGCTGTTCATTCTTCATCAAGCCATGCGGCCGTTGCCGGCAATGGCGCAGTAGCGCTCAGTATCGAAAATCTGCAAGCCTGGTACGGCGAATCGCACATTTTGCATAACGTGAACCTGAGCGTGCACACGGGCGAGGTGGTGACGCTGCTGGGCCGCAACGGGGCCGGCCGCACTACCACCATGCGCGCGATCATGGGCTTGACCGGTGCGCGCCAGGGCTCGATCAAGATTGGCGGCGTCGAGACTATCGCGCTGCCGACCTACAAGATTGCGCATCATGGCGTCGGTTATTGTCCCGAAGAACGCGGGATATTTTCTTCGCTTTCGACCGAGGAAAACCTGTTGTTGCCGCCGTCTTTATCGATGACCGAAAAGGGCATGTCGGTAGAGGAAATCTACGACATGTTTCCCAACCTGAAAGAGCGCAGGAACAGCCAGGGCACACGGCTTTCAGGCGGTGAGCAGCAGATGCTAGCGGTTGCGCGGATATTACGCACGGGTGCGCGGCTGCTGCTGCTCGACGAGATTTCCGAAGGCCTGGCGCCGGTGATCGTGCAAGCGTTGGCGCGCATGATTACGACCCTCAAATCCAAGGGCTATACGATCGTGATGGTGGAGCAAAACTTCCGTTTTGCGGCGCCGTTGGCGGACCGTTTTTATGTGATGGAGCACGGCCAGATCGTCGAGTCTTTTGCCTCGTCGCAGCTGGAAGAAAAGATGCCGGTGTTGAATGCTTTGTTGGGTGTGTAGATTTATGTAAGGGAGGTCCTGCGTTTGCAAGCTTGTAATGCGCGTGCAGGACAACGGGTCGTTTACAAAATGGAGAAGACAATGAATATCAAATTAAAGACGTTGGCAGTTGCAGTGAGCAGCACGATCGCCCTCGGTGTTGCGTTGCCTGCAGCAGCGCAGATTTCTGGCGATGTGGTCAAGATCGGTTTCATCACCGACATGTCGAGCGTCTATTCGGATATCGACGGCCCTGGCGGCGCTGAAGCAATCAAGATGGCGATTGCGGATATGGGCGGCAGCATCAACGGCAAGAAGATCGAACTGGTTGTGGCAGACCACCAGAACAAAGCGGATATCGCTTCGAGCAAAGCACGCGAGTGGTTCGACCAGCAAGGCCTGGACATGCTGATCGGCGGCACCAATTCCGGTACCGCATTGGCGATGGCGAAAATCGCAGCAGAGAAGAAGAAGCCGTTCTTTGAAATCGGCGCCGGCAGCACCCGCCTGACCAATGAAGAATGCACACCTTACACCGTGCACTATGCTTACGATACCTACGCCCTGGCGCATGGCACAGGTTCGCAGGTGGTGAAGCAGGGCGGCAAGAGCTGGTATTTCATTACCGCCGATTACGCGTTCGGCGCCTCGCTGGAAAAGGACACCACCGCAGTAGTGAAGGCCTCCGGCGGCACGGTATTGGGTTCGGTCAAGCATCCGCTCAACGCCTCCGATTTTTCTTCGTTCATGTTGCAGGCGCAATCGTCCAAGGCACAGATCATCGGACTGGCGAATGCTGGCGGCGACTTGATCAATGCAGTGAAGGCAGCGAATGAATTCGGCGTCACCAAGAATGCCAAGCTGGCCGGCTTGCTGGTGTTCATCAACGACATCCATTCGCTGACGCTGAAGCAGACGCAGGGCATGTACCTGACCGACAGCTGGTACTGGGATCAGAATGCCGAATCGCGCGCTTGGGCGAAACGTTATTTTGAGAAGATGAAAAAAGAACCTTCCAGCTTGCAGGCAGGTGATTACTCGGCAGCGATGCAATACCTGACCGCTGTCAAAGCCATCGGCACCGACGACGGCGACAAGGTCATGGCGCAGCTGCGCAAGAGCAAGTTCAACGATATGTATGCGAAGAACGCTTACTTGCGTCCTGACGGCCGTGTGGTGCACGACATGATGCTGTACCAGGTCAAGGCGCCGGCCGATTCGAAATATCCTTGGGACTATCTGAACAAGATCGAGACCATTCCAGGCGAGCAGGCGTTCACGCCGAAGGCTGAGAGTAAATGCACATTGTGGAAATAACGGCGCGCTGATCGCTTCAACGGCTTTTAGCCAGCGTGTATCTGGTGTGTGTTTGGCGTGTATATAGGCGTGCAGTTCCTTGACGGGATCTGCACGCTGTTGCGCTGTTTGATTGTTCTTCACTCGCACGAGTGATTTTTTGATGATATTGCCATGGAAATATTCGGCATTCCCCTTCAAGCCTTGATGAGCCAGCTGTTGCTGGGACTGGTCAACGGTTCGTTCTACGCCATGCTGTCGCTCGGCCTGGCAGTGATCTTCGGCCTGCTCAACGTCATCAACTTCGCCCATGGCGCGCTGTACATGATGGGCGCATTCCTGGCCTGGATCGGGCTGACCTATTTCAACCTGAACTACTGGGTGATGCTGGCTCTCGCGCCGGTGCTGGTGGGGCTGTTCGGCATCATCATCGAGAAGACCATGTTGCGCTGGCTATACAAGCTGGATCATGTCTACGGGTTGCTGCTGACTTTTGGCATCACCTTGATGGTGGAAGGCATCTTCCGCTCGTTCTATGGCGTCTCAGGCCAGCCGTATTCAGTGCCGGATGCCTTGAGCGGCGCTACCGATCTCGGCTTCATGGTGCTGCCGAATTATCGCGCCTGGGTGGTGCTGGCCTCGCTATCGGTATGTTTTGCCACCTGGTTCGTGATCGAGAAGACCAAGCTTGGCGCTTACCTGCGCGCCGGCACCGAGAACCCGAAACTGGTCGAGGCGTTCGGCGTCAACGTGCCGCTGATGGTGACCTTGACCTATGGCTTCGGCGTCGCTTTAGCGGCTTTTGCCGGGGTGCTGGCGGCGCCGGTGATCCAGGTCTCGCCACTGATGGGTTCCAACCTTATTATCGTCGTCTTCGCGGTTGTGGTGATCGGCGGCATGGGTTCCATCATGGGCTCCATCATCACCGGCCTGGCGCTGGGCGTGATCGAGGGATTGACGCGGGTGTTCTATCCGGAAGCCTCGGCCACGGTGGTGTTCGTGGTGATGGCGATTGTGCTGATGATCCGGCCCGCCGGCTTGTTCGGTAAAGAAAAATGAAAACCGGAGCGATGGGAAAGCGATGAACATGAATAAGAAAATTGGTTACGGCATATTGCTGCTGGCTGCCTTGGCGGCGCCGTTCGGTATTTATCCTGTGTTCCTGATGAAGATCATTTGCTTCGCGCTGTTTGCCTGCGCCTTCAATTTGCTGATCGGCTTTACCGGTTTGTTGTCGTTTGGACATGCCGCTTTCTTCGGCGGCGCCGGTTACATTGCCGGATATGCCTTGCAGACTTTGGGTTTGCCGACCGAACTTGGATTGATCGTTGGTACCGCAGCCGGGGCGCTGATTGGCTTGGTGATGGGGAGCCTGGCGATCCGGCGCCAGGGAATTTATTTCACCATGATCACCCTGGCGCTGGCGCAGATGCTGTATTTCGTTTGCCTGCAGATGCCATTCACCGGTGGCGAGGATGGCTTGCAGGGAGTGCCACGCGGACATCTGCTGGGTTTCATCGATCTCGGCAACGACCTGACTTTGTACTACATCGTGCTGGCCATTGCGGTAGCTGGCTTTGCGTTAATTGTCCGCACGGTGAATTCTCCATTCGGCCAGGTGCTGAAAGCCATCAAGGAAAATGAGCCGCGCGCTATTTCCCTTGGTTATGACGTCAATCGCTACAAGTTGCTGGCTTTCGTTTTGTCGGCTGCGTTGTCTGGTCTGGCGGGCTCTACCAAGACTCTGGTGCTGGGTTTTGCAACCCTGACCGACGTCCACTGGACCATGTCCGGCCTGGTGGTATTGATGACACTGGTGGGAGGTTTGGGCACTATCGTCGGACCGATTGTCGGTGCGGTGATCATTATCGTGCTGGAAAACAAGCTGGGCGATATCGGTAACTGGCTCGCCACAGTGACGCACATTGATTGGTTTAGCGGCCTGGGTGAGTCGGTAACTATTGTGACCGGTTTCATCTTCATCGTTTGTGTGCTGGCGTTCCGGCGCGGGATTGTCGGTGAGATATCTGCCTTGTTGAAGAAGCGAGCATCCAGTATCAGTTGACGTTATTGGCTCCAGTTTCCCCTCGAAAAAGCTCGTACATAGCTTGTCTTGTGCGGGTTTTTGTTGTCGGCCCCACCTGAGTTTTTGCCTAAATAATAGGCAGAAAATCCCGATTGGCGTGTGCCTGCCGTTGTTCGGATTCTTCGTTGCTTATGCTGCAATTTCTGCTGGCGGAATTGCTTGGAGAGCTATAACTAAATAACATAGCCCGGACGTAATTCTGGGCAAGGTTTGGCACGTAGAATTGCGTGTCGTAATTGCTCTGGCGTCAATATATTATGACCGCCACTTTTTTCAATTTCTCGTTCCTACACGCCATGCCTGAGTTATTCCCCGATTTTCTTATTTTGGCGCTTGCCAGTTTTCTCGCCGGTCTGATTGACGCAGTAGTCGGGGGAGGGGGACTGATTCAGATTCCAGCCTTGTTTGCCATGCTGCCCAACACCACGCCCGCAACCATCTTCGGCACCAATAAACTGGCCGGTATCTTCGGTACCGGTGCCGCTGCGGTGAATTTTGCCAGGCGGGTGAAGATTGCCTGGAATTCTGCATTGCCTGCCGCGGGAGCTGCTTTTCTGTTTGCTTTCTTGGGGGCTTATACCGTTACGCATATTCCTACCGAAGCTATCCGAAAATCATTGCCATTCATTTTGTTGGCGGTTGCGGTTTACACGATTAAGAAGAAAGATTTCGGCAGTATCCATGCACCCTTGCATACAGGCTCTAAAGAAAAGTTGCTTGCGATGTTGATCGGTGGCGGCATCGGATTTTATGACGGTGTTTTCGGCCCTGGTACAGGTAGCTTCCTGATTTTCTTGTTTGTGCGTTTTTTCGGCTTCGATTTCCTGGCTGCGTCGGCGGTATCTAAGGTAATCAATGTTGCGACCAATTTGGCGGCATTGCTGTGGTTTGGATATAGCGGGCATATCATCTGGCAACTTGGATTGATTATGGCTATCTGTAATGTTGGCGGCTCTTTGGTTGGTACCAAGCTCGCACTCAAACACGGGAGTGGTTTTGTACGGAAGCTTTTCTTGTTTGTCGTGTCGGTGCTGATATTGAAGACAGGTTACGACGCTTTTTTGAAATAGTTATATCCAGATCTTTAAACAAAAACGGCGATTGTTCCACGTGAAACAATCGCCGTTTTGTTTTTCTGTAGAAAGTTCTGCTGCATACCTAATGTTCCACGTGAAACATCTGTTGTATGTCCAGCACAGAAATGAATGTCGACGCTGCATGCTTTATAATCACCCCTCTGTTCACCGTTTTTCATCGTCTCCAAGAGGCGCACTATGCTTTTTCCTACACATTTTGATGTAATCGTCGTTGGCGGCGGTCACGCCGGCACCGAAGCCGCGCTGGCCTCCGCCCGTATGGGCCAAAAAACGCTATTGTTGACACACAATATCGAAACCTTGGGTCAAATGTCTTGCAACCCGTCCATCGGCGGCATTGGCAAGGGTCATCTTGTGAAAGAAGTCGACGCCATGGGTGGCGCGATGGCAATCGCCACCGATGAAGCTGGTATCCAGTTTCGCATCCTGAATTCCTCCAAGGGCCCGGCAGTACGTGCAACCCGAGCGCAAGCTGACCGCATCCTGTACAAGCAAGCCATCCGTTCACGCCTGGAAAACCAGGAAAATCTATGGCTGTTCCAGCAGGCAGTGGATGATCTGGTCGTAGAAGGGGATCGCGTTATTGGCGCCGTCACCCAGGTAGGGATCCGATTCCTTAGCAGGGCGGTGGTGCTGACTGCCGGTACTTTCCTGGACGGGAAGATTCACGTCGGTTTGAATAACTACTCTGCAGGCCGCGCCGGCGATCCGCCGGCGATTTCTTTGTCGGCTCGTCTGAAAGAGTTGAAGTTGCCGCAAGGACGTCTCAAGACCGGAACGCCTCCGCGTATCGATGGCCGTACTATCGATTTCTCGGTAATGGAACCACAACCGGGCGATCTTGATCCAGTACCGGTATTTTCCGTCATGGGCAATGCCGCAATGCATCCGGCGCAACTGCCTTGCTGGATTACCCATACCAACCAGCAAACACACGATATTATCCGCGCCGGCCTGGACCGCAGCCCGATGTACACAGGTGTCATCGAGGGAGTTGGTCCGCGTTACTGTCCTTCGATCGAGGACAAGATCCATCGTTTCTCCGGAAAGGATTCACACCAGATATTCCTGGAGCCGGAAGGGCTGACCACCAACGAATTTTATCCTAATGGTATTTCGACAAGTCTGCCGTTCGATGTGCAGCTGGCGTTGGTGCATTCGATGCGCGGCCTTGAAAATGCCCACATCCTGCGTCCCGGCTACGCCATCGAATACGATTACTTCGATCCCCGCGGCCTGAAGGCTTCGCTCGAAACCAAAATGATCCAGGGTCTGTACTTTGCCGGCCAGATCAATGGTACGACTGGTTACGAAGAAGCCGCCGCGCAAGGGATGCTCGCCGGTCTCAATGCAGCGTTGCAAACGCAAGAGCGCGATGCATGGACGCCGCGCCGCGATGAAGCTTATCTCGGCGTGTTGGTCGACGACCTGATTACCCAAGGTGTACAAGAGCCGTATCGGATGTTCACCAGTCGTGCCGAATACCGTTTGAGCTTGCGCGAAGATAACGCCGACTTGCGCCTAACGGAAATCGGCCGCCAACTGGGATGTGTCGGCGACGTGCAATGGGCGCAATTCGAGAAAAAGCGTGAAGCGGTGGCTCTCGAGATGGAGCGCCTGCGTTCAACCTGGGTCAATCCGCGCATTGTCGCCGATGCCGAGGCCGAGCGTTTGCTGGGTAAGCCCATGGAACGGGAATATGCCCTGATGGATTTGCTCCGTCGGCCAAATGTTACTTATGAACAATTGATGACGCTGAAGGGCGTTGATGGCCAGGATCTCGGCGGTCCGGGCGTGCAGGATGACACAGTCAAGGAGCAGGTCGAAATCCAGGTCAAATATGCTGGCTATATCGATCGCCAGGCGCGCGAAGTAGAGCGCCACGAACATAATGAAAACCTGAAGCTGCCGGCGGATTTGGACTACATGGAAGTGCAAGCCTTGTCGATCGAAGTACGGCAGAAGCTGAACCTTCACCGGCCGGAAACCTTCGGCCAGGCCTCGCGCATTTCCGGCATCACGCCGGCGGCATTGTCGCTGTTGCTGGTGCATCTGAAAAAGGGCGGCATGAAGCGTCTGAATCCCGATGACCAAGCGGCTTGAGGTAAGAATGACTTGCATGAAAAATAACGACCAGACAGGTAATTGCCAGCATCATCGCGGAGCGGCACTATGAGTTCAATCCAGGCCACCACGTTGGAAGAGAGCCTGCAGCAAGGCGCACAAATTTTAGGCATCACACTGGATCAGCAGCAGCAACAGCAATTACTGGCTTATCTGAACCTGCTGGCAAAGTGGAATAAGGTGTACAACCTGACCTCGATCCGCGAGCCGGCGCAAATGATGACCCACCATCTGCTGGATTCGCTGGCAGTGGTGCCGGCCTTTGC
Organism: Collimonas arenae; assembly: GCF_000786695.1. Classification (NCBI taxonomy): domain Bacteria; kingdom Pseudomonadati; phylum Pseudomonadota; class Betaproteobacteria; order Burkholderiales; family Oxalobacteraceae; genus Collimonas; species Collimonas arenae. The sequence goes on along the minus strand of NZ_CP009962.1, from coordinate 5,536,050 downwards.
CGACGCCGAGAATGTGTTGGACGTCGGCGCCGGTGGCGGCTTGCCAGGAATGATCCTGGCGATCTGGGCAGGCAAGGCCAAGCCTTCGATGCGCGTATCCATGATCGATACGGTGCACAAGAAAACGGCATTCCTGACGCAGGTAAAAGCCGAGCTGGGATTGAGCAACGTCAGCGTGCATACGGCAAGGGTAGAGCAGCTGCAGGTGGCGCAGAAATTCGATGTGATCACTTCACGCGCATTTGCCGAGTTGGCGGATTTTATCAACTGGTCGGCGCATTTGCTGACAGATGATGGTCAGTTCATTGCGCTGAAAGGCGTCAAGCCGGACGACGAAATTTCACGCTTGCCGGCTGGCTGGCAGGTGACAGAAGTAAGGCCGGTGGCCGTGCCGGGACTGGATGCGGAACGCCACCTGATATTTATCAAGCGCAGCAAGCCATAACGGGAGCAGGTCTACCATGAGCGCCTTTTTTCATACCCTCGGCATTACCGACGTCTGGCAACTGATCGTTGCGACGATGGTGTTCCTGATGCTGCCTGGAGCCGGGACTTTTTGTATCCTGACCAGCGCAGGCAAGGGTGGCATCCGCGGCGGCTATGCGTCGGTGTTCGGTATTATGCTGGGCGATGCGCTGCTGATGTTCCTGGCAGCAATCGGCGTGGCCGCGTTGCTTACCGCTAATCCGATGGTGTTCAAGGCGATCCAGTATGTCGGTGCGGCATACCTGGCCTATCTCGGTTGCCGGTTGTTGTTTGCTAAAAAGACCGATGGTGCCAGCGCAGAGATCGGCTTTGCCGGCGCCAGCAACTTCACGCGCGGTTTCATGGCGACGTTGATCAATCCCAAGCCGATCGTGTTCTACATGGCTTTTTTCCCCCTGTTCATGGATCCGGCAACCCAGCGCGGCGGCCTGACATTTCTGACAATGGGCGCAATCATTTCCAGCTGCGCATTTATTTACGGTAGTCTGTTGGTACTGCTTGGTAATACTGCCGCCAAGCGCCTGGGACACAATCGCCGTATCGCCGCATTCGCTTCCAAGGCCGCAGGGATTTTCCTGATCGGCTTTGGCATCAAGTTATCAACCAATTAAATAACGACCTGACCACTACATGGCAAAAATATTTTGTGTCGCCAATCAAAAGGGCGGGGTCGGTAAAACTACCACCGCCGTCAATCTCGCCGCCGGCCTGGCGCAACTGAATCAGCGCGTATTGCTGGCCGATCTTGATCCGCAGGGCAATGCCACGATGGGTGCGGGCATCAACAAGGGCGCATTGACGGCCTCGATTTATGAAGTGCTGTTGGGGATGTCGGATATCAAAGCGGTGCGCAAGACTTCCGAGACCGGCGGTTTTGATGTCTTGCCGGCAAACCGTGAGCTGGCGGGCGCCGAAGTGGAAATGGTGGAGCTTGAAAATCGCGAAAAGCGCTTGAAAGACGCGTTTGCCAGCATCGCCGACGAATACGATTTCATTTTGATCGACTGTCCCCCGGCTTTGTCGATGCTGACCTTGAATGGTCTGTGTGCGGCCAATGGCGTCATCATTCCGATGCAATGCGAGTACTACGCGCTGGAAGGTTTGTCGGATCTGGTGAACACCATCAAAAAGGTGCATGCCAACCTGAATCCGGATTTGAAGATTATCGGCCTGCTGCGCGTCATGTTCGATCCACGCATGACTTTATCGCAACAAGTATCGGAAGAGCTCGAAAAGCATTTTGGCGACAAGGTATTCAAGACAGTGATTCCGCGCAATGTGCGTCTGGCAGAAGCGCCATCGTATGGCATGCCGGGCGTGAGTTTCGATGCGGCCTCCAAGGGTGCGCAGGCGTATATCGCCTTTGGCGCCGAGATGGTAGAACGCATTAAAACAATGTAGCCAATTGCGGGAAAGAGTTTGAGAGCCACCGCCGCTTGGCGAATTACCCTAGCCGGGCGCCTCTGTCCCCAACTAATTAGACACAGGTAATACAGAGGTAGTGAACATAGTTATCCATGGGCTTAGTCACAGTTTATTCCCGCTTTATTCATGGGTTGCCCACAGAGTTATCCACAGGCTTTCAGCGTGTATTCGGCGCGTAGCCAGTAATCTACGGTAGGAAAAGATGGTCACGAAAAAATCAAAAGGGTTGGGTCGGGGTCTTGAAGCATTGTTGGGTGGATCGACAGATATCACCGAAGCGGTGCCGACGATTGTCGGAGCGCCTTCGGTGCTGGCGGTGACGGTCATGCAGGCCGGCAAATACCAGCCACGTACCCGCATGGATGAAGGCGCGCTTGCTGAGCTGGCGTCATCGATCAAGGAGCAGGGCTTGCTGCAGCCAATCCTGGTGCGGCCGATTGCCTTGCACAATGGTGCCCAGCACTACGAAATCATCGCCGGTGAGCGCCGCTTCCGGGCGGCGCAGATGGCGGGGCTGATCGAGGTGCCGGTGCTGGTCAAGGATGTCGACGACCAGACCACGGCGGCGATGGCGCTGATCGAAAACATGCAGCGCGAGGACCTGAATCCGCTGGAAGAAGCGCAGGGTATCCATCGCCTGATCACCGATTTCAGTTTCACCCATGAACAGGCGGCGGTGTCGGTAGGGCGGTCGCGCAGTGCTGTATCGAATCTGTTGCGTCTGCTGAACCTGGCCAAGCCGGTGCAAACCATGCTGATGGCGGGCGATATCGACATGGGGCACGCGCGGGCGCTGCTGGCGGTCGATGCTGCAACCCAGATCACGCTGGCGAACCAGGTCGTGGCCAAGCGCATGTCGGTGCGGGATACCGAAAAGCTGGTGGTGCGCACCACGACAGAAGCGGAAGCGGCAAATCGCCCGGTCAAGAATAAAGAAAAATCGCGCGATATCGCCAGGCTGGAAGAGGAGCTTTCCGATTTGCTCGCGACCCAGGTAACAATCAAGACGGCAGCCAAAAATCGCGGCCAGCTGATCATCGATTTTTCCGACCTGGATACATTGGATGGTCTGATTACCCGCCTGAAAGGCGTAGAGTAAGTTACAAAGGGAAATGTGAATCGATGGCCGATGTATTTTTGAAATTCACAATTTTGGTGCATCGGTACAAATTCAATGCGTTGGCGGATTCGCGGATTGGTCCCAAAGATTTGATCAATAACAGTAATTGGAGCCATTATCATTTGTTGTATAAGCTTATGATTCGGCAGCAAAAGTTTGACGAAAGCCGCGGCCAGCCTTTATAATCCTCGGGCTTCTAAATCAGCCGTAGACTGGTAAGTTCGTAGCAACGGCGTAGTCGTTGCGTGATAACTGCGCTGCATCAACACACTGCAACCGCGTTCTGTTTAGCGAGTAGTTTTCGCACATTATTGGGTCAGTATGCTGCGCATCGTGCTTATGCAATTTGTTACTACGGCCGTGCTGGCATGTATTGCAGGTTTACTAGCCGGCGTATCCGGATTCTGTTCCGCGCTTTTAGGTGGTGTGTGCTGCGCGGTTCCCAATGGACTGTTTGCTCTCCGTCTTTACATTAGCGCGCGCAAACCAGGCGGCGCCAACCCGATGTCTTTTTTCATCGGCGAGTTTGTCAAAATTGCTACAACGATTGCGCTGATTGGCGCGGTCGTATGGTTGTACCACGATTTGAATTGGCCGGCCTTTATCGTCAGCTTCATCGTGGTACTTAAAAGTTACATAATCTTACTTTTTAGACATCGATCATGACCGTAGCTCCAAGCGAAGCACTTACCCCCTCAGAATATATCGTCCATCACCTCGGACATTTTGCCAACGGCCATCAAGTCAAGATAGTCGATTTTTCGATCATCAATATCGATACCATTTTCTGGTCGCTGTTCGCCGGCGTGCTCGGCAGCCTGCTGATGTATATGGCTGCGCGTAAAGCGACTGCCGGTGTGCCAGGCCGTTTCCAGGCTTTCGTCGAAATGGTGGTCGAAATGGTTGACGACCAGGCCAAGGGCATTGTGCACGGCGACCGTAGCTTCATCGCACCGCTGGCGTTGACGGTGTTCGTCTGGGTCGCGCTGATGAATTCGCTGGACTTCCTGCCGGTCGACATGTTTTCTTCCTTCTTCAAATTCGTAGGCCTGGACAGCGTCATTTCGCATCACCGCGTAGTGCCGACCGCCGACCTCAACGGCACCATGGGCATCGCCCTGGGCGTGCTGGTGCTGATGCTGTATTACAGCTTCAAGATCAAGGGCGTTGGCGGCTTCCTGCATGAACTGGTCGCAGCGCCTTTCGGTATCTGGCTGGCGCCAGCCAACCTGTTGCTGAACCTGATTGAGTTTGCGGCAAAGACTGTATCGCTGGCGATGCGGCTGTTCGGCAACATGTACGCCGGTGAACTGTTGTTCCTGTTGATCGCGCTGCTGGGTTCCACGGCTACCGCGTTCGGTTTTGTCGGCCACGTGATTGCCGGTTCGATCTGGGCGATCTTCCATATCCTGATCGTGTTGTTGCAAGCGTTTATTTTCATGATGCTGACCCTGGTGTATATCGGCCAGGCGCATGAGTCGCACTAATCGGTTTTGAATTTGTAGTTTTAGTTTTTTGTATCTGTTTTTCGTATTAACTTTTTGTATTCACTTAACTTTGAAGGAATTGTCATGACTGATCTGTCTTTTGTTGCTTTGGCTTGTGGTTTGATCATCGGTTTGGGCGCTATCGGTGCTTGTATCGGTATCGCGATCATGGGCGGTAAGTATCTGGAAGCATCGGCACGTCAACCAGAACTGATGAACACCCTGCAAACCAAGATGTTCTTGCTGGCTGGTCTGATCGACGCTGCGTTCCTGATCGGTGTTGGTATCGCCATGTTGTTCGCATTCGCAAACCCATTCGTTCCTAAGTAATTTAATCGAGCGTAACCGAATCGGCTGAAGTCATTTCAGCCCACGTTATTCTGAGAAGGAAATTACCGTGAACTTAAATGCAACATTGATTGCTCAGTTCGTGGTCTTCTTTATCCTCGCGTTGTTCACGATGAAATTCGTGTGGCCGCCGTTGATAAAAGCGCTCGATGAGCGTGCCAAGAAGATTGCGGACGGCCTGGCAGCCGCAGACCGCGGCAAGGCAGATCTGGCGGCCGCTGAAAAGCGTGCTTCGGCAGAACTGGCGACTGCGCGCGACGAAGGTCAGAAGCGTATTGGCGAAGCTGAAAAGCGCGGCCAAGCGATTGTCGACGAAGCCAAGAAAACTGCTGCTGAAGAAGCTGCTCGCATCATCGCTAACGCCAAGGCCGAAGCGGAACAGCAAATGACCAAAGCTCGCGAAGCACTGCGTGGCGACGTTGCGACCCTCGCGGTCAAAGGCGCCGAACAGATCCTCAAGCGCGAAGTCAACTCTGCTGCTCACGCCGATTTGCTGAACCAACTGAAAACAGAGCTGTAATCATGGCAGAACTTGCAACGATTGCTCGCCCTTATGCAGAAGCGCTGTTCCGTGTAGCCAAATCGCAAGATCTGACGGCCTGGGCCAATCTGGTTTCGGAAATGGGACAAGTAGTGTCCCATCCTGAGGTCATGGCGCTGGCGCAAAATCCCGCCGTCTCGCATCAGCAAGCTGCTGCTACGTTTCTGGCGCTGTTGAAATCGCCGCAGGCAGCCAGTGCCGAAGTCAAGAACTTCGTCACGACGCTGGTTGATAACGGCCGTTTGACTGCGCTGCCGGAAATCGCCGAGCAATTTCATGTGCTGAAGAACGCACAAGAAGGCGCTGCCGATGCTGAGATCACCAGTGCTTTCGAGATGACCGAGGCGCAAGTGAAGGATTTGATCACCACGTTGGAAAAGAAATTCGGCCGCAAGCTGAACCCATCGGTCACAGTGGATAATTCGCTGATCGGCGGCGTACGCGTAGTAGTCGGTGATGAAGTGCTGGACACTTCGGTACGCGCCAAGCTGCAGGAATTGCATGCTGCTTTGGCGGCGTGATCCGATCGGCAGAGACCTTTGCGTATTTGCGTAACTGAGCAACGAAAAATATTTAGGAGTTTATATGCAACTCAACGCGTCTGAAATCAGCGAACTGATCAAGAGCCGGATTCAAGGCCTTGGCGATACCGCTGAAATTCGCAATCAAGGCACGGTTATTTCCGTGTCCGACGGTATCTGCCGTATCCATGGTCTGTCTGACGTGATGCAAGGTGAGATGCTGGAATTCCCAGGCAATACCTTCGGCCTCGCGCTGAATCTCGAGCGCGACTCTGTCGGCGCGGTTATTCTGGGTGACTTCGAGCACATTTCCGAAGGCGATACAGTTAAATGTACCGGCCGTATCCTGGAAGTGCCTATCGGTCCGGAACTGCGTGGCCGTGTAGTGAATGCACTGGGCCAGCCTATCGATGGCAAGGGTCCGGTCAACACCAAGCTGACAGCGCCGATTGAAAAGATCGCCCCAGGCGTTATCGCCCGTCAATCCGTTTCGCAACCAATGCAGACCGGTATCAAGTCGATCGACTCGATGGTACCAATCGGCCGCGGCCAGCGCGAACTGATCATCGGCGACCGTCAAACCGGCAAGACTGCTGTGGCGATTGATGCGATCATCAATCAAAAGGGCCAGGACGTGACATGTATCTATGTCGCTATCGGTCAAAAAGCATCGTCGATCAAGAACATCGTGCGTTCGCTGGAAGCACATGGCGCCATGGAATACACCATCGTCGTTGCTGCATCGGCTTCCGAGTCGGCTGCGATGCAATATCTGTCGGCTTACTCCGGCTGTGCAATGGGCGAGTATTTCCGTGACCGCGGTGAAGACGCGCTGATCGTATATGACGATCTGTCGAAGCAGGCTGTTGCGTACCGTCAGGTATCGCTGCTGTTGCGCCGTCCGCCAGGCCGTGAAGCTTATCCTGGCGACGTGTTCTACCTCCACAGCCGTTTGCTGGAGCGCGCAGCACGCGTGAACGAAAAGTACGTCGAAGATTTCACCAAGGGTGAAGTCAAGGGCAAGACTGGTTCGCTGACTGCTTTGCCGATCATCGAAACCCAGGCTGGCGACGTTTCCGCTTTCGTTCCGACCAACGTGATTTCGATTACCGACGGTCAGATCTTCCTGGAAACTTCCTTGTTCAACGCCGGTATCCGTCCTGCGATCAACGCCGGTATTTCGGTATCGCGCGTTGGTGGCGCTGCTCAGACCAAGGTGATCAAGAACCTGTCCGGCGGTATCCGTACCGACTTGGCGCAATATCGTGAACTGGCTGCGTTTGCGCAGTTTGCTTCCGACCTCGACGAAGCGACCCGCAAGCAACTGGACCGCGGTGCACGCGTGACTGAGCTGTTGAAGCAGGCGCAATACTCGCCGTTGTCGATCTCGCTGATGGCTGTGACTTTGTTCGCGGTCAACAAGGGCTTCCTGGACAGCATCGACGTCAAGCAAGTACTGCCGTTCGAAAGCGGTCTGCACAGCTTCATGAAGACCAGCCACGCGCCTTTGCTGCAAAAGATTGAAGAAACCAAGCAACTCGATAAAGATGGCGAAGCTGCATTGTCCGCTGCCGTTGCTGATTTCAAAAAATCGTTCGTGGCTTAATTTAACTGGAGCACGGAATGGCTACAGGTAAAGAGATACGCAGCAAGATCAAGAGCGTAGAAAATACGAAGAAGATCACCAAGGCGATGGAAATGGTCGCCGCATCCAAAATGCGCAAGGCGCAGGACCGGATGCGTGCGGCACGTCCCTACAGTGACAAGATTCGTAATATCGCTTCTAACTTGTCGCAAGCCAATCCAGAGTACACGCACCCGTTCATGGTGAAGCAGGACAACTCCAAGAACGTTGGTTTCATCGTCGTCACCACAGACAAAGGTCTGTGCGGCGGCATGAATACCAACTCCTTGCGTTTGCTGACCGCGAAACTGCGTGAGCTGGAAGGACAAGGCAACAAGGTTCAGGCAGTAGCGATCGGCAACAAGGGTCTGGGTTTCCTCAACCGGATCGGCGCCAAGGTCGTTGCGCATGCCGTGCAACTGGGCGACACGCCGCATCTGGACAAGCTGATCGGGCCGGTCAAGGTACTGCTCGATGCTTACCAGGAAGGTCGCCTGGACGCGGTTTATCTGGTGTACACCAAGTTCATCAACACGATGAAGCAAGAGCCGATGCTGCAGCAGTTGCTGCCGCTGTCGAGCGATCGTCTTGAGGCTGATAAAGAAGGTTCGCATTCCTGGGACTATATTTACGAGCCGGATGTGCAAAGCGTCATCGATGAATTGCTGGTGCGTTACGTGGAAGCGCTGATTTATCAGGCTGTCGCAGAAAACATGGCGTCCGAGCAATCGGCGCGTATGGTGGCGATGAAGTCGGCTAGCGACAACGCGGGTAACGTGATCGGCGAATTGAAACTGGTCTACAACAAGACGCGTCAAGCTGCGATCACGAAGGAATTGTCCGAGATCGTTGCCGGTGCGGCTGCCGTCTAGCGCGCTACGCGCTTAACAGAAACTTATTTTTATATATTGAAGGAACGAAAATGGCTGATGGCAAAATCGTTCAGTGTATCGGCGCTGTGGTGGACGTTGAATTCCCACGTGACGCGATGCCTAAGATTTACGACGCCTTGAAGATGGACGGCTCGGAACTGACGCTGGAAGTACAACAACAGCTGGGTGACGGCGTAGTCCGTACCATTGCGCTGGGTACATCCGACGGTTTGCGCCGCGGCATGACAATCAAGAACACAGGTCAGCCAATCATGGTGCCTACCGGTAAAGCAACACTGGGCCGCATCATGGACGTGCTGGGTAACCCGATCGACGAATGCGGTCCGGTGAGCCACGAAACGACCGCTTCGATCCACCGCAAAGCGCCTGCATACGACGAACTGTCGCCATCGCAGGAATTGCTGGAAACCGGCATCAAGGTTATTGACCTGGTTTGCCCGTTCGCCAAGGGTGGTAAGGTCGGTCTGTTCGGTGGTGCGGGTGTGGGCAAGACCGTGAACATGATGGAACTGATCAACAACATCGCCAAGGCGCACAGCGGCTTGTCCGTGTTTGCCGGCGTCGGTGAGCGTACTCGTGAAGGTAACGACTTCTATCACGAAATGGCTGACGCTAAAGTGGTTGATCTGGAAAATCCGGAAAAATCCAAAGTAGCGATGGTTTACGGCCAGATGAACGAACCGCCAGGTAACCGTCTGCGCGTTGCGCTGACCGGCCTGACGATCGCTGAAGGCTTCCGTGACGAAGGTAAAGACGTGTTGTTCTTCGTCGATAACATCTACCGTTATACACTGGCCGGTACAGAAGTTTCCGCGCTGCTGGGCCGTATGCCTTCAGCCGTGGGTTACCAGCCTACGCTGGCTTCGGAAATGGGCCAGCTGCAAGAACGTATCACCTCGACAAAAACCGGTTCGATCACATCGATCCAGGCCGTCTACGTTCCTGCGGATGACTTGACCGACCCGTCGCCTGCTACCACCTTCGCTCACTTGGACTCCACCGTTGTGTTGTCGCGTGATATCGCTTCGCTGGGTATCTATCCTGCGGTTGATCCGCTGGATTCGACTTCGCGTCAGCTGGATCCGCAAGTGGTTGGTCAAGAGCACTACGAAACTGCCCGCGCTGTGCAAGGTATCTTGCAACGCTACAAGGAATTGCGCGACATTATCGCGATTCTGGGTATGGACGAACTGGCTCCGGAAGACAAGCTGTTGGTGGCGCGTGCGCGTAAGATGCAGCGTTTCCTGTCGCAACCTTTCCACGTTGCTGAAGTGTTTACCGGTTCGCCAGGTAAATACGTTTCGCTGAAGGACACGATCAAGGGCTTCAAGATGATCGCCAGCGGCGAACTCGATCACCTGCCGGAACAAGCGTTCTACATGGTCGGCACGATCGAAGAAGCAATCGAAAAGGCCAAGAAGATCGGCTAACCGGCAGGCATCGGAGCTGCTGCAACTGAGCGGCTCCGGCGCTTCCCGTTAGTGACTTCATGGACAACAAAGGGTTTAAGATGGCAAACACTATTCACGTAGACGTTGTTTCCGCGGAAGAGAATATCTTCTCCGGCGAAGCCGAATTCGTCGCGTTGCCGGGTGAGTCGGGCGAGCTGGGGATTTATCCTCGCCACACCCCACTTATCACGCGCATCAAGCCGGGTGCCGTACGCATCAAGGTGGCAGGCCAGGCACAGGACGAGTTTGTGTTCGTTGCCGGCGGTTTGCTGGAAGTGCAGCCGAACAAGGTTACCGTGCTGGCTGACACCGCAATCCGCGGCGCCGACCTGGACGAAGCGAAGGCTAGCGAAGCCAAGCGTCGCGCCGAAGAAGCGTTGACCAATAAAGAATCCTTGATCGATTACGCAAAAGCACAGTCAGAGTTGACTGCCGCGATTGCGCAATTGGCGGCGATTCAGAAATTGCGTCAAAAAGGACGCTGATCCGCTATTGTGGTTTTTCGGATGGCAACAAGAAAAAGCAGCTTCGGCTGCTTTTTTGTTGTCCAAAGCAAAAGCCCGCTGCAGTTTTAGCATGGCGCGGCGAGTGTTATTCCACTAAGATGTTCCTGTCCCTCATAATAACGCGGCCTGAGCACGCCAAGGAGGAAACAGATGAAAACGCTGCTACGAAATTTGCTGCTGGTTGGCATGTTGGCATGCGGCCTTGGCGCATGTGAGAAGCCGGTAGATACGGCGCCGACTCCGAAGGTATACAAGGTCGGCATGAACGCAGCATTTGCCCCCTTCGGCTCGATCGACACCAGCGGCAAGATCGTCGGTTTTGACGTCGACATCATGCAGGCGGTGGCAGACCAGGCCGGGATCAAGATCGTCTGGGTCAATACCCCCTGGGAGGGCATATTTACCACCCTGGCCAATGCGGACATCGACATCATCGCCTCCGGCGTCACAATTACCGACGAGCGCAAGCAGAGCATGCTGTTCTCGGATCCGTATTTTGAAGCCAAGCAGGTGATCCTGGTTTCGCCAGGGAAAAACATCGGCAGTCCGGATGATCTGAAACAGGCCAATCGTGTTGGTGTGACAGCCGGCACCAGCGCCGACACCATCATGCAGAAAATGCTGGGTAAGAACAGCAACGCGCTGGTGCGCTTCGAAAGCTTGCCGCTGCTGCTGACTGAAGTCGATAACGGTGGTGTCGATGCCGCCGTCGGCGATAACGGCGCGGTGGCCAATCATTTGAAATTCAACAAAGACAAGGGTTTCAAGTTGATCGAGAGCGACAAGTTCGAGAAAGAATATTACGGTATCGCTGTACGGCCAGTCGATACCGCTCTGATGGCCAAGATCAATAGCGGACTCAAAGCAGTGCACGCCAACGGCAGCTACGACAAGATTTACGCCAGCTATTTCGCCAAGTAGACATGCAGCCGCTTTCCGGTAATGGGGGAGGGTGGCCTAAAGCCGTTGCCCATACGACTACAAGAGCGGCGCCGGAAATTGCAAAATCACAGTAATATTCACAGTAAGCTTCGCATTAAGATCATCTTCAGATTCTCGAATTTATCGAGATTTCCCATACGCTGACCAGCAGATCGCCGAACCCATGACCACGCTATCCAAGCCAGAATATAACCCTGTCAATCCGGTCATCGCCATAGTCGGCCTGTCGCCAAAACCGGATCGTCCCAGCTACGGCGTGGCTCGCTACATGCAGGAGCGAGGATACCGGATCATTCCGGTCAATCCGACGCATGTGGGCACTTACATTCTTGGAGAGCCTTGCTACGCCAATCTTTATGACGCGGCAAAAGCGCTGGCAGGGGAAAATCAAAAGATCGACATCGTCGATTGTTTTCGCAAGGCAGAAGACATTCCACCCATCGTCGGCGAGGCGATCATGATTGATGCACGCTGCATCTGGATGCAGCTTGGCATTGTCAATGAAGCGGCCGCCGCCAAGGCGCGCGCCTTTGGAATGCAGGTGGAGATGGATAGCTGCATCAAGATCGAACATGCGCTGGGCAACCTGCACGGTATTTTGTAGCTGACCCGCAGCGACGCAACGAGAATTGACTGACCGGAGAACCGAATGAAAGCATGCAAGCAGTTCCGCGCCACCAAACAGACTAGCATCAAGGATGCCGACGCTGCCGAAAAGCCGCTTTCCAGCGGCGATAAGCTCAAGGATAAGGAGCTGGTCGTGGGCATGGCAGCGGAAATCGCGGCGCTGCAGGAAATGCTGTATGCCGGCCAGCAGCACAAGGTGCTGGTGGTATTACAGGGTATCGATACCAGCGGCAAGGACGGCACGGTAAAAGGGGTGTTTAACCTGGTCAATCCACAGGGTATCCAGATCGCCGATTTCAAGGCGCCGAGCACCATCGAACGCGCCCACGATTATCTGTGGCGGGTGCATCAGCAGGTGCCGCGCCAGGGCGAGATCGTGGTGTTCAACCGCAGCCACTATGAAGACGTATTGATCACCATGGTGCATGACTGGATCGACGAGGCCGAGTGCGAACGCCGCTACGCCCAGATCCGCGACTTTGAAAGAATGCTGGCGGAAACCGGCACCACCATCATCAAGTGCTTGCTGCACATCTCGAAGGATGAGCAGCGCGACCGTTTGCAAGAGCGGGTGGACGACCCTGCCAAGCACTGGAAATTCGATATGCAGGATCTGGAAGAACGCAAAAGCTGGGATAAATACCAGGAATTGTTTGGCAAAGCCATCAATGCTACCGATGCAGATCATGCACCCTGGTATGTCATTCCGGCCAACTCCAAAACCCATCGCAACCTGGCGATCGCCAGCATCCTTCTGGAAACCCTGGCCGATCTGAAATTGAAGCCGCCAGCCGCCAAGCCCGAATTAAAAGGCTTGAAAATTACGTAAATCCGGTGCGCTAGCCCCTATAATTGCTTGCCGATAGGAAAAATAACTCACGAGCCAAGGAGACATGAAGTGCGCCGCTGGTTGCCGGAACTGATTGCATTACCGCTCTTGCCATGGCTGATCATACAAGGCCGTCGCACGCGCCGCATCACGCCACGCCTGCCCGAGGCGATGGGGCCGACCATTGGCCAGGCGCAGATTCCAACCGGGATCGGTCCCGAGCCGCAGCCGCGGCCGTTGGCATTGCTGACGATCGGCGAGTCGCCGGTGGCGGGGGTTGGCGTCGCCACCCATTACGAAGCGATCACCGGGCAGTTTGCCGCGGCGCTGTCGCTACGCTTGCAACGCACCGTGACTTGGCAGGCGGTCGGTCAGAACGGCGCGACGTTGAGTGACGCCGCCAAGATTATGCTGCCGCAGGTAGCGTCGCAAAAGGTTGATATCGTATTGATTGCCTTCGGCGTTAACGACACCACGGCGTTCCGCTCATGCAATCGTTACCGTGCGGAGCTGCTGCAACTGATGCGTGATATACAGGCACATCTGACGCCCCGTCTGATCGTCATTTCCGGCATCCCGCCCATTCACGCTTTCCCGGCTTTGCCCGAACCTTTACGCTACGTGCTTGGCCTGAAAGCCAAGGCGCTGGATGAAACGGTAGAGCAATTGATTTTCAATCTCCCTGCAGATCTCAACCACGTGCGAGTGACGCGGGTGCCCATGCTGATCGATATCAACGACCACGCCTTGATGGCGTCGGATGGCTTTCATCCCTCGGCCAGCGGCGTAGCGTTGTGGGCGCGGCAACTGGCTACCGCGGTGGCGGCGCATTTGAAATCGATCAAGAAAAGCCAGGCCGCGCGGAAGGCAGCCAGCAAGCAGGGCTAGCAAGCTAACGGTTCGTCATTCTACAAAATGGTGCATGCTATGCTGATGCAAAATTTCTGGCTTTTCCTGCCCGCCTGTTTCGCGCTGAACATGGCGTTCGGTCCCAACAACGTTTTGTCGCTGTCGAATGGCGCACGTGATGGCGTGTGGTATTCGATCGCCGCCGCCTTTGGACGCTTGTTGGCTTTTGCCGCGATGATTGCCATCGCCGGCTTGGGACTGGGAGCGTTGTTGCTTGCATCGGAGACGCTATTTACGGCCTTGAAACTCGGTGGCGCCGCTTATCTGGTATGGCTCGGCATCAAATTGTTTTGTGCCGGTCCTGCGCATTTTTCAAGCGCGGCAAAGGATGCCGGGGCTAACTCCGAGCGGCCGTCGGACAAGCTGCGCCGGCTGGCGAAACAGGAGTTTTTGGTGGCGGCGGGCAACCCCAAGGCAATTCTGATTTTCACCGCATTTTTCCCGCAGTTTGTCGATCGCTCGGCCTACGCAATGAGTTTCATTATGCTCGGTGCGACTTTCCTGCTGCTGGAATTGGTCGCGATTGCCATCTATGCAATGTTAGGCGCCAAACTTGGGACGTTGACAAATGGGGCCAGCAGATTCCAGTGGCTCAATCGCGCAAGTGGAACAATGATGGTTGGCTTCGGCCTGGCTCTGGCGTTCCTGCGCCGACCCACAAGCTGAAGCCATGTTTTATTGAGCAATATTGATTAATATGCTCACTTGAGCCATTGATTGACCAGGCGGTCATACTCGCCGGTCGCTTTCAACTGATGCATCCAGGTATCCACGAATTGTTTGAACGGCACGTCGCCGCGCGGCAGCATGAACGCTTTTTCCGAAAATTCCAGCGGCTGGTCGGGATGAATCGCGCATAGCTGCGGATGCAGCTTGGCCTGCCACATCGTCTCGCTGGCGTCGGTCACCATGACGTCGGCCTTACCCTGCACGATCTGGTCGAAGATCGTGACATTATCCGGATGCAGGATCAGTTGCGCCTGTTTGTAGTTAGCGCGGGCGAAGCGTTCGTTGGTGCCGCCGGGATTGACGATGGCGCGGGTGCCAGGCTGGTCGATGGCCGCCAGCGACTGGAATTTCTGGACATCGCTGCAGCGGGCGATGGCTGACTTGCCATCCACCATATGTGGTACTGAAAACGATACTTTCTTCTGCCGTTCCAGCGTCACCGAAACGCCGCCCATTGCGATATCGCATTTTTCCAGGAAGTCGCTGGTCAGGTTGCTCCAGCTGGTTTTGATAAAACGGGCTTCCGAGCCGAGCGCCTTGGCCAGCGAGCGGGCGAGGTCGACATCGATTCCTTCGAAACTATTGTCGGCCTTCAAAAAGCTGAATGGCTTGTAGTCGCCGGTCATGCAGACGCGCAAGTTGCCGGACTTGATGACCTCATCGAGGCGTGAAGGGGATGTCTGCGCTGCCGCAGGAACGGCCTGTGTACCGAGCGCCAAGACAAGGATAAAAAACAGTTTTTTCATGCAATCTCCTCAATCAAAACAGTGGTGATGCGTTCATTTCCAATGGGCCTTGATAATCGCCGCCAGCTTATCGAACGCCGGTGCAATCTGTTCATTCGGTACGCAGGCATAACCCAGCAACAGACCGTTGCGAGCGGTTTCGCTGTTCATGTAATAACGTGACAATGGCCGCGCCACAATCCCCGCTTCGCGTGCGGCGCGGCTGATCGCCAGGTCGTCGCATTGTGCGGGCAGGCCCAGCGCCAGATGCAGGCCGGCTTCGCCGCCGGTCAACGTAATGCCGTCGCCGAAGTGGCGGTCGATGGCAGCCTGCAGCAATTGCAGGCGTTCCGCATACAACAGACGCATGCGCCGGATGTGCGAAGCAAAATGACCCTCGGTCATGAAGTCCGCCATGATCGCCTGCATGAACACCTGGCTGCCGCGATACAGCTCGGAAACGCCGATGGCGAAGGCGTTCGCCAGCGATTCGGGCACCACCATGAAGCCGATGCGCAAGCTGGGAAACATGGTCTTGCTGAAGGTGCCCATGTACAGCACGCGGTCATCGGTATCCATGCCCTGCAAAGACGCCAATGGCCGGCTGCCGTAGCGGAATTCGCTGTCATAGTCGTCTTCGATGATCCAGACTTTGCGCTGCGCCGCATACTCCAGCAGCATGCGCCGCCGCGACAGGCTCATCACCATTCCAAGGGGATACTGATGCGAGGGCGTGGCGCAAATGAAGCGCGGCGGTTGCCGCAGATTGGCCAGCCGCATGCGCATGCCTTCGGCGTCGACCGGAATCGCTACCGGCTTGATGCCGAGCGAGTTGAGCACGCTGCGGGTGCCCCAGTAACAAGGATCTTCAACCCAGGCGCTGTCGCCGTGTTCGCCCAGTAGTTTGACTACGATATCCAGCGACTGGTGAATGCCGGTGGTGATGATCACCTGGCTGGCGTTGCAATTGACCGAGCGCGCCATGCGCAGGTATTCGGCGATCGCTTCCCGCAGCGGCAGGTAGCCGCCGGCATCGCCGTAGGTCAGCAGATCGGCGCGCGAACGTCGCCAGTGCTTGTTTTGCAGGCGGCTCCAGATCTTGTTCGGAAACAGCGTCACATCCGGGACACCCGGCATGAAGGCACCCCATTGCAAATCGCTGACGCCAGCTTGCTGGATCAGTTGTGCGCCATGCGCGGACAGTTCCGATTCGCCGCTGGGATCGGTCAGTGGCGGCGTGTTCAGGCGGGTTTCGGGAATCTGGTCGGGCGTGGTATCGGCGATGTAGGTGCCTGAGCCGGCCCGGGTTTCCAGATAGCCTTCGGCGATCAGCTGTTCGTAGGCATAAGTCACCGTATTGCGTGATATCCCCAGTTCACGGGCCAGGTCGCGCGAGGATGGCAGTTGCAGGGCGGATGGCAGCAACTGGGACAGGATTGCTTCGCGGATGGCCTGGTAAATCTGCCGGTTCAGCGGCGTGCCGGCGGCCGCGGCTTTGGCGATCGTGCCGTCTGCCCCACGCTCAATGCGCATCAACAGGAAATCGGTGAGCGAGGCGATGCGCAAAGTGGCTCCATGAGAAAACTGAAAGTGGCACTATATTATAGAGCCAGCCCGGCCTTAGTATGCATCAAAGCAGTTGCACATACAAAAAACGCATATCTAAACCAGGAGCCAGTATGAAGAACGACGGATATCACGCGGCGGCGGCCATCGCCAATTCAAATAGCAACGCTGAACTGCACAAGCGGAAAAATGCAGCCACCCCGCGCGGCGTCGGCGTCATGTGCGATTTCTATGCTTCGCACGCCCTCAATGCCGAAATCTGGGATGTCGAGAATCGCCGCTTTATCGATTTTGCCGCCGGCATCGCCGTGTTGAACACCGGCCACCGCCATCCGAAATTGATTTCGGCAATGCAAGAACAACTCGGCAAATTCACCCACACCGCTTATCAAATTGTTCCCTACGCCAGCTATGTCGAACTGGCCGAGCGCATCAATGCGATTACGCCGGGCGATCATGCCAAGAAAACCACCTTCTTTTCGACCGGCGCCGAAGCAGTGGAAAACGCCGTCAAGATCGCCCGTGCCGCCACCGGCCGCAGCGCCGTCATCGCTTTCTCAGGCGCTTTCCACGGCCGCACCATGATGGGCATGGCGCTGACTGGCAAAGTGGTGCCATACAAGGTCGGTTTCGGCCCGTTCCCGGCCGAGGTCTACCACGTGCCGTTTCCAGTCGAGCTACATGGCGTCAGCCCGGAGCAGTCATTGGCAGCCTTGCAATCCCTGTTCAAGGCTGACGTCGATCCCAAGCGTGTCGCAGCGATCATCCTGGAGCCGGTGCAAGGCGAGGGTGGTTTCTACGCCGCGCCGCCGGCCTTCATGCAGGCGCTGCGCACATTGTGCGATGAACACGGCATCTTGCTGATCGTTGACGAAGTGCAAACCGGCTTCGCCCGTACCGGCAAGTTGTTCGCAGTAGAACATTCCGGCGTGATTCCTGACCTGATGACGATGGCCAAGAGCCTGGCCGGCGGCATGCCTTTGTCGGCAGTCTGCGGCAGGACGGAAATTATGGACGCGGCCGCGCCCGGCGGTCTTGGCGGCACTTACGCCGGCAATCCGCTGGCGGTGGCGTCGGCACTGGCTGTGCTGGAAGTGATCGAGGAAGAAAAACTGGTCGAGCGCGCCAATCTGCTGGGCGCCAAGCTCAAGCAAGTATTGGAAAGCCTGCGTGCGGAGATTCCGCAGATCGCCGATATTCGCGGCCTGGGAGCCATGGTGGCGGTGGAATTCATGCAGCCAGGCACACGCCAGCCCGATGCCGAGTTCACGAAGAAGGTACAGGCCGAAGCGCTCAAAAACGGCTTGCTGTTGCTGAGCTGCGGGGTCTACAGTAATGCGATCCGTTTCTTGTTTCCGCTGACCATAGAGGATAACTTGATGGATGAAGCGCTGGCCATCCTGTGCGCAGCAATGCGCACCGTTGCGGCCGCTTGAAACCTGGCAGGAGAACAAGTTGAAGCAAGAAAATATCGCTCCCCACCTGGCGTCGTCTGCCGAGGATATCGCTAGCCATACCGCCGCGCAGGATACGCTGGTGCAGTTTTCCGGCGTCAAGAAAACCTATGACGGCGAGAATCTGGTCGTCAAGAATCTCAACCTGGATATCCAGCGCGGCGAATTCCTGACCTTGCTGGGGCCATCTGGTTCCGGCAAGACCACATGTCTGATGATGCTGGCAGGATTCGAGTTTCCCACAGGCGGCGAAATCCGCCTGGATGGCCAGTTGCTCAATAAAGTACCGCCGCACAAGCGCAATATCGGCATGGTGTTCCAGAACTACGCCCTGTTCCCGCACATGACTGTGGCGCAAAACGTTGCCTACCCGCTAAGGGTGCGCAATATCAACGGCAGCGAGCGCGTCGACAAGGTAAAAAGGGCGCTGGACATGGTCCAGATGGGCAAGTTCGGCGATCGTTATCCTGCGCAGTTATCGGGTGGCCAGCAACAGCGTATCGCGCTGGCGCGGGCGCTGGTGTTCGATCCCAAGCTGGTGTTGATGGACGAGCCGCTGGGCGCGCTGGATAAGCAATTGCGCGAACACATGCAGCTTGAACTGAAAGCCCTGCATAAACGTCTCGGCGTCACCTTTGTGTATGTGACGCACGATCAAAGCGAAGCGCTGACCATGTCGGACCGGGTCGCCGTTTTCGACCAGGGGATCATCCAGCAGCTGGCCGTGGTCGATCGTCTCTACGAGTACCCGGAAAACCTGTTCGTTGCCGGTTTCATCGGCGATAACAACCGCTTCCATGGCGTGCTTAGCGCAACCGACGGCGCTAACGGCACCGTACGTCTTCCGCATGGCGGCTTGCTGAGCGGCGTCAACGCAAACCAGGCCAGCGTCAATCAGCAAGTCGTGGCCTGCATCCGCCCCGAGCGGATTCATCTGTTGCCGCTGGCCAGCGCTACCGCTAATGCTTTCCCGGTCAATGTCAGCAGCCTGATTTATTTCGGCGATCACGTGCGGGTACGCTGCGCGATTCCGCAGCAGGAGGACTGCTTCGTCAAACTGTCGCTGAACGACCCGGCTCTGATGGGGCTTAACGAAGGCACAGTGGTTGCATTGGACATAGATCCCAAGCACCTGCGCATTTTCATTTAACAACAACATTAAAAAATTCTGACCTGCTTTTTTCAAACCACGAGGAGACGTGATGAAGTCTGTATTCAAACCTGTATTTAGCAGCATCGTACTGTCGCTGGCCGTCATCGGCATGGCGCAAGCAGCTGCGCTGACGGTGGTCAATTTCGGCGGCGCCAACGGCGCAGCGCAGAAGGTCGCCTACATCGATCCCTACGCCAAGGCTAGCGGCGACAAGATCACCGTAGTGGAATTCAACGGTGAACTGGCCAAGGTCAAGGCCATGGTCGAGGCCAAGAAGGTCAGCTGGGATGCGGTCGAAGTGGATGCAGGCGATATCGGCCGTGCCTGCGAAGAAGGCTTGCTGGAAAAGATCGATTTCAGCAAGATCGGCAACAAGGCCGATTTCAATCCCGCCGCCATTCATGAGTGCGGTGTTGGCGCCTTCGTCTGGTCGACCGTGCTGGCCTACGATGCCGACAAGCTCAAGAGCGCGCCAAAGAGCTGGGCCGATTTCTGGGATACCAAGAAATTTCCCGGCAAGCGTGCTCTGAAGAAGGGCGCGGAGAATAACCTGGAGTTCGCACTGATGGCGGATGGCGTGGCGCCGAAAGATGTCTACAAGCTGCTCGGCACCAAGGCCGGCGTCGATCGCGCTTTCAAGAAACTGGATGAGCTGAAACCGAATATCCAGTGGTGGGAAGCCGGCGCCCAGCCGCCCCAATTCCTGGTAGCGGGCGACGTCGTGATGTCGAGTGCTTTTAACGGCCGCATCGATGCTGCCCAGCGCGAAGGCAAGAACCTCAAGGTCAGCTGGACAGGCAGCATCTACACGCTCGATTTCTGGGTGATTCCGAAGGGCACGCCGAACAAGGCCGACGCCGAGAAATTCGTCGCCTTCGCCAGCAAGCCAGAATCGCAAAAAGCCTATGCCAGCAATATTTCCTATGGTCCGGTGAACAACCAGGCGCTCAAGCTGCTGGATCCGAAAGTGCTGGCCAACCTGCCGACTTCGCCGACCAACGCCAAGGATGCCTTGGCGCTGAGCCAGTCGTTCTGGACAGATCATGGGGAAGAACTGGAACAGCGCTTCACTGCCTGGGCCGCCAAGTAAGCAGGCTGCCGCCGCTGGCCATGGAGAGTTCTTCGTGGCCAGCGACAGTTCTTTGCATTCCTCTTTTTGCTAAAGCCGGATCATCATGACTTCTATTGCATCCTCCGTCGGCGTCAACCCGATGCCGATGGCGCCGCCGGCAGCGCCGCCCAACTCGCAGCTCAAGCGTGAATTGCGGCAAGCGCAATTCCGCAAGCGTGCCGCGGCGCTGGCACTGATCGCACCGCTGGCGATTTTCCTGCTGCTGACTTTCCTGGTGCCGATCGCCATGCTGCTTAAGCGCGCCGTGGAGAACCCGGAAATCGCGACGACGCTGCCGCATACCGTGGCCGCCCTGGCCGGCTGGGATCGCAAGAGCAGTCCTCCGGACGCCGCCTATGCCGGACTGGCGACGGATCTGCTGCAGGCGCGCGAAGACAGTTCTGCCGGATCACTGGCACGCCGCTTGAATTCGGAAATTTCCGGCGCCCGTTCCATCATCATGAAAACCGCGCGCGCCTTGCCCTTGCTGGATGCGGACGGCAAGCCGTTGCCGCCTGCGCAGATCAAGCAGGCACTGATCGATATCGATGAGCAGTGGAATCAATTGCCGTACTGGCAGGTGATCGCCAAGAATGGCGCGCCGTACTCTCCCTATTACCTGCTGGCAGCGCTGGACCTGAAGCAAGACGCTTTCGGCCATATTGAAAAAGCCGATCCGGATGCCTCGGTGTATCAAAAGATTTTCGGCCGCACCTTCTGGATGGGGCTGGTCGCCACGCTGGCTTGCCTGGTGCTCGGCTATCCGCTGGCCTATTGGCTGTCGACCATGTCTGAGCGGCGCGCCAACCTGTTCATGATCCTGGTGCTGATTCCATTCTGGACCTCGATCCTGGTGCGGGTCGCGGCCTGGATCGTGCTGCTGCAATCGGAAGGGCTGGTCAATAAAGCCTTGATGGCGACCGGCCTGACGCAGGCGCCCTTGGAGCTGCTGTTCAACCGCATCGGCGTCTACATCGCGATGACGCATATCCTGCTGCCATTCATGATCTTGCCGCTGTATAGCGTGATGAAGGCGATTCCGCCAACCTATATGCGTGCGGCGGTGTCGCTCGGCAGTCATCCGTTTGCAGCCTTCTGGCGCGTGTATGTGCCACAGACCTATCCGGGTATCGGCGCCGGCGCCTTGCTGGTGTTTATCCTTTCGGTCGGTTATTACATTACGCCAGCCTTGCTAGGCGGGCCCAACGAACAGATGGTCAGCTATTACATCGCTTACTTTACCAATGTCACCATCAACTGGGGCATGGCTTGTGCGCTCGGCGCTTTGCTGTTTGCTGCGACGCTGGTGCTGTACGGCGTGTATCGCCGCTTTACAAAAACCGACGTGAGCATGGCTTAAATCATGAAACTATTTCCACAATTTCCACCTTATGTATCGCTCACCGAACGCGTATGGTTTTATTTTTCGCGCAGCTTCAATCTGCTGGTGCTGCTGTTCCTGTTGTTGCCGATCCTGGTGATTATTCCGCTATCGTTCAGCGACAGTACTTTCCTGGTCTATCCGATCCACGGTTTTTCCATGCGCTGGTATCAAAACCTGGTGCAGTCGGAGGAGTGGGTCAGCGCCGCCAAGAATAGTTTTATCGTGGCGCCGTTGGCGACCATGCTGGCGACCCTACTTGGCACACTGGCAGCTGTCGGTTTGAACAAGGCTGATTTCCGTGGCAAGGGTTTGCTGATGGCGGTGCTGATTTCGCCGATGGTGGTGCCGGTGGTGGTGGTCGGCGTCGGCGTCTATCTGTTCTTCGCGCAGATCGGTTTGTCCGACAGCTATACAGGATTGATACTCGCGCATGCGGCGCTGGGCGCGCCGTTTGTAGTGACAACGGTGCTGGCGACCTTACAGGGATTCAACCAGAACCTCGTGCGCGCCAGCCTCAGTCTCGGCGCCAGTCCGCTCTCGACTTTCTTCCGCATCACATTACCGGTTATCGCCCCGGGTTTGATTTCCGGCGCATTATTCGCCTTCGCGACATCGTTCGACGATGTGGTGGTAACCTTGTTTGTCGCCGGCCCAGGACAAGCAACCTTGCCGCGCCAGATGTTTACCGGCATTAAGGAAAACATCAGCCCGACCATCGCTGCGTTGGCCACTATCCTGATCGTGTTTTCCACCTGCCTGTTGCTGGCGCTGGAATGGATACGCGGTCGCAACAAGGCGCTCGCCAAGATATAGCTCTGTCATCGCTTGCCGGCAAGTTACCGCTTTTCAACCTGTATGGTGCAGTCAACCATACCGGTCTTCCCTGTTCTTAGGAGTTACCTCATGATGCAATTGAAAGATCCCTCATTGTTCCGTCAGCAAGCTTATCTGAATGGCGAGTGGTGCAACGCCGACGGCGGTGGAACGCATGCGGTGACCAATCCCGCCACCGGAGAAACCATCGGTAGCGTGCCGCTGATGGGCGCTGCTGAAACGCGCCGCGCGATTTCCGCCGCCAACGACGCCTGGCGTCAATGGCGGCGCAAGACCGCCAAGGAACGCAGCATCATCCTGCGCAAATGGAATGACCTGATGCTGGCCAACCTCGACGACCTGGCCCTGATCATGACCGTGGAACAGGGCAAGCCTTTGGCCGAATCCAAAGGCGAAATCGCCTATGCCGCCTCGTTCATCGAATGGTTTGCGGAGGAGGGCAAGCGTGCTGGCGGCGACACGATTCCATCGCCGACGCCGGGTACGCGCATCGTGGTGGTGAAGGAGCCGATCGGGGTTTGCGCAGCGATCACGCCATGGAATTTTCCAGCGGCGATGATTACCCGCAAAGCAGGTCCGGCGCTGGCTGCAGGCTGCACCATGGTGCTCAAACCGGCGGAGTCGACGCCGTTCTCGGCGCTGGCGCTGGCGGTGCTGGCTGAGCGCGCCGGCATCCCGGCCGGCGTGTTTAGCGTGGTGACCGGTTCGGCGCGCGAAATCGGCGCGGAAATGACCAGCAATCCTATCGTGCGCAAGCTCACGTTTACCGGCTCTACCGGCGTCGGCCGTTTGCTGATGGAACAATGCGCCGCCACTATCAAGAAACTGTCGCTGGAACTGGGCGGCAATGCGCCATTCATCGTGTTTGACGACGCCGACCTGGATGCCGCCGTAGAAGGCGCGATGGCGTCCAAATATCGCAACGCCGGACAAACCTGCGTATGCGCCAATCGCCTGTATGTGCAAGACGGCGTCTACGATGCCTTCGCGGAGAAACTGGTCGCGGCAGTGGCCAGGCTGAAGGTTGGCAATGGTTTGCAAGAGGGCGTCACGCAAGGCCCGCTGATCGACCAGAAGGCGGTGCTCAAGGTCGAGCAGCATATTGCGGACGCAGTGGCAAAGGGCGCACGCGTGCTGGCCGGCGGGAAACGGCATGCGCTGGGACAGAGTTTTTTCGAGCCGACCGTGCTGGCTGACGTTACCGCCGACATGATGGTGGCGCGCGAAGAGACCTTCGGTCCGATGGCGCCGCTGTTCCGTTTCAAAACCGATGAAGAAGCGGTGGCGCTGGCCAACGATACCGAGTTCGGACTCGCCAGTTATTTTTACTCGCGCGATATCGGCCGCATCTGGCGCGTCGCCGAAGGGCTGGAAAGCGGCATGGTAGGCATCAACACCGGTTTGATTTCCAATGAAGTCGCACCATTCGGGGGCGTCAAGCAATCCGGCCTGGGGCGCGAGGGATCGAAGTACGGGATCGAGGATTACCAGGTGATCAAATATTTGTGCATGGGCGGTATCTGATCAATGACAACGGTGCACATTCATCTGCGGAAATTCTGATCCTCCTGACGTCCGCAGATCAATTGTGCACCGGCGAATCAGCCGTCTTTGGCAAGCAGTTTTATACAAACGAAATAGCTCATTTCCGACGCCTAAGAAGACATAAATTCCGCTCTTCGCTTTTAGCTCAATACAGCCCTTTTTTAAAATAAAAATGCACCAAGGTGCAGCAATAAGAAAATACCGAGAACTAATGTTTATGCGGTGTTTCGGCCAATATTTCCATGTTCATTCTTGTATTTAAATATGTCTTTTTGTATCTCCCGCAGGTACGGAATTTTCTATCCTTTTTAAGATGAAACAAATTGTAAGAACGGATGAGTAAATATTGCAGTGTGGAAATTTAAGACTTATGCTGAGGCTGTAATTTGCAACATCAGGCATGTGGAAATACAGATTTTTTGTAGCGACACTTACCCCACAAGCGTAATGCTGTCGTATCGATGGTCCTTAAAAGGGAATAGTGATGACCGGCGTTAAGTCTTTAGAACCAGCAGCGTTTCTGCAGTCGCAATCCGAACAGGTTTTGGATTTCCTTCATCCTATTTTCTCCCGTATTTTCTCCCGTATCCCGGCACAGGTTGCGCGATCACCAAGGGTCGCGCACCGGCCATCCCAGTAACGAGCTAGAGGTTCGTTAATCCCGCATCGCTACAGGCGATGCATATCTGACGCTTAGCGTGTTCATGTAAGGCTGCTTTTTGCAACCTTGTGGTTTCGCACATTTGTCGTTTGTGTGTGCCCGCGGTTCTAAGGTGCAGGGAGGACTCATCACGCATGCATTGCATTCCGGGTGTATGGAAAGGTGCGCTCAAGCGTTGTCGCAAGCTGTTTCCACGTTGTTTCGGTGTTGCATATTTTAAAAGGAATAAAAAAATGAAATCGAAAGCATCAGCAGCAAAAGCAGGGGAATTCGCAGTACCGCGTATCAGCACATTGGCCTTAGCGTTGTCCCTGGCCTGCATCGGCATGGCGGCGCACGCGGGCACAGATACCTCGAACTGGGTATCGACCAAGACAGACGCTTTCCTGCCGCGCGTACAAACGCACGACAGCACTGGCGTTGCCGTGACAGCAGACAAGGTTGCTGTGGACATGGCGCAGGGCGAAGAAAAAAGCGTGACCGTTGCGCTGCAACTGCGTAACAAGGCGCAACTGGACAGCTTCGTCAAAGAACTCTATACACCCGGCAGTTCGGTGTATCACAAATTTCTGACGCCAGCGCAATTCGCTGCGCAATACTCGCCTACGCAAGCACAGGTCGACGCCGTCACCGCGCACTTGAGCAAAGCCGGCTTCAAGAATATCAACGTCAGCTCGAACCGTCTGCTGGTCAGCGCCGACGGTACCGCAGCGACTGTCAAGCAAGCGTTCAACACTTCCCTGAAGCGCTTCACGCATGAAGGCCGCAACGTTTACGCCAATGAAACCGCAGCACAAGTGCCGCCGGAACTGGCGACCATCGTCGGTTCGGTGCTAGGCCTGCAAAATGCGGCGATCCACCACGTTACACACAGCGGTTTGCACAGCACGCAAAAATCGATAGTCCAGGCAGCGGCCGGGACGGAAACATCGCACACGCCGGTGCAATATCCAGGCATCTACGGCGCGGTCTCGACACCGGCTGCATCGAATGCCGTGGTGGGCACGATTTCCGAAGGCGACATGACATACACCCTGAACGATTTCCAGACTTTCCTCAGCAATAATCCAAGCTTGCCAAAACTGACGCCTACCGTAGTGTATGTCGGTAGCCAGAGCTCGGATGAATCGGGCGAAGTGGAATGGGCCCTGGACAGCCAGGTGATCTACGGCGCTTCCGGCGGCGTCAAGCAACTGATTTTCTACACCGCAAGCTCGATGGAAGATGCGCCGCTGACTGCTGCCTATAACGCCGCCGTGACTGCCAACGTCGCCAGCGTGGTCAACGTGTCGCTGGGCGAGTGCGAAGCTTCAGCCAAGTCTTCGGGCTCGCAAGCGGCAGATGACGCGGTGTTTGAACAAGCCGTGGCGCAAGGTATCACTTTCTCGGTGGCCTCCGGCGATGCCGGTCCTTATAACTGCGACACGGACTCCCAGGGAAATCCTGGCGTGGCCAACACGACCACCAAGAAAAAGACCTATGACGTGAGCGAGCCAGCCAGTTCGCCGTATGTGACTACGGTTGGCGGCACGGCCTTGTTCACTACTTCCGCCGGCGCCTATAACGGCCAGGCGGTGTGGAACGAAGGTACCGCCCAGACCGGCGACGGCAGCGCTGTGCGTATCTGGTCCACCGGCGGCGGTTTCAGTAAATATGAGACCGCACCAAGCTGGCAGACTTCCAGCATCGTCGGCACCGGCCACACCACGCGCGGTTTGCCTGATCTGGTATTCGATGCGGCTTCGGCCAGCGGCACCTATATCTACATCACTGCGTCGAATAACGGCGGCACCGCAGCAGGCGTAGTAGGCGGTACCAGCATGGCGGCGCCGATGTTCGCCGGCTTCTGGTCGCGTCTGGAATCCGCGCACGGCAATAATCTGGGCTTCCCTAATTCGGCCCTGTATGCAGCGATTCCATCGAACGCCAGCCTGGTCTTCCCTGTGACCAGCGCCGCAGTAGATGGCGATGCAATCGACTACAACGGCTGGAGCACGACTTATCCAGGCATGAAAGCCAATGCATCGGGATGGAGTGCAGCGACTGGTTTCGGCAGCTTGAATGTCGACAAATTGAACGCCTACATCACGGCCAACCCAACTGTTTTCCCTGCTAAATAAGGAAAACAAATATCGGCCTCGCTGGCATCTTGCAGGGAGAATGAGGCCGGTTTGATCTGGCAGTACATTGCGCTACAGCGTATAGCGCAATGGTTGTTTCACATGGGTAAATGCCTCGCCGGTTTGCAATAGCCGGAGAGGCATTTTTTTATGTCACCGGCTCTGATATCGAGCAGCGTAGACCATTACAGTAGATTACCGGTCTTTCACGGCAGCGAATTGATATTGCAGGCGGGCAGGGGTAGCGCTTAGGCAGCTTGCCCCTGAACCGTCATTTCGCAAAAATCCAACACTTTTCACGCCGGCCGCCAAATTTCGGCGATGAAATCTGGTAGCGCTAACACAAATAAACCGCGATTGCTATAATGTTGCTTCGCACCACGGTTCCGGGTGCGCGCCATTGACTGCCGCGGTTTTCCTGCCGTTCGGCGGTTCCATTTCCGGATGATCATCATGCTGTCTCTGCCCCTGCTTGCCCTTGCTGTTGCCGCTTTCGGCATCGGTACGACGGAGTTCGTCATCATGGGCCTGTTGCCCGATGTGGCGCGTGATCTGGGGGTGACCATTCCGGCAGCCGGCATGCTGGTGACTGGCTATGCGCTGGGCGTCACCATCGGTGCGCCGATCGTCGCTATCGCCACCGCCAACATGCCGCGACGGACCGCATTGCTCAGCCTGATCGGTCTGTTTATTATCGGTAACGTGCTGTGCGCCTTATCACCGAATTATGCGGTGCTGATGCTGGCGCGGATCGTGACCGCGTTTTGCCATGGCGCGTTTTTCGGTATCGGTTCGGTAGTGGCTGCCGGCCTGGTGCCATCCAACCGGCGTGCGCAGGCGATTGCCCTGATGTTTGCCGGGCTTACCCTGGCCAATGTACTGGGCGTGCCATTCGGTACTGCCCTCGGACAACAGCTGGGCTGGCGCTCGACGTTCTGGGCGGTGACAGTGATTGGCGTGCTGGCGGCAATTGCCCTGGCGTTGTGGCTGCCAAAGAAAATCGAGATGCAAAAGACCAGCCTGCTGCAAGAATTTTCCGTACTCAAGGACAAACAGGTCGTGATGGTGCTGGCGATTAGCGCGCTGGCCTCGGCCAGCCTGTTCTCGGTGTTCACCTACATCACGCCGATCCTGGAAGACGTCACCGGTCTGACGCCGCATGCAGTGACCCTGGTGTTACTGGTATTCGGCCTTGGCCTCACAGTCGGCAGCGCGCTCGGCGGCAAACTGGCCGACTGGCGCTTGCTGCCGTCGCTGATCGGTTTCCTGGTGGCGCTGGCGATAGTCCTGACGGTATTTACCTTGACCATGCGTACGCCGTTGCCGGCTGTGATCACGATTTTCATCTGGGGCGTACTCGCCTTCGCGATTGTGCCGCCGCTGCAGGTACTTGTTGTGGAACGCGCCAGCGCCGCGCCGAATCTGGCTTCCACCCTGAACCAGGGCGCCTTCAATCTCGGCAACGCCAGCGGCGCCTGGTTTGGCGGCATGGCGATCGGCGCCGGTTTTGAGCTGACCACCTTGCCTTACGTCGGCGTGGTGCTGGTGGCACTGGCGTTGGGATTGACTTTATGGTCGGCGTCGATCGAACGCAATAACGGCCTGGCGATGACGCCGAGCGAATAAAGCGGCAGCCTCGCTGCCGCCATGAATGGTGAACTCTCCAGCAATGACCCGGACGCTTAAGTTGCCGGCGTCAACTCCCGCCGCGCCCCAATCCCGGGGCGCAATTGATCAGATCGCCGTTATACCAATTTTGCATTATTATTATCTTTTAACCATTGCTACTATATGTCCTGTCTCCATCCAGCGGTCGTGGCAAGGCAATCCTGGATGACGTTGTGCGGCAAAATCTTGCTTTAAGGCAAGATCGGTTGTAGATTCACTGATTTGAGCAAAGTAGAACCCGGTTCTCGCAGCGTTTGTGCCGAGACTCGCCAGGCTACCGCCATGGCATCGGTATATCTTATAGCCAAGCATTCATCCTGATCGTCGTTCATGTATTCGATACTGCCTGCAGTCGTTGCTTCGATCTTCCTGGCCTACGGTCTGTACGTGGTATGCACCAAGGGCTTCACGCGCATCGGCATCAGTTTCCTGGTGCTGTGCATTACCTCTGCGTTCTGGCAGGGCGCATGGGCATTCCTGTTCACCTTGCGCGATCCGCATATGGCGATGTTTGTGGTGAAGTTCGGCTACCTGCTGATCCTGTTTCTACCGACCAGTCTTTACCATTTCCTGACCGAGATCTGCGAACGCACCGAGGAGCGGAGATTCGTCTACGCTTCCTACGCTTTCGCCGGCATCCTGGCGGTTCTCCTGCTGGGATCGGATCTTCTGGTGTCGGGCTACTACCAGTATTTCTGGGGCTATTATCCGAAGGCCGGCCTGCTGCATCCGTTGCATGTGCTGCAGACCGTCATCGTGGTATGCCGCGGCCTGTACATCACCTATCGCGAGCAGCAGGTGGCGGAACTTGGCAAACGCATCAAGCTGCGCCTGTGTATTGGCGCCATATTGATTTACTTTTTCGCCGCGGTCGATTATCTGTGCAACTACGGCATCGAGTTTTATCCACCCGGCGTCCTGTTCATCGCGGTCAGCCTTGGCGTCATGTCGGTCGCCATCGTTCGCCATCACCTGCTGGATCCGATGACTGTCGCCAGTACGGTCGGCCACGAAATGCGCACGCCGTTGACGTCGATCCGCATGCTGGCGAAAGGGATGGAGCAGTTTTTGCCGACCTTGCTGGAGGGGTACCGGCTGGCGGTGGAACACGGCTTGCTGGCGCCGTCTATTCGTCCGGACACGGTCAAGCAGTTATCGAAGGCCACCAACTCGATCACGCAAGAAGTCGATCGCACAACGGTGGTGATCGACATGATGCTGGCTTCGGCCAAGCTTGATCGTATCGATACCGACGCATTTGCCAACTACTCGGTGGTCCAGCTGATCGATGAAGCGTTGGAACGCTATCCGTTCGAACAGGGCGAACGCGCCAAGATTTACCTGGCCGCCATGGAGGATTACGCCTTCTTCGGCTCGGACCGGTTGTTCGTGTTTGTCCTGTTTAATTTGCTGAAAAATTCCCTGTACGCTTTAAAGGCTGCATCCAAGGGCGAGATCAGTATTTCCACCACGCGCTCCGCGAAATTCAACTACCTGTGTTTTACGGATACCGGTGCTGGTATCGCCACCAATGTCTTGCCGCATATTTTCGACGCGCACTATACGACCAAGAAGGGCGCTGGTTCCGGTATCGGCCTGGCGTTCTGCCATCAAGTGATGGCGGTGTTCGGCGGCAGCATCCGCTGCGAATCAGCGGTTGGAGAATATACCCGCTTCACCTTGGAATTCCCCGTCGTTGCGGGGACGCAGGCTGCTTCGAATCCGCAGCTGCATCACAGCACGCCGCCCGGATGAACCAGGCGGCGCGCACTCTCTGATCTATCTAGTTAGAGAGCATTTCTACTTTTCTTGGATTTTCATACTGCCGGATTTTTTCAAGAATGTGCTCAGGCAAGCGGCTGATTTTTTTGTCCTTGTTGGCAAAGACGATTTGCTGGTGTCCGGTGGAGACCAGTTTGCCGTCTACAAAAAATTGGAACAACAAGGAAAACGAGCATTGCTTGACGGCCGCAGTGCTGACTTCGCACTCCACTTTTTGAAACGCAAAGGTCTCGTGGATGTATGTCTGCTGCGCGTCCTTGGTAATGAACACGCCCAGCGGCGCCAGCATGTCGGCTGAAATACATTCAAAGAACCAGCGCTCGCGGCAGATACCTTGCCATTCAAAATAGCGGGCAAAGTAGATGTTGCCGGTGGCGTTGGAATCCTTCAGGTAGATATCGATCGAATGCCGAAAGATCTTGCGTGAGATAGGCGTGATGGGCAATGAGGAACCGTGGGAAAACATGGTCGATGTCATCCCGGCTTCTTGAAACAGCGATGTTTTTTGTAGCGTGGTAGTCATAGAAGCTCCATAAGTATAAAAACGTTCACAAGTGAACATGACCGTCTCCGACGATTCGGAAGACGGTCATTTCATTGTTAGTATTTTTTTATGAGAGCCGCAACGACAGGTATCGCTACCATCCGCGGAGCCTTACCAGTTGCGCAGTCCCAGGATTTTTTCACCCAGTTCATTCAACCTGGCCAGGGGATAGCGCGTCTTCTCCCATTCACGTGGATCGCCGGGGAAGGCATAGCTGTCCGGACGCATGCGCTGACGCCAGCTCTCCACCCGCCATTGCCGCAATTCGGCCTGCTCTTCGCGCGCCGGCGTGAATGCGATGTACTGTGCGAGCCGGACTTTATCGGCTGAGGTATTGGGCCTGATGCCGTGCGCCAGCAAGCTGTTGAAGATCAGCAGATCGCCAGCCTTCATCGGAATGAATTTGACTTCCCACGGTAGCGACGTAACATCCGGACGCCACGGATTGCGATCCTTGGGAGCGTCCTTGCGCCATCTGGTGAAATTCTGGAACAGCTCCGGAATGCATTGGAAGCCGCCGCTTTCCGGCGTCGTATCGGATAGCGCCAGCACGCCCTGGACGTTGACCGGCAGCGGATCGAGCGAAGTGTCGGCATCCCAGTGGATGAAGCCGCCGAAACGCCGTGCGCCCTGGTTCGGCGTATTCAGGTTGGCGCGGTCGATGGTCACCCACAGGTCTTCGCGATCCCAGATGTCGACGAAGGCATTGACGATGCGTGGGGTCTGGCGATTGTCCCAAAAAGTTTGATGATGATAGGCCTCGACCATGCCGGAGCCGTTCAGCTCGGTCATTTCATGGTCGCGCAACTGCGCCCGGTTCCAGGTTTCCGGCGCGTGCTGATCGAGCTCCTGGAACTCCCACAGGAAATCGGCGGTACGCTGTACCTGTTCGGCGCTTACGGCAGTCCTGACGATGACATAGCCGTAGGTTTGCCAGTGATAGAAATCCGCTGCCGTCAGCACGCGTAGCGGCAGGGTTTTTCGTATCTCGCGTAATTGCGCCTGGTCCGGATAGAGCACGGATGGATTGCTGGGGGCTTGCTTGTCGCTCGCGTAAGGCTGGTTCATGAAGGAATCTCCGCGTTGGTTTTATGAGGTCGGGCAACTAGATTCTGTACCCGCTATCCTCCGCAGATTTCGCTGCAACTGTCCCTTATTGATACTATTCTGATGTTATTGTTCAACCGAAGGTCATAATGCGACCGCAATACGAACACCTCAGCGCATCCCCTGGTCAATCTTGGCGTCTGCTGTGGCGCGAGCTGCCGGAGCTGCCTTTCCTTTGGCACTACCATCCGGAATTCGAGCTGACCCTGACCTTGAACGCGCGCGGGCAGCGTTATGTGGGCGACCATCTGGCGGACTTCTCCGACGGCGACCTGATATTGCTCGGCCCGAATTTGCCCCACACCTGGTCGGCCAGCGAACGTATCGCTCCCGCACAGCAAATGCTGGCGGTGGTGGTCTGGTTTTCGCGCGACTGGCTGGTCCAGCTGCAAACCAGCCTGCCGGAACTGGCCGGGCTGCTGCAATTGGGCAAGCGCGCCGACAGGGGATTGCAATTTTCTGCCGGGACGGCAATCAAGGTCAGGCCATTGATGTTGCGCATGGAGAAATTACCTCCGGCACAGCGTTTGCCGATACTGCTGGAATTGTTGCTGCTGCTTGCACAGGACGAGCAGGCGCGGCCGCTGGCGTCGGTGGCATCGGCATCGATCGCTGTGGATACCCAGCGCCAGCGAATGGGCAAGGTACTGGATTATCTGCATGAAAATTTTCAGGCGGCGATCCCGGTCGAGCTGCTGGCCGAACGTGCGGCGCTGTCGGTAGGCGCGTTTCACCGCTTCTTCAAACGCCACACCCAATTGACCGTCACCGCCTATCTAGCTCAGCTCAGGATCGGCAGCGCCTGCCAGCAACTGATCCAGACCGACAAGGCAATCGGCGTGATCGCGCAGGAAGCGGGCTACCGCAACCTTGCGCATTTCAACCGCCAGTTCCGCGAGGCCAAAGGCGTTAGTCCACGCGATTTCAAGAAGATATATCGATAAAGGTTATCTAAAGCCGAGTGTCAGCGCTTACTGTTCGCAAATACAATGGTTATCGGCGCGGCACGCCCGGCAGCACGCACAGCATTTCATAGGCGAGGTTCGCGCCCAGCAACGCAGTAGTGCCTAGCGGATCATAGGGAGGCGATACCTCCACCAGATCCGCGCCGATAATATCCAGGCCCCAGGCGCCGCGGATGATTTCCAAGGCCTGCGGTACGGTCAAACCGGCAATTTCTGGGGTGCCGGTGCCGGGTGCGTAGGCCGGATCGATGCCATCGATATCGAAGCTCAGGTAGACCGGACCGCCGCCTACGCGCGCTCGCACTTCTTCCATCAGTGGCGTCAGCGACTTGTTCCAGCACTCTTCCACTTGCACAACCTTAAAGCCCTGATCGCGGCACCAGTCGAAATCTTCCGCGGTATAGCCAGTGCCGCGCAGACCGATCTGCACCACGCGCCGGCAGTCCAGCAAGCCCTCTTCCACCGCGCGGCGGAACGGCGTGCCGTGGGCGATCTTTTCGCCGAACATGGTGTCGTTGACATCGGCATGGGCATCGACGTGGATCAGGCCGATCTTGCCGTATTTGCGATGCAGCGCGCGCAGGATCGGCAGCGCGATGGTGTGATCGCCGCCGAGCGAAATCGGCCGGCAGCCGGAAGCGACGATACTGTCATAGGCGTTTTCGATCAGCCTGACCGAATCCAGCAGGTTATAGGGATTGATAGCGACATCGCCCAGGTCAGCCACGCGCAAGGCATCGAAAGGCGCGGCGCGGGTGGCCATGTTGTAGGGACGTAGCAATACCGATTCGGTGCGAATCTGGCGCGGTCCGAAGCGGGCACCGGAACGGTTCGAGGTGCCGAGGTCGAAGGGTACGCCGACGAAACAGGCATCCAGCCCGGCGCTGCCGGCAACATGCGGCAAGCGCATCATGGTGGCGATGCCGCCGAAACGCGGCATGTCGTTGCCGCCTAGCGGTTGATAAAGTGGGGTTTCCGACATGGTCATCTCCAGCAAAGGGAAGGTTGTTTTGGATTCTGTGCCGTAGCGACTCTAGCGATAAATAACATGATGAAAAATCTTTGTAATGCCATGTTTACATTGATAAATATAGATGTATGATCGATTTGATCTTGTCTACGACCAGCACAACAATATGCTCAATCAGCTATCCGATCTTGACCTGCGCCTGATCCGCGTCTTCCTGTCGGTATTGGACGCTGGCGGTATTTCCGCGGCACAGACCACATTGAATGTGAGTCAGTCCACCATCAGCAGCCAGATAGCGACGCTGGAAACGCGGCTAGGTTACCGTTTGTGCGAACGCGGCCGCGCCGGCTTCCGCCTGACGTCGCGCGGCGAGCAGTTTTCCTTGGGCAGCCGCCGGCTGATCGAGAACATCGACCACTTTTGCCTGGATGCGCGGCAAATCGGCCGCAAACTGGTAGGCAAATTACAGTTGGGACTGATAGGCCACGCCGCAATGAGCACAAATGCGCGCCTGAGTCAGGCGATCGCACGGTTTCGCGCCAGGGACGAGGCGGTTATGCTGTCGCTCGCAGTGCTGTCGCCAGGCCAGTTGGAGGAAGAAGTGATCAATGGCCGATTGGATCTCGGCATTGGCTATTTCTGGCACCGCTTGCCGAATCTGGAATATATACCTCTGTACTCGGAACGTCAGGTGGCCTATTGCGCGGCTGAGCATCCCCTGTTTACACGGGCTGGTAATGTAAGCCGAGAGGCGGTAGCCGACCACGACTGGGTCTGGCGCAGCTATCCCTTGCCGGAAGCCGACGGGACGGATGGCGCGTTCTTGCCGGCGCGGGTGACGGCACTGGCCGACAATATGGAAGCGGTCGCGGTCCTGATACTGTCGGGACGGCACCTTGGCTTCCTGCCGGAACACTTTGCCGCACCCTTGGTGCAACAGGGATTGCTGACGGCGCTGAATCCCCAATTACTTTCCTATGACGTGACATTGCACATGGTGACGCGCCGCCAGTCCAGCCGCGGCGAGGTGTTGCAAGCCTTCCTTGATGACCTGATTGCGGCACATCAGGATATTTCCGGCAAATAATAGATACTCTGTCTGGTTTAACAGCGAGCTTGATTTCAAGCTCGCGCCAACTCAAGCATTTACACGGCTCCAAATACGGCTTGGCAAGCTGAAGATGTCGATGAAGCCCTCCGCGCTGCTTTGATTGAAAGTGCAATTGCTATCGTAAGTAACAAGCTCATGACGGTACATTGACTTTGGTGCTTTGCGGGTGACAACTTTTGAATTGCCTTTGTACAGCTTTAACCGAATCTCGCCCGTGACGTTTTGTTGAGTGAACAGAATGAATGCGTCAATTGCAAGTTTCAATGGGCTATACCAAAGGCCTTCGTAGATCATTCGGCTATAGGTAATTTCTAAAGCGCTCTTTTGGGTCAGTAGGTCCGGAGGTAGTACCAGATTCTCCAAATCGCGATGGGCTTGTATGAGAATCTGTTGGCCAGGAACCTCATATAGCTCTCTGGATTTGATGCCGACGACGCGGTTTTCTATCATGTCAACTCTTCCTATTCCATGACGACCACCCACCGTATTGAGTTGTTCCATCAAATTCAATGGCGACATTTTCTTACCATCAAGCGCAACAGGAATTCCTCGCTCAAAGTGAATAGTTATGTACTCTGGTTGAGAGGGGGTATTTTCTATTGCGCTCGTCAGATTCCAGACTTCTTCAGTTGGCTCCCATTGGAGATCTTCGATCAAGCCTGCTTCAATATTCCGACCTAAAATATTCAGATCGATCGCCCATGGCTTTTCTTTTGTTACATGCGAAGAAATGCCAAAGCGCTCAGAATATGCGATGGTTTCGGACCGGCTGAATCCCCATTCTCGTGCCGGAGCGAGAATTTTTAATTCAGGGGCTAGTAGCGCCACGGTCAGATCCATTCGAATCTGGTCATTGCCCTTTCCCGTGCAACCATGTGCCACCGCACCACAACCAAACTCGTTCGCAGTCTGCACAAGCAAGTCGCCTATCAAGGGTCGGCCCAGAGCGGAAGATAGAGGATACTGTAAGTCATACATTGCATTGGCCATGACAGCCGGGAAGCCGTATTCTCTTACGAAACGATCTTTTGCGTCGACGACCACCGCAATATCTGCCCCAGCCTGTAACGCTTTCTGACGAATTGGTTCGAGTTCGTCGCCTTGGCCGAGGTCAGCGGTCATTGCAACAATGAACTGACAATTCATTTCTTGCCGCAGATATGGAATGCAGGCAGTAGTATCGACACCGCCGGAATAGGCGAGGACAACATGATCATTTGGCTTCATTAAAATTCCTTTTTTATAAAACAGAAAAAGTGAAGACTGAGTGACTCAGGCCGGAATTTTTTTCTCTGACACCGGATGCTCAGAACCGAGAAAATGGGCCCACATAATCGCTGCGAGCATGATAGAGAAACCCAATACTTGATGTCGTGAAGTCACCTCACCCAATATTAGTGCTCCACCCGCAACGGCAAACAGTGGTTCGAGATTGAAGAGCATTCCGACAACGAAAGGAGTTACTTGTCGTTGAGCCCATGTTTGAATGACCAGCAATAAGCCGATTACATAAAAACCGCAGAAGAATGCAATTGCATGGATCGTAGGTGAATAAAGCAGTATTGAAGTTAGGTCTGTCGGCAAAATGAAGTAAGCCAGCATCGCGCAAATGAAAACTTGTATCGTAATGAAGGATGGTCCTTTGATACGACGCACGCCTTCTGCCATGATTACAATATGTAAGGCATTAAAGAATGCTCCGACGAAAAGCAAGACCTCACCTTTTCCAATGCGGAACAATTCTGTGTCTTTTTGTGAATCCACCGAGGCGATGACTAGTCCGATTGTCGCCAGCAGCGCAATTGCACATAGGATCGGGCTGGGCCATTTTCGCTCCAACACAGACGTTATTAGCGGGATAAACACAACAGTTAGGCCAGTGATGAACCCGGCGGTACCGGAAGTCGTTTCAACGAGACCGGCAGTTTGCAGATAGTAGATTAGAAACAATACTACGCCTGCGCCGATGCCATATAGCCACTTAGTCAAATCATTGTTTGACGAGATGGGGGACGACGGACGTTTGCAGCGTTGCCACAGCACTAATGGGATCAAAAAACATAATGCATACGCCAAACGTAGCAGAAGGAAGCCAGCGACGGGTATCTCGCCGACAGCAATTTTGATCGGTGCAAACATCAGGCCCCAGGTCGCCGCAATCCAGATCAGGACAAATACGGCTACGTTGCGCCGCCAAGCAATGCCCATTACGCGGGGCTTTAGCATGCACTCTTCAATTTGTTGGTGGCAAGACTGGCGTTAAGCTGATGTAACGTGGCTGCGGCTGTTTTCACACGTTCTGGTGCTGTTCCTCCAAAGGAATTGCGGCTAGCAATCGCATGATTTACATTTAGCACATCAGCCGCACGTTGATCGAAGCGAGGATCGAAGCTGGCTAGTTCTATTTGGGTGACGCCTTGCAATTCTTTACCCCGTTCTTCGAGCCACTTGACCAGATTGCCAACTATGCCGTGACTTTCTCGAAACGAGATCTTCTGTTCTCGAACTAGCCAATCTGCGAGATCAGTGGCGCTACTATTTCCTAAAGTGGCATCGTTCTTCATCTTAGGGAGGTTGATAGTAATTCCGGCCAACATTGCAGTGGTTGCGCGAACGCATAGCTCCACTGTGTCCGCGCTATCAAATAAGGCTTCTTTGTCCTCTTGCATATCGCGGCTGTAGGCAAGTGGGAGACCCTTCAGTACCGCTAGCAATGCCATCAAGTTGCCGAACACCCGGCCAGATTTAGCGCGCACCAATTCAGCCGTATCCGGATTGCGTTTTTGAGGCATGATTGATGAACCCGCAGTTAGATTTTCTGGTAAGTGAGCGAAATCAAATTGGGGGCTACTCCAGATAACGAGTTCTTCCGCCAGGCGAGACATATGCATTGCCATTGTGGCGGCAGTCATCATGTAGTCAAGTACGAAGTCACGATCAGAAACGGCATCTAACGAATTGCGTGTTGGTCGATCAAAGCCTAATGTATGTGCCGTTTGCACTGGATTGATTGGATAACTGGTACCAGCTAAAGCCGCGGCACCTAATGGGGACTCGTTCAAGCGCCTGCGAGCATCCAGCAGACGATCACGATCTCGGAAAAACATTTCACCGTATGCGAGCAGGTGATGTCCCAACGTTACCGGCTGCGCGCACTGCATATGAGTGAAACCTGGCATAGCATGTGCATAGTGATTGTTGGCTTGCTCGACGATGATTTCTATCAGCTGGTACAACAATGCATCCAGTCGATCAGTTGCGTCACGTACCCACATCTTTGTGTCTACAGCGACCTGATCGTTGCGTGAACGGCCGGTATGCAAGCGTCCTGCTACTGGCCCGACAATTACATGTAACCGTGACTCAACATTCATATGTACATCCTCAAGAGCCGAGTCGAACACGAATATGCCGGTTTCGATTTCTAGTTTTATTTTGTGCAATCCGGAAATGATGATTTTTACCTCATGTACCCCCAGCACTCCGCAAAAGGCGAGCATTTCAGCGTGGGCGATTGATCCAGCGATATCTTGCAAAGCCAAACGTTTGTCGAAATGAACGGAGGAATTGATTTCCTTAAGTAGTTCGCTAGCGCCTTCATTGAAGCGACCACCCCAGAGCGGATTGGCCTTGCTGGGTACTTCGCTTGGTACTAGTTGGATATCGTTCATGATTAGATGCTCCTGAAGAATCTCTTAGAATTAAAAAAGTGTTGTGTGGAAAAGAGAACGTGCACAGAGCGACGTTTACTCTGGGTGTAGAACTGCGATTTTGAAGTGGAACTTGCTTCCGAATTCACGTTTTTTTCTCAGTAATTCTCTGATCCGATAGAAATTCGACAGCCATTGGACTTTGTAGAAGAATTTTATGAATAACCAACGCAATGGTTGTTTTTGAACAAAATCATGTTCGGATTCATAGACCTGGAAGCCAGCATCGCGTGCCATTTTTTCCATCGCCGGACGGGAGAAAAATAGCAAATGCTTTTTGTGGGAGTAGCTTAAGGTTCGCAAACTGGTTTCGAATAGATACTTTCCATAGCCATTGCGGCGATATTCACGTTCGATAAACACGACCGCAATTTCGCACCAATTCCCGAGCATGTGATGGGCCAGTAGCGCACCGCATAATTTGTTGGTGGATCGGCGCAACAATACGAACGTATCGCGCCGACCGGCCCATTCACTCAAGCTGTAGCCGGTAATTGTTGGAGAGTCATTTATTTGTTGCGCAATTTTGATCGCCTCCTCGCGAGTTAAGGGACGCCGTTGTACTTCGACTTGGTCGAGCGCGAGTTGGTTTAAGACCCGATTTTCAAAAAATGTCTCTTTTTGTTTCATGTGGGCGCCTTCAAGGTTATCAATTTCATGCGTTAGTGCCAAATGTCGGCTGTTGAACTCAGCGCACTTGGTTTTAGGTTCAACATGTTTTTTTACTGGTTTCGCTATAGTGGCTCGTTTGAATGATTGGGTTAGCGAATAGTGTTATTTTTTTATTAATATATGCGGAGAGGATTATTTATGTCTATAAGGCATGACTGATCTATGTTTCTCGAACCGAGATACGCCTAATTGCAGAGAGGCTGCCAACTTAAATGAACGGTGTGATCGTTGAAGAAATGCGCGTGGTGCGCATCGATGAATGCTATTCGAGCGAGTACAACGAAATCGATAACGAGTTTGGGCACGTTGAAGAATGCCGAAGAAACATGCTGCTCTCTACCTTTGCCAGATCTTTAATTTGTCGTTTTGCGCTGCGTTGGCGTGAACCCGCAAAAACGCTATATGTCATCCAGAATTTTGTATAAGGAATGCTTAGCTCAGCGCTTGCTTGGATGGCCGCTACTTTGCGGCCAAGAACCGATATGATCGCTTGAGTTCGTCTACCGCAGGTTGCCCAAATATGGGCTTGATATTGGTACCCGCATGTTCAGTATTTAGGGTGCTAAGGCTTCAAAAATACCTAGGAATTCGGGAGTTTCAAGCGACGTACGAAAGAGTAGTTGGGAAAAGTTGGTCGGGAATAAATACTGGGTGTATTCAAAGCATCACCGTAGCCTAAGCTTTGGATGAGATAATAAGGTGTTATCACAAGCATTGGTCCTCTCTCATGTCGCAATTCGCCCCTCTGAAAAACGATACCTTCCTGCGTGCGCTGTTGCGCCAGCCGACTGAATACACGCCACTGTGGCTGATGCGTCAGGCCGGTCGTTATCTGCCGGAATACCGTAAAACCCGCAGCCGTGCGGGGTCTTTCATGGGCTTGGCGACCAATCCGGATTACGCCACCGAAGTGACGCTGCAACCGCTAGACCGTTTCCCGCTGGATGCCGCTATCTTGTTTTCCGACATTCTGACGGTGCCGGACGCGATGGGGCTGGGATTGTATTTTGCCGATGGCGAAGGTCCCAAGTTCGAACGGCCGTTGCGCGATGAAAAAGACGTGATGGCCCTGCAATCTCCGGATCTGGAAAAGCTCGATTACGTATTCAAGGCCGTAACGCAAATCCGCACAGAGCTGAATGGCCGGGTGCCGCTGATCGGCTTTGCCGGCAGCCCGTGGACGCTGGCTTGCTACATGGTGGAAGGCCAGGGCTCGCGCGAATTCCATACGGTGAAGACCATGCTGTACAACCGCCCGGACCTGATGCATCACGTGCTCAGCACCAACGCCGCGGCCGTGGCGGCTTATCTAAATGCGCAAATCGACGCTGGCGCACAGGCCGTCATGATTTTCGATTCGTGGGGCGGAGCGCTGGCGGATGGCGCTTATCAAGAGTTTTCGCTGAATTACATGCGCCAGGTGGTGTCGCAGCTGAAGCGAGAGAAAGATGGTGTGCCGATTCCGGCGATTGTGTTTACCAAGGGTGGCGGCCTGTGGCTGGAACAAATTGCCGACATCGGCGCCGATGCCGTCGGTCTCGACTGGACGGTCAATCTGGCTGAAGCACGCGATCGCATCGGCCAGCGCGTTGCCTTGCAAGGCAACCTCGATCCTGCGGTGCTGTTTGCCAATCCTGAACAAATCCGTGGCGAAGTCAGCCGTTTGCTCAATGCATACGGTGCGCCGCAAGCTGGCAATGGCCACGTCTTCAACCTGGGCCACGGGATTTCGCAATTTACGCCGCCAGAATCGGTGGCCGTGATGGTCGATGCGGTCCATGAAGTCAGCCGCAAGATACGCACGTAGGGCCTACGCGCATAGGACCGGCACCGCGGGATTTTGATTTTCGTGTGGAAAAATCGACTGTTACAAAGTGAAACACATAACACATTCGATGCTGCCACGGATATCAATAGCGACTAGTTATGCACAAAATAAATCTGCTGCACCACGGTAATTATTTATATAGATATTTTTATTTTACGACTTGATTGTGTTTTGTAAGTATTTGATTTTTAACGGTTTATTTTCTGCTTTTAGTTTAGGCAATTTAATGAAACCCGCGTCAAATATGAGTCTGCAGCCTGTCAAGAGTGGGTTACCCACAAAGTTATCCACAGACATTGTGGATAATTTGAAAAGCGCTTATGAAACCGACGCTTAGGGCACTTCCTAATGTTTTACATTAAGTAGAATCTTGGGAAATTGTAGTAATAGCGATTTGGCTAGAGTTGACACGGCACCAATTTTGCCGATACGTAGCTGGATAAATTTCACAGAAAAAGCGACATGATGGTGCACTGAGCCGGTTTCGAATATCGATCTGATTGTTACCTGTTGGTGCTCCGTTTTGGCACATTTTGAATTTAGTTATGCACATATTTTTGTTTCTGCAAGGCTATTTTTAAATTGCAGAGAAAATTTTTGCTGTTCACTGCGCATAAATTAAGCCTTTGATTTAAAAGGACTTTTATTTTTAATTTTATTTGACCATCGGCCTGAATGCCCCGTAAACAGGCGCTTTCCCCTTGTTTAGCTGACGTTGTCCACAAAGTTATCCACAGAAAATTCAGTTAGTTTTAAAAGCACTTATGAAACCGATAGTTAGCCAATTTCCTCGGGAATCACATTAAGTTCGTGAAACAAAGCATTCTCCAAATCGTCCTCGATACCCCCCTCGATAGCAGCTTCGATTATCGCTGGCAAGCCAGTGACGACAGCGAGCCTCTGCCGCGCGTTGGCCAGTTGGTGCAGCTATCGTTCGCCCGGCGTGAAGTGGTCGGCATGATCGTGGGCTTGAGCGATGAAAGCGACGTTCCTGCCGATAAATTGAAAAACGTACAAGCCGTGCGTCATCAACTGCCGCCTTTATCGGTGCAATGGCTGGCGCTGTGTCGTTTTGCCGCCGATTATTACCAACGGCCACTGGGCGAAGTGGCGTTGCCGGGTTTGCCGAAAAACCTGCGTGCGCTGAAACCGGTGGCCCTGGATCGCGGTTTGAAAAAGCTGCAGCAAACCGAAGCTGTGCACGACGCCACGCCGATCGACGTGGCGCGGCTTAATCCGGCCCAGCAACAGGCGGCCGATGCAATTGCCGGCGCTCGCGGTTTTGCGCCAACTTTGCTGTACGGCGTTACAGGCAGCGGCAAGACCGAAGTCTATTTGCAGGCGGCTGCGCAGATCCTGGCGCATGACGAAGGTGGCGCTGAGAACCAGTCGCAAATCCTGATCCTGGTGCCGGAAATCAACCTGACGCCGCAACTGGAAGGGAATATCCGGGCCCGGTTTCCCGGCGTCATGGTGGCGACTTTGCATAGCGGCCTGGCCGAAGGTGAACGCATGCGCCACTGGCTGGCGGCACATCTGGGGCAGGCGCGGATTATCCTGGGTACCCGGCTGGCAGTCCTGGCATCCTTGCCGCACCTGAAGCTGATTGTTATCGACGAGGAGCACGACCCTTCTTACAAGCAGCAGGAAGGCCTGCGCTATTCGGCGCGCGACCTGGCGGTATGGCGTGCCCATCAATTAAGCATTCCGATCGTGCTGGGTTCGGCTACGCCGTCGCTGGAGACTTGGCATCACGCGCAATCCGGCCGCTATAAAAAACTGGAACTACGTGAGCGCGCGGTCAAAGACGCTGTTTTGCCGAAGGTGCGCCGGATCGACATGGAGCGCGACAAACCAAGCGAAGGCCTGACTTCAATGCTGGTCAGCGCACTCAAGCAAAGGCTGGAGCACGGCGAACAATCCTTGCTGTTCCTGAACCGCCGCGGTTATGCGCCGGTTATTGCCTGCGATGCCTGTGGTTGGGTCAGCAATTGCACCCGCTGCACTTCTTTCATGGTGTTGCACAAACCCGAGCATCGGCTGCGTTGCCATCATTGCAGCCTGGAGTTGCGCATCCCGAAATCCTGTCCGACGTGCGGCAACGTTGATTTGCAACCGCTGGGACGCGGCACGCAAAGACTGGAAGAGGGCTTGAAAGTCATGTTTCCGGAAGCGCGAGTGCTGCGCATCGACGCCGATTCAACTCGGCGCAAAGGGAGTGCGCAGATTGCTTTCGACAGCGTCCACAACGGCGAAGTCGATATCCTGATCGGTACCCAGATGGTCGCCAAAGGACATGATTTCAAGAATTTGACGCTGGTGGGCATCCTGAATCCGGATACTGCGCTGTTTTCGCACGACTATCGCGCCAGCGAGAGGTTGTTTGCGCAATTGATGCAGGTAGCGGGGCGCGCCGGCCGTGCTGCACAGAAGGAGGGCGGTAGCCCCAGT
The DNA here is from genome assembly GCF_000786695.1 of Collimonas arenae. Lineage (NCBI taxonomy): Bacteria > Pseudomonadati > Pseudomonadota > Betaproteobacteria > Burkholderiales > Oxalobacteraceae > Collimonas > Collimonas arenae. Next base: position 5,492,251 of record NZ_CP009962.1, on the reverse strand, counting down.
GAAGTGCTGATCCAGACTCGCTATCCGCAGCATCCGTTGTATGCAGCCGTGATCGCCCACGATTACGACCACTTTGCCAGTTCGCTGCTGGAAGAACGCGAGCAAGCCTGCTTGCCGCCATATATCTACCAGGCCTTGTTACGGGCGGAAGCCAAAGAGCTGGAAACGGCAATTGAGTTTCTGCAACAGGCAGCGCACTGTATCGAGCACGCCGGCATCACGATACATGATCCGATTCCGATGACCATGACGCGGGTAGCCAACGTCGACCGCGCGCAATTGCTGATCGAGTGTCCGTCGCGTCCGGGTTTGCAAGCTTTTCTGACTGACTGGATGGCTCAACTGCGCCAGATCAAGACGCGCGCGAAGTGGTCTCTGGAGGTGGATCCGGTTGATATTTAATACTTTGCTCGGGCACCGACCGCGAGAAAATCTTCACCACCGAGTCCATGTGCGCCCGCATCGCCTTGCGGGCGGCGACGGCGTCGCGCGCCTGCAGCGCTTCCAGGATCACCAGATGTTCGTGCTCTGAGCGGTTCGGCATGTCTTTCGACGTGTACAACGTTTGCAGGCGCTGGAACATCATGCCGTACTTACGTCCCAGCAGATGGCTCACCAGCAGCAGATAAGCGGGGTTGCCGCTGGCCTCGGCGATACGGATGTGAAACAGGCGGTCGCCCGGATGGGTGCGCGAACCGTTGCGGTTATCTTCCACATTGCGGGCATAGGCTTCGGCGATGCTGTGCAGCTGTTCATCGCTGGCGTTAATTGCGGCGAGGGCGGCGGTTTCCGGCTCTACCAGGCGCCTTGCCTGTAGCAGTTTGAACGGCGGAATTTCGTCATCTACCTCATGACTGATTTCCAGGTCGAGTTCAGGGTCGATTTCCCAGCCGCTGCGACGCGCAGCTTGCTGAAGAGTGGATGGTTCTGGCTCATTTCCGGCTAAAGGCTGCTCTTCACGCGGCAACACCACCACGCCGTTACCCACCCGCACGCTGACAATTCCGATCACTTCCAAGGCAATCAGCGCCTCCCGCACCGAAGTACGGCTGACGCCAAATTGCTTGGCTAGCTCCCGCTCGGGCGGCAGGTTGCCGCCAGGACCGTATTCGCCGCGGTCGATCATGTCACGCAACTGATCGGCGATTTGTTGATACAGGCGGCGGTTGTGGATAACTTGTATGGGCATGGCAGCAAGGTAAGATATTTTTCATATTGTGCCATGCCGAGACCTCTGGAAGCCGATTCGGAAGTGGCAGAGACCTATCTTGTTTTAGATAAAGACAAGGACCTTTCACTTGCTCGGGATCGCTAAAAAGTTTCGTCAGTGCACATAAATCAGAATTGCCGAGGATTGGCGGGTTTTTTCATATGGTAATATTGGTCCAGCCAATGAACCTTTTCAAGAGAAAAATTCAACCAGTATCACTCTGAGCAATGGCTTTATTGAATACCGGGGGGCAATCTTTGCTTTTCCTCTATACCGGACGCTTGTCATCCAGACCCATGTGGGTGGCAAGCACGTGAGCGGTGCGCTTAGTTGATTGAGGTAACTGATATGCGTTATTGCCTGGCGCTGGACCTGAAAGAAGATCCAGTCCTGATTCAAGAGTATGAGCAATATCACCGCCGGATCTGGCCCGAGATCGCGGCGCATCTGCGCCAGCATGGCGTGACCGGCATGGAAATCTATCGTCTCGGCACCCGGCTGGTCATGCTGATGGAAACCGATGACGCCGTTTATCGCCCGGAACGCATGGCGCACGCGGCCAAGGTAAACCCCAAGGTGCAAGAATGGGAAGCTTTGATGTGGCAATTCCAGGCCGCTACGCCATGGACTGCCGCCGGCGAGAAATGGGTGCCGATGACGCAGATATTCAATCTCAGCCAGCAGGATTGAGCTGGCCAGGAGTCAATGTCCTGCCGCTTGCTTACCACACGCCAATTCCGGCAGAAACCAGTCTCCGTGCCCGTGCGGCTGGATGACATCGCCGGTGAAGGTTGCGCAGTACCTGCCTAGTTCGATGTCGTTGCGCAAGCCCATTTTTTTCATCGCCGCCGCTTTTTGCAGACTCACTGTCTTCACGCTCTTGCTAAGACGCCTGGCGATATCGTGCAAAGTGTTACCGGCTGCATACAAGCGCAGCACTTCGGTCTCGCGCGGACTGGGGACGCGATATTTGCCTTGTTCCTCAACCTCGACCTGCAACATCGCCTGAAACGAGGGGCTCACATATGGCGTGTCGCTACCGAGTTGGCGGATGTTTTTGCCAAGTTCAGGAATCGCATCGCTTTTGTGCAGCAGGCCGTTCACGCCGCTATTGATGATCTGTTGCAGCACGACCGGAAAGGCATTCATGCTCAATACGATCTGCCAGGTTTGCGGATGGTGACGCCGGATGTAGGAAAGCAGGTGCAAACCATCGCTGACGCGCGTCGTCGGCATCGAAAACTCGGTGATGATGAGATCGCATGGCGTCGATTCCAAGCAGCGGACCAGGTCATCGGCGCTGGTAACGCAGGCGATCACGCGACAATCGGGTACGCGATCGAGATAGTCGCGTACCCCTGCGGTAAATACGGGATGGTCGTCTGCTAGAACGATTTTCACAGTAATTGCTCCATGGAAAAACACAACCAGGTAAGGCCGGTCCGGGACAATCGTTTGTCCAGGAATCTCAGCGTCGTGTAGTAGCGGGCTCAATATTATCCATTTTGCATCTAAGTTATCAATTGATCTACATATTTACGAAGATTACTTATATATTTAATAACAAGCAAATCGGATACTTCCTAATCGATAACGATAAGTAAAACCCTAGGAACCGGTCATCCTGAGTCGGCCCCTGGAGCGATACATCAACCATTTATCCGAAGGAGGGAGTTCCATGATCAAGATCATTCTGGCCGACGATCAGCCAGCCGTTATTTCGGGCGTACGCAAATTCATCCGGCAAATGCCCGGCTTTACGGTGGTAGCGACGGCGGCGTCGATCAAAGAGCTCGCAGAGCGGTTGCAAGATACGCCCTGTGACCTGGTGATCACCGAATTCTCGCTGCCGATCAATCGTATCGGCGGCGGCTGCACCTTGCTCAACCAGATCAAGCGTGACCATCCGGGCGTTTCGCTGATTGTGCTGACGATGATTGGCCTGCCTGTGGTGCTGCACCAGATCATGCAAAGCGGGGTAAAAGGATTAGTACACAAGAGTGACGAGATGGTTGAACTCGGCCGCGCGCTCCTGGAGGGGTCGCATAGTGCACCATACATCGGAAAATCAGCGCTGACGCTGCTGAGTAACGGTCCGAGCGGCAAGTTACCGACCAGGCGGGAAATCGAAGTGCTCAAGATGTATGTAGTGGGCAACAGCCTGCGCGAAATTGCCGACCGTCTTCAAAAAAGTGTCAAGACCGTGGGCTTACAAAAGGCTTCCGCGATGAAGAAAATGGGCTTGCGCAACGATATTGAGCTGGGCAGATATTCTTGCACGATGGGGCGGATCAACACGCCGCCGAGTTAATCTGGCGGACTGTATTTTTGGATTACCGGGGGCGATTACAAGACCACTTGAGGCTGAAGCCGTTATACTTGGAGGAATAGCGGGCCAGACTGGCCGACAGAAAGCAAGCTCCATGAACGGTATCAAACAAGAATCCAAGTCCTCCGGCCAGCAGCCGTCCAAGCACGAAATTCGTCCAGGTCAATCGATAGAACTGCTCAAAGAGCTGCATATCCTGACGCGCGACGGCAAATTGAATCAGGATAGCCGCCGCAAGCTCAAGCAGGTATATCATCTATATCAATTCATTGAACCTTTGCTGCAGGAAATCCAACAGGAACAAAGCGGCGTACAGCTGGTCGATCATGGGGCGGGCAAATCGTATCTGGGATTTATTCTCTACGATTTGTTCTTCAAGACGCTCAGCGACAATTCGCATATCTTCGGCATCGAGACGCGCGAAGAACTGGTGAAAAAATCGCAAGAACTGGCGCAGCGTCTAGAGTTTCCGGGCATGTCGTTTCTCAATTTATCAGTGGCGGAGTCGATCGAATCGACATTGCTGCCCAGCCGGATCGATGTCGTTACAGCATTGCACGCGTGCAACACTGCGACTGACGATGCGATTGAGTTCGGCTTGAAGAAACAGGCACGCTTCATGGTGCTGGTGCCTTGCTGCCAAGCTGAAGTGGCTTCGGTGCTGAAGAAGAATAAAGGGAAATCGCTCGGAAAAGAAGCTTTGACCGAGATTTGGCGTCATCCGTTGCATACGCGTGAATTCGGCAGCCAAGTGACCAATGTGCTGCGTTGCTTGCAATTGGAAGCACACGGTTATCAAGTCAGCGTGACCGAACTGGTCGGCTGGGAGCATTCCATGAAGAATGAACTGATTATCGCCAGCTACAAAAATCTACCGCGCAAGAGACCGACCGAGCGTCTGCAAGAGGTGCTGCACACGCTCGGGCTGGAAGAAATGGAAGAACGCTTCTTCACTACGCAATAATTTATTTCGCGCATTTGCCGCACATTTCCCCGGCGCAAAAGCACAAGCGAACCTAAACAAAAATCTGAACAATATCGAGTCTGCAGCATCAGCCCGCAGTAGCGGGCCGTCCATCATCACACCACTTAACCAAAGGAGAGTGACATGAGTAAGACGAGTGGCTCACATGCCGTTAAAGAATTCACCAAGGCGCCGCTAACCGAGGAAGGATTGACTGAAACGGTGCAGCGCATAACCGCGGGCGCCGATGAGTTCAGTGTTCTTAACCACCCTGCGCGCGCCGTGCTGGTCGCCAAAGTGACAGAGCAATGGCAACAGGATTTTGTCAGTAATTTCCATATTCCCGACGACCTTGCCAAGGCAGGCGAAGCCTACGCCGCCATCGAGCAAGGCGACAAATACCCGAGCTTGACCGATTCCGCCCGCGAAGCCGTGCTAAAGCGCTTCGATGACCGTTACGGCGACGGCGGTCCGCGCCTGTGGGCCGGCCTCAATGGAAAATAGCGCCTCAGCCTGGTCGAAACCATAGAAACTGCGCCGCATGGCTTCCCAGCTGCTGTTTTCCTTACTTCCAACGTAATATCCCGGATCGTGCCCATCGCCGCCAGCATCGGACAGACGCCGAGGCTGACGCGATGCGCACCAGCCTCGACCATGATTGAAGCCGAGGGTGCGCCAGACAACGCCGTCAGGCTGAGCTGACCATGCAGCGCGGTGCTGATGCGCCTGATTGATTTTCACCGTCGCTGCCGTATTTATTGTCGCAATGCTCATGTCCGAAAACCGCTAGACACTGCCAGCCGATGGCGCGATCATGCCGCCATGGAACTCGATCACGACACCTGCTACCGGGCGCTGGCCAGCCGCGATGTGCGCTTTGACGGCAGGTTCTTTATCGCTGTCAAAACTACGGGTATCTATTGCCGGCCGATTTGCCCGGCACGCACCGCCAAATCGGAAAACGTCTTGTTTTTTGCCAGCGCCGCCGCAGCCCAGGAAGCCGGTTTCCGTCCTTGTTTGCGCTGCCGACCCGAAGCCGCGCCCGACTCCGGCGCCTGGCGCGGTGTCTCGAATACAGGCGTCTCGCATGCTGTGGCGCGGGCGTTGGCGCTGATCGAAATGGGGGCATTGGATGAGGCCGGCATGGATGCGCTGGCAGATCGTCTCGGTCTGGGCGAGCGGCAGCTGCGCCGTCTGTTTGTGCAGCATGTAGGCGCATCGCCGGTCACCGTGGCGCAGACCCGCCGCGTATTGCTGGCCAAGCAGCTGATCCACGAAACCCGCATGCCCTTCACTGAAATCGCCTTCGCTGCCGGCTTCGGCAGCGTGCGTCGTTTTAACGAAGTGTTCCATGGCCTGTATCAACGTCCGCCCAGCGCCTTGCGGCGTAGCGCCCAGCCCGAACAATCGGCCGGCGCTCAAGGCGAGGTGACGCTCCTGCTACGTTACCGTCCACCTTACGACTGGCCGGCCATGCTGGCCTTTTTCAAGGCGCGTGCCATCAACGGCCTGGAACTGGTGTCCGACAGCAGTTATTCCCGCAGCATCTGTCTCGACGGCGTGCAAGGCACGGTGCTGGTGCAACAGGGCGCCGGCCATGCGCTGCAAGCCACCATTCGTTTTCCGCGGCTGGCGTCGCTGCCGGCCATCATCGCCCGCCTCAGAAGAATGTTCGACTTGGCCGCCGATCCGCAAGCCATCAACCAGCAATTGAGCGCTGATCCTTTGATGGCGGCACTGACCGCAGCGCGCTCCGGCTTGCGCCTGCCAGGTGCCTGGGATGGTTTTGAACTGGCGATGCGCGCCGTGCTGGGGCAGCAGATTACCGTAGCCGGTGCGATCCGGCTGGCCGCCAAACTGGTGGCGCAACATGGCGAAGCGCTGCGGGAACAATGCGCGGATCGTCCCGGCCTCAGCCATGTATTTCCGCAACCTGCGCACGTCGCATTGGCGGATCTGGCGCTGCTAGGCATGCCGAAATCGCGCGCGGCAACCTTGTCGGCGATAGCGGCTGCGTTGGTAGCCGATCCGCAATTGCTGGATGGCCGCGCCAGCCTGGGCGAAGCGGTGCAAAAGATGTGCGAGCTGCCCGGCATCGGCGACTGGACTGCGCACTACATCGCATTGCGGCATTTGCGCGAACCGGATGCGTTTCCAGCCGCGGATGTGGCGTTGATGAATGCGATTGCGCTGCATGAAGGCGGGACTCGGCCAAATGCCAAAGAGCTAGCCATACGTGCAGAAGCCTGGCGGCCCTGGCGCGCCTATGCGGCGCAGCATCTTTGGGCTTCGCTGGCTGTCAATGGCTGACAACTTCAAGCAAGCCGCGCTGCCACAACCAGGTCAGCAGGCGCTGGGCTTTTTGCAAACCCATGGTTTGACCCAGCAGATCGCGCGCCGAAGCCAAGCGGGTTTGTTGTGACAATATCTCCAGGCGTGGCAGCACGGCTTCGTTTTCCCAAAAGGCCAGGGGACGCTCCAGATGCGGATGCCGCATGGCCGGCAATAATTTGACCTTATCGGCCATCGCGCAGGGCAAAGGCACTATTTCTACCGCAGGATGAAAGCGGATCATCTGGTCACCTTGTATTCCGGGACCTGCCTGCAACACTGGCTCACGATAGTTTTCCAAGCGATCCATTTCCAGTTGCAGTGCGTCCGTCATGAGACGAGATTCTGGATTGCTGGCTGCCGATGCGAGCGATGATGAAGCAAGCGACGATATCGAGCGGCTACGCCAAAATGGCTGTTCGCTACACCAGGCTTGCCGATAATATGCTGTGGTCCAGAAATGATGGCGGGCGCAGGTTTCAAGCAGGCGTTGCTGATAGAACTCATGCGCCAGGGTTTGCTGCGCCGGATTGTCCGCCTGGCAAAAGGTATGCACCGCAAGCGCTGCCTGCAAGGAAAAGCGCATGGCCTTTTCCACGCCGGAGGAGGATATCGGATCCAGCGCAAATGCCGCATCGCCAAGTTTGATACGGCCATCCTGCCAGCTGTTCAGTGCCACATAGGGGGTCGCGGAGCACATCTGTAGCGAGCTGGAAAATTGCTGTTGGGCCACATCCGCGAACAAAGTACTGGCGGCGCATTGACTGCGTAGCCACGATTCCGGTTCGCCCGCATGCAGCTGGCGCGAGGTAGCCGGATCGGATAACAACATGACGCGATAACGCCGGTCCGGCAAGCGCGTGCCCCATAACCAGCCATGCGCAAGCGCTTCAACCTGGGTGACATGCGCCATATCGGCGGGAATGTGATTTTCCGCAATTTCCACCCACATGGCGGATAAACGTGGCGCGCTGAGCAACTGTTGGGCCGGTTTGCCCTGGCGTCCCTGAGCGTCAAGAATCATCCGTGCCTTGACCAGATGCGTGGCACCGGGCGTTGAAAAGGCCAGTTGCCAGGCACCCGCGCCGCCGGTGATGCTGTCCAGGGCGGCCGGCTGATGCACCTCGATCCCGCGCGCCTTGGCCAGTTGCAGCAAGGCCGCATCGAAAGCCGCGCGGTCGACCACGGCGGCATCGGCATGCGCCACCGTTTCCACTGTCTTGCTGCGCCAGCTCAAGCGCGTCGGCAAGCGGGTCAGATGCGGGACATGTTCCATGGCGTCGTTGGCGTCCAGGAATGCGATGATGTTTTTTACTCCCGGCGTCAGGGCTTCGCCGATCTGGGCGCGCGGCCAGACGGCGCTGCGCTCGATCAACATCACGCGATAGCCGAGCTGCTGCAGACGCAGCGCTGCGCACAGCCCGGCAGGGCCGGCGCCGATCACGAACATGTCGACCTGACGGCTCACCGCTAATCGCCGTCGGCGTTGCCCGGATCGGCAAACCAGGCGGGCGCCAGCTGGCCGAGACGGCCGTGGGCGCCGATGGTGTAATGCAGCCAGCCGCGGATATAGTCGCAGGCGCTGCGGCCCCGCGCCAGCACCTCGTGATGGCAGCCGCCGCCGCACAGATAGCGTGCCCAGCAGGCATTGCAAGGCTGTTGCTGATGTACGTGGCGCTGTTCCAGCCACACGGTCTGGCGCGCCTGATCGACGCCCTCGGCCAGATTTCCCATCTTGCCGGCTTCGTCGCCAACGAAGCGATGGCAAGCCGATAATTCACCTTCTGCAGATACGCCGAAATAGCCGGCGCCGGCACCGCAAGGGTAGGGGCGATGGGTGCCGCGCTGAATTTCGCGCAGGGCGTTTTGCATGTTCATGAAGGGATAGCGTCGCCCCAGCATGACATTTTGCTCAAACGCCAGGCCGCAGGCGATCATACCCTGTAGCATCTCTTCCATATCCTCCGGCCCCATTTCCGCCTGGCCGTTCGAGGCGCGCAGCAATGGCGAAAAGCCGACGCTATGGAAGCCCATGCCGATAAACAGGTCCAGCGTTTGCGGCAAGTTCAGATTAAACGGCGTCACCGTGACCCGCGCCGATACCTGCATCTGGCGCTGGCGTTCCAGCAGCGGCGCGAGTCGTTCGATAATTTTATCGAACGAACCTTTGCCGCCCTTGAACGGACGCAGGCGATTGTGCTGCTCTGAGGGGCCATCCAGGCTGACCGTCACAGCGAAACCGTGTTCTTCGAAAAAGTCAGCGTCGTCCGCTTGCAATAACGTGCCATTGGTCGTGATCGAAAAATGGCAATTGACGCCTCGCTGCCGGGCCTGTTCTTGCGCATAGGAGGTGACAGCGCGCAAAGCAGGGCGATTCGCCAGCGGTTCGCCGCCCATGAAAGCCAGGTTGACCTTGGCCCCGGGCGCAGCTTTGCGCAGCAGCAGATCGACTGCCTGCTGCGCCGTTTCCAGCTCCATGTTCTTGGCTTTGCCGCCAAATTCGCCTTGTTGCGCATAGCAATAGGTGCAACCCAGATTGCATTTTTGCGCAATCGCCAGCGACAGCGCGTGCACTGGCGGCGCGGCCAGTGGCACGTCATCGATCAGCGGCGCCATTTGCAGGCCGCTGCTGGCGATCAGGCCTTGCACCAGGCTATCGTCCTGCGCATCCAGCGCCATCCGGAATTCCGCCACCAGCTCTGGCGGCAAATGAAACAGGCGACTACCGTTCACCATCAGTAGCTGCGCGCCTTGCGCATCGTCGATCAGGTGGGCGTCGCGCTGGCGTGGCCGCGATGCTTCGACGATGCGCGCCGCCAGCGCAGGCGCCATGCCGGCCGCCAGCGCGGCATCGACCAAAGGCGCCGGAATCGGTTCGGCAGCGTGCAGCGCCAGCTGGTCATGCTTCATCGGCATCTTTCCCGCGAATCACGAATTGCAGGTCTTCTTGCCAGGATTTGAACAAGTCATCGTAAGACCACAAGCGTGTATCTACCCGGTTGTCGGGGATGTAGGTGCCGGTGCGTTTCTTGGCGAACCACATGTCACCTTTGGACAGACCATCCTGGCCCGGCTCCACATTGACATAATCGGGGCGTGACGCCGCCCAGTAATAACAGGCGCATTCGCGATAATCGTTTTGCCAGGGTGCGCACAAGCCTTGCGTCAGTTCGCCCGGTTGCAGCATGTCGGTGTTGATGGTGGCGCTTTCCGCTTCGAAGAAACGGCGCATGGTCAGGTTGACCTTGAGCGTTTCGGTGTCCTTCGTCACCAGCACTTCGTCGGTGGCGTTGGCGTAGGTGGTGAATTCGCATTCGACCTGCTGCCCTTGCAGATGGATGATGCGGGCAAATGAATTCGACCATTCCATGAACGACACGGCATTCGGATTGGCGGCGCTGGCCAGCGTGCCGGAGGAGCCGTTAGGGTATACCGGTCCGCTGGTCGCCACCATGGTGCCGACATCCAGGCCGGCAAAGCGTAGCAGGCGACGCGTCGCCAGGTGTTGGAACGGCGGTTCGGCATGCACCACGTAGTTGTTGTTCTCGACCAGGACAATGCCTTCAAAGGCGCGTCGCCACAGGTTCCGGAAATCGAATTCCAGGCCCGGAAAGCAATTGGAGATGGCGCTGCGAGGCAGCACCGAAGCAGGGTTTCCCGCGCCGCGATGGTGGATTTGCGCCGTCAGGTTATTGGCGCGGATCGTCATGTTTTTAGCGGACATTGTGGTCTCCGTCTGGATGGGTTTGGCCAAACATCGCGTTGCGGGCCGCCTTGATCACCATGTTGATGTGACGCCGGGTCAGCGTCAGGCTGCGGCCATCGGCGCCGCGCATCAGGGCCGGCATCTTGCGCAATCCTTCCGACGACAGGTCGCCGATTTCTTCAGGCTGGCGCAATACCTTGGCGAACCATGGCGCGCCGCCGGCGGTCAGGGTGCTGAAGACGCGTTCGTGCAGGGCGCGCAAAGCCAGGTTGTCGACGATCGACGGCGCTGCAATCGGTTCGTAATAGCGTTCAAAGTCGGCGCTGTTCTGGCGCACCATGGTGCTTGCCACGTTTAGCTGGCCGTTGACCGGATTGCCGTTCATCACGGCGGTATTCATCAGGCGCACGGTTTCCAAGGCGCGCAAGACGATTTCCGTGGCGGCATCCAGCGAGACGCTTTCCTCGGCGACTTCGGGACCGTACAGGATCTGCTCCATTTCATCCGACACGACCCGGATAGGCAGCGTATCGGGGGCAAAGGCCGGCGGACCGGCGCCGATATAGCCATGCGCCCAAAGCTGGCTACCGTCCTTGCGGGTCAGGCCGATGCGCGCCACGCCGTCGCATTCGTCGTCCAGGTAGCCCCAGCTGACCTGGTTGCCATCCTTGTCCGCATAGCCGGCGTAGATTCCGGCCGGGTTGGTCAGGGTAGGGCCGGTGCTTTCGCTGTAGTTCAGCCAGTCGCCCCTTGTTTCGTCGTACAGCACCAAGTCGTGGTGATCGATTACAGGGTCGTCGTGCAGCTCCAGGTCCTGGTACGATTCGCGCCGTTTCATGCGGGTGCCGTAGACGATGCCTGCGGCCGGCGTGTAGCGCAGGCGGATTTCCGGAAATTCGTCGCTTGGCTTGATAAACTGGATAAAGCCCAGCGGCAGCCGTTTATCATGGTGAAAGTTCGGGCAGCTGCCGACGATTGCATGTCGCCGGTGATCTTTCAGGGTGTGCAGGCTGGCCTCGATTTTGTCGTTTTCGTTGTTGGTGCGACGATAGATCTTGATATTGCCCAGGTCGATATCCCAATGCAGCGCCGTCAGATCCAGGCCTTCCGCCGCCAGCAAGGCCAGCGTCAATGGCTGCAGTTCCAACGGCGCTTCGCTGGTGCGGGCGTAGACTTCCAGGAAGGGCGCCACGGGCCGGATCTTTTTGTTGTCGTCCTTGAAGCGTATGGTTTCCGGCACATAGCAGCGCACAATCTCTCCGCTTTGCGGATCGATTTCAAAACTTGGCCGTGGCACGATGCGGCGATAATCAAAGGGCTGGTCGGGGTTGATTTCCAGATCGAATGCTTCCAGCGGCGTGGTTGCAGCGCCTAGCCGTCCGATGGCGATCGGCGGCAGGATACGGAGTTCTAATATCGGCATAATCGGCTCCTAGAGCAAGGCTGGATCAATGCTGCCGGACAAAATACGCGTCGCAATCGCGATCATGTTTTTATCCGCTTCGCGCAAACTGTGCAAATAGGCGTGGCGCGCCGGGCTGCTGGTGAGCAGCAGTGCGGCGATCAACCCCTCGGATGCGTTAAGCAGGTCGAGATGTCCGATCCAGCGATCCGCTTCACTAAATGCACTGTTCAGGGTGTAGGGCATCTGAAATGGTGGCCCCGCGAATCCGGCTTCCGGATCGGTGGCGGAGACCGGTGACTGCATCAGGATTTCCGAAATGGCGCGCAGGTTGTACATTTCGCCAAACGTCGCATTCACGATGGTGCCGCGCGGTGTGATCAAACCCGCCGCATTCAACCCACCGTACAGCGTGAAGCTGTGGATCAAGTAGGTCAGCAACATGCGATAACGTACGTTGTGCAAAGAGGCCCACAGTGCTGATTCCGGATGGGTAATCGGCGTGGTAGGCGTGCCGTCTTGCTCGGGTTCCTCGTCGCTATCCAGCGACACATACGGATTGACCGCCACCGGGCGCGAAGCGCTCCACGGTGCGGCGTTGGCCTGCGGCGCAGAAGCCATGTCCGGGTAGGAGCGCGTCCAGGCATCCTCCAGAAAATCGGCAGGACGGGCGTTGTTCCACAGTTCCAGGCTGCAGGCCTGATGGGTCTGCGCCGCGCGCATTTCGACGTACACCCGCAAAAAACGCACGAAATGCGACGGCGTCGAGCCATGCGGCGCTTCACCCTGCTTGGCGATGGCCTTCAAGGCGTTGACAGCATCGTCGCGGCAAGTCACCGGCACCACCAGCACATCTGGCGTCCTGGTCACGGTCTTTTCCGTGGCGGTGTCGGTGCTGTTGCCGCGATTGCCGCCCTGGTAGCCGCGGCCCCACTCGGCGAAGTTGGCCTGGCAAGAGAAGGTGTCGGCCTGGAATACGTAATCGTGCAAATACAGCGGATCTTCCACCAGCGGAATCAAGGTATTGAACAATTCCGCCACCTGATGCGGATTCGACGTCTGGGTCGCCACCCGCGCCCGGATTTCGTCGCCCAGCGCGCCGCCTTTCCAGTCCACGGCGGCTTCCGTGTAGACATACTTGGCCAGCGAATCCAGGGTCAGCGGCTGCAGCATGAACGGGAAGGGGTAAAACGGCACATCCCAGGGATAGTCTTCGCGCTCGAAGTGCAGCGGCGCGCCGATCAGGCGCAGCACGTTTTGCACCGAAATCAAGTGCCCCATTTCCTCTTTGGCAATGCCCAGGATCACTTCCTGCCAGCTGCGCACGGCGTCGCGAAACTGCGACGGCACCTGCGGTCCGCCCAGCGAATAGGCAGCGTACAGATACTGCACCATCAGGCAGTGCTCAATCTCGGCATCGATGGATAGCAGATAAGCAACATAATCGCGCGGGGAAAATTCAAGATTAAGCAGTTGTTCGCTGGCGGCGTCTTGCGTAGTCAGTTTTTGCGCGGCCAGCATGGTTGGCGTAGTGGCCGGCAGCAATTTCGCCGCCCCACCCAGATGACGCCTTATTTGTGAAGCTTGCATTGTTTCTCCTTCGTATCAACTTCATTGAAAATGAGTACGGTTTGCGAAAACAAGGAAAGACGCTTGCCTGGGGCACCTATCGCCTTTTACCAGCTGCAATAAAGCGCATGGCTAGCAGCCGCGCGCTGTGCGACTTGCAAGCTGATAAGGATCGAGCAAGATGAAACGGGATTCAGATGGGAAGCAGGAGCAGCATTTGTATTTTTTAGCCATCGGCATGTGCAGCTAGTTGCCTCAAGGCATTTGGTGCTTGGCAAGATTGCTCGTCAATCTTGATTTGAACAACTGTCAAAATTGATAGGATCTGGATTGCTGGAAATCTGTTGAGTCGCAAAGATGTTGTAAGACTGTTCCGCAAATCTCAACGATTGAAGGTGTATGTATCTCTGGAGTAGGCCGGTCGTAAAACTAGTGCAAGGTTTTGCTATTTATAGTGACGCTGCGGCTGTTCCTGCGTCAGCACCAAAGGAGGCTAATTGCAACGGGAGTCGCCCGGACGATCAAATAGGATGGGAATCTGAGGGCAGTGAACCGCTATAATTGCCGGTCGTTCGCACTAGCATGGTTTGCAAGCGATTTTTAAGTATTTGATTTGTATGGGGAAAACTGGTGCGGCTGGCTGGAATCGAACCAGCGACCCTTGGCTTCGGAGGCCAATACTCTATCCACTGAGCTACAGCCGCATAAGAGGAACGGTGAAGAGGCATGAAGGATACCGTTTTTCTGCGCGCGCGTCCATGTAAAGCAACTGTTGTTCGTTCCAAATAGTATTTATTGCGACTATAATCAAGGGTTTGGCGAGGGATCGTGGACTGTTCTGGCAGTTTGAACGGTTTTTTGGCGCGTATCCGGCTATGGCTTTGAAAATTGCACTGAGGGAATTATGAGCGACGCACAAAACGAAGAGCATCAATCCGCGATCAAGACGCCTAAGCAACTGATCATTGCTGTTGCAGCCGGTTTTTTAGTCCCTATCATCTGTATTGTATTGCTGGTGCAATACGTCACCGCCGGCAAAAAAGTCGGTGCAGGTTCCGAAGGGCAGACGCCCGAAGCGATCGCTGCCCGTATCCAGCCGGTCGCCGACGCCGGTTTTACCTTCAAGGATGCCAATGCTCCCAAGCAGTTGCTGTCCGGTGAAGAAGTCTTCAAGTCTACTTGTTCCGCTTGCCATGCGACCGGCGCAGCGGGTGCGCCAAAGGTCGGCGATGCCGGCGCCTGGGGACCGCGTCTGGCTGATGGCTATGACAAGGTGGTTGGTTATGCATTGCACGGTCTGCGGGCGATGCCGGCCAAGGGCGGCAATCCTGATCTCGACGATATCGAAGTGGCGCGCGCAGTGGTCTACATGGCCAACCAGTCCGGCGGCAAGTTCAAGGAACCTGAAGTTCCGGCACCAGCTGCACCAGCGGCTGCTTCTGCCGCGGCTAGCGCCGCTTCGGAGCCGGCAGCAAAATAATTTAGCTTAGACAGTGACCCGTCCTGAAATAGGTTGACACCTGTCAGTGCGTCGATTCACTGATCAGATAGTAGCCAGAGACGCCCGATGAATTTCATCGGGCGTTTTGTATTGTAAAGACAGATGCGGCCTTTCAGCGTTATAAATGCGCACGGATTGTTTTACCATTAAGGCTGCCTGTTGAAGATTGGCAGGTCGTTGCAAGAGAAACTCTCCCTTCAAGATGCCATTAACGCGTTCTGCCAAAGCGTTCTGATAACAATCATAACCATCGGTCATGGAGCAGGTGATACCGTGACGTGCATGAATTTTTTGATAATAGGTCGAACAGTATTGCATTCCCCGATCGGAATGATGGACCAATTGCTGCCGAGATTGACGTTCTCTTAGTGCCATCTTCAGTGCTTGGCTTACTTGCTCGGTCTGCAAGCTATCATGGACATGGTAGCCGACAATCTTTCTAGAGTAGGCGTCGGTGATCAAACTCAAATAAGCAAACCGCTGGGCCGTCGGCAGATAGGTAATATCGGCCACCCAGACCTGCTCAGCCTGAGTCGGTACGATTTTCGACGGTCCATCCTTGAGCAAATTCGGATGCCTGCGGAAACGATGGTGGCTATTGGTTGTCTTGTGATATGCCCGGCGGGGGACGACCAGCAGGCGTGCTCTACGTAGCACATTGAACAAGCCGTCTCGCCCTAGCTTGACGCCAATCTCGCCCAGCGGCGGACTCAAGATGTGTTGAAGTTTGCGGGTGCCAAGGCGAGGCTGACGTAAGCGAACCTGCTTCACCAACGTAATGATCTTGCCTTCTCGCTCATCTTTTTGTTGCTGGCTTTGATGGCGTTTGTAATATGCTTGGCGACTGATGCCAACATATTCGCAGGCCTTGCTCACGCTCAATCCTTCGACGAGCCTTTGTGAGAGGACCTGCCCAAAGGCTTTTTTACGATGCGTACTCCGTAATCCTTCTTCAGAACATCGATCATGGCCTCAAACAGCTGCGCTTTCTCATTGGCAGCCTTGAGTTGTGCCTCCAATTCCTTGATGCGCTGTTCCGGCGTGAGCACTTTCTTTACCTCGTTTCCCATTGCGAACTCCACAGTCTTACGGCTCGATTGGCCACTCCAATCCTGATGACCGTATTTCCGCAACCATACCAGTACCGTCGATCTACCTTGTATGCCATATCGGCGCTGCGCCTCTATATAGCTCAGTTCGCCTTTTTCTACCTGTTCTACCACTGCCAATTTAAAGGCCAATCCATAATCGCGCTGCGTCCGCTTAACCATTGATTCCATTGACTTCTCCTTCGTTGCGACGAAAAAGTGTCAACCTATTTCAGGACGAGTCACAGTCGTAAAAAAAAGCCAGTCAATACGTTGACTGGCTTTTTTTTTGCTCAAGATCTCGGATGAGAGATCAAT
Organism: Collimonas arenae; assembly: GCF_000786695.1. NCBI lineage: Bacteria > Pseudomonadati > Pseudomonadota > Betaproteobacteria > Burkholderiales > Oxalobacteraceae > Collimonas > Collimonas arenae. The sequence goes on along the minus strand of NZ_CP009962.1, from coordinate 5,475,833 downwards.
AAGCCCGTGCTTGTGGCTGCGGTTGCCCTTGCTGGGGAGCCGGTTCGCGGACAAAGATTTCAGCACGGCGATTGACCGCGCGATTGGCTGCCGTATCGTTGGCGACCAGAGGCTGAGTTGAGCCGAGGCCGTCCGAGGTGATGCGGTTCGGGGCGACGCCGCGGCTGCTCAGGTAGCTGGCGACATTCTGCGCACGCTGGCGTGACAGGGGACCGTTGATGGCGTCGGTACCGGTGCTATCCGTGTGGCCGTAGACTTCCACCAGGGATGCCGGGTTCTGCACCAGCGTTGTCGCCAGTTGGTCCAGGATCGGGCGCAGGGCCGGATTGAGGTCGGCGCGTCCGGTGGCAAAGCCGGTATCGGCCGGAACATTGACCTTCAGACGGTTATCGGCGGTCTGGGTAACTTGTACGTTAGTACCGGCAGTAGCTCTTTCCATCGCCAGTTTCTGGTCTTGCTGGTGCTTACCCCAGATATTGCCGCCGACCGCGCCAATCGCGGCGCCAATTGCTGCACCGGCAGCCGTCCGGCCAGCGCCGCCCGGGCCTGCGATACCGCCCACCAAGCCGCCGAGTACAGCGCCTGCGCCCGCACCCATTGCGGTGCTTTGCTGCGTTTGCGACATATCGGCACAACCGGCGGTTGCCATGGCAACTGCCACAACCAGAGCGCCTAATTTAAATTTATTCATGGTCTTTCCTCTCGAAGATTGAGACAGCATCAGCAAAAAACCGGATCTCCGGGCGGAGATTACGGTCATTCGTCATCCGTTGTTTCCTTGCTATTTCTACTGCTGACAAAAACGGCGCCGCCGATTGCTGCAATTACAGCAGCGCCGATTAGAAAAGGTTTGCGCGTGCAGCGCTTGGACAGCCATGACACGCCGGTCACCACCAGCGGCAGCATCGCCGGCAGATTGCTCGCCTTGAGCGCGCTTGAGGTGCCGAGCAAGGAGGAGGCGATGCCGCTGACGCGGCCCAATACAATCGTCGCCAGCGATTTGCTGTTCAAATTGGCGCGTACGATATCGCGTGAATGGAGCATCTCAGCGCGAAACACCGCACCTTCCGCAAGCAGTTTCTGTTTGCGTTCGGCGGTTGAGAGGTGGCTGTCCAGTCCTGCGTGTCTGCTCATGTGCGGTTCCGTGCTTAAAGTAGTGCGTCGCGATCTTTGCGCAGTTCCGCCATGGTGACCGGCAAACCGAGCCGGCCCTGGCGCAAGACGCTGCGTACATACAAGGCCGAGCCTATCGCCACCAGGGTGAAGAACGCGCCCAGAATCACCAGTATTTTCCAGCCCATGGCTTCCCACGCCAGCACCACTACCAAGGCGCTCCAGAAGGCCAGCGCAAACCACAGCGCGACAATGCTGAGCGCGCAGATCAGGAACAGCTTCAGCAGGTGGGAGCCGATCTCGGAAAACTCCAGGGCGGCCAGTTCAATGCGGCTGATCACCAGCGCAAACATGTTTTTCGCGGTGCTGACCAGCCCGGACACCAGACCCGGGCTACTGTGCTTGGGTTGTTGTGGGTTCATGCGTGCCTGACGGTTATGCTGCGTTTATTTACGGGAAATGGCCAAGCCGAGCAGCAAACCGATACCGCCGGCAATCGCGATGGCGCTCCATGGGTTTTCCTGAACATAATCATCAGTAGTGGCGGCGATATCCTTGCCGGCTTCGATCGCTGCTGCTTGCACGTCTTGTGCTTTAGATACAGCCGCGTCAAGTAGTTCCAAACCTTTTTGACGCAAATCTTCAGCTTTCTCGCCGGTGGTCGCTGCCGCTTCGCGGAACAGCTCTTGTGCGTCTTTGACCAGGCTACGGATATCGCTGCGAGTGGTTTTCAGGGTGGATCTGTGCATGGTGTAGCTCCTTGATTCGTGGATTTTTAAGTATAGCGAATACGTGCTATGACGGCTGTCGCCGAGCTAGCTTAGGCAGTATCGACGATGATACAGGCTACTGTGCCAATCTGCCAACAAGGTGTTTTACCGGCAGATGTGCACCGATTGGCGAAGGTAACAGACGATCTGCGACTATTTCTTGTCGCGCAATTCCGCAATTTTTTCAATATTGCCGATCTGGATAACGATGGGACGCAGCGCAATCGTCGCTTGCGCGGGGCGCCAGGCAAACAGCCATTCATGCTGGGAGGCGTCGCGCTTGGGTTTGGTAAATGTCGCGCCCAGCGGACTCGGCTGACCGTAGCAGATGGCGGCGTCGATCCCGGCCCAGTTGGGCAGCACACGCTGGGCGGCGCGATGGATCAGTTCACCGAATTCTTCTGTATTGTGAATCACCAGGCAGCAGTCGGACGGTGCAAAGGCGTTGAACAGGCTGGCGTCGTCGCTGCTGCTCATGCTTAGCGTCAATAACTGCGGCATGGCTTTGGCGCCCGAATTGCGTGGATGATGCAGGTTGCTGATCTGCAGGCTTTCTGCCGGCGGACGCAAGCGGAATTCTCCGAGCGTCAAAGAGCGTTCCAGCCACTGCCGCTCCGAATAGCGGTAGAGCTTGGGAGGGCGTTGATAATCTGCGCTTAACATGATGACCTGTCTTTACTTTTTTACGTAACAGACGCGATAGCTCGACGTCTTGAAAACTTGCGGCAGTAGATGGCGTTTTATTGGATATAACGTTGTCGGCTGCTGCACGCGATTGCGGATGTGATTAAAGGTGAAATTCGCCGTTGGCTTCGGGCTGGTAAGTCACGTCCAGGATCCGCAGCTGCAGAGGACGGCCGCCCGGGCCTTGCCAGGAAATCGATTGTCCTACCGACAGACCCAGCAAAGCACTGCCGACCGGGGCCAGGATCGATACCGCATCCGGCGGATTGGACGGGCCAGGGTAGGCCAGGGTCATGTCGTATTCGACTTTGCTGACATCGTCAATAAAACGGACTGAGGAGTTCATGGTGATCAGGCCTGGCGGAATCTGTTCCGGATCAACCACGGTAGCGCGGCCCAATTCATGCTCCAGGGCGTCGATGCCCGGCAGGTTGCGGTAGGCGGCCGACGCCAGCAATTGTTCAATACGTTCCAGGTCGAAGCTGGAAATGGTGATTGGCGGCTTGATATCCATGACTGTGCTATCTCGTAGAAAAAGGGGATGTAGGTGCGAACGCGGCGTGACGAAGAATCACACGGAGTGCTACCTGGCGTTCTGGCTGGTAGCTCGATGGTAGGCGAGATGCGCGCGGGAAGCAAGCCTCCCCGGCAGCGCCTGTCAGGATGCACCTTGCCAAGCGCGTTATTGATCCATTTGCTGTTCCGCGATCGAGCGCAGCTGGAAACGACCATCGTCATTGAACAGCCAGCTTTCTGCGATCTCGACTTCGCCGCGCCGCAGGAATTTGCCGTCGGGTTTGGGGAAGGGCGCGGCTTTGCGTACCGAGGTCAAGGCGCTGGTTTCCGCCTTGCGATCCCGATTGGTGCGTAAGATTTCCGCGCGCAGCAGCTGGCCATCGGCATTGATATAGTATTTCACTACGATCACAGCGCGCAGCAGCGCCTGCGGCCGGCCGATGTACACCTCGGTCGAATTGACGGCGACGATTCTTTGCGCCAAGCCGCGCTTGTAGTCATCCAGCGTGGTGGCGGTTGAGGTGGCGTTGGGCGTTGTGGCCGGTATCGGTGGCGGCGCCGTCGGCGTGCTGGTGCAAGAGCCTAGTAGAAGCGCGGTGGCGCAGTACAAGCCTAGATTGATCCTGGCGTTCATCGCGGTCTCCTGGAATTATCGGGCAGGTCGCCTTTTTATCATTCTAGGCTGAGAGCGGGCTATCGCCAAAATAAAAAGCCGTCGGCTTTCGCAGATGGCTTTTGATCGGGCGCATTGGCTTCGCTCTATCTCAATTCAGCTAAGCTTGATCAATTTGCTGGTAGCGTTGACTGCCGCTGCCAGTTTGCCGATATCGCGCAGTTCCGCTGCCGTAATGCCCAGTTTCTTTAACTCGGCAATATGGCCGGTGACGCAGCCGCGGCATTTGCCGACGATCGATGCCGCCAAAGTGTAGATTTCGAAGTGCTTCTTTTCAACGCCGCCGTGGGTGGCGTAGGCTTGCATGCGGATTTGCGGCGGCTGGGTTTTCAGCTCGGCGTCATCGGCCAGCTCCAGATAGCTGTACCAGATATTGGTCATGCCCATGATTGCCGCCGCAGTCTTGGCGGCGGTGGCTTCGGCTTCGGTAGTCAAACCCTGGAACGCTTCAACCAGCTGGGGACTGCCGGCCGAGATCGCTGCTGCAATGCCTGCGGCCGCCGCAACTTCCGGCGCTAGGCCAGACCTGTTCAAAGCGCCATCAAGGGTGATCCAGACGTCTTTGGCATACGACGGGATGGCATCGCGTAATTGAAGCATATCCATGGTTTCTCCTTAAGTACTGAATTCAAATCGTGTCGGCTCGCGAGGCGCCGGCATTAGCCAGGCCTCGTTGCGGACGGTTACATCATTGCTGGATTGCTCTCGGTATCACACCGGATCAAGCGCAGGGGGCTTGATCGAATCCGGATGGATTACAGAGTTTCGCCGCCAGGGGCGCGGTTGCAGGCGCACAGTTCGTCGGTTTGCAGAGCATCCAGGATGCGCAGTGTTTCTTCAGGGTTACGGCCGACATTCAGGTTGTTGACGGAAACGTGCTGGATGACGTTGTTTGGATCGATGATGAAAGTCGCGCGCAGTGCTACGCCGGCTTCGTGGCGAATGCCCAGTTGGTCGATCAGGCTGCCGGTTGTGTCGGCGAACTGCCAGTTGCTCAGCTTGTTCAGGTCAGCGTGCTCGCGGCGCCATGCCAGCTTGACGAATTCATTGTCGGAAGAACCACCCAGCAAGACTGCATCGCGGTCATCGAAGTCACGCGTCAGTTTGTTATAGGCAACGATTTCAGTTGGGCAAACGAATGTGAAATCTTTTGGGTAGAAGTACAGGATCTTCCATTTGCCAGGAAACGAGGTTTCGGTGATGGTTTCAAATGCCGATACGCCGTTCTCTTCAGGCAGGTTGAAGCCAGGTTTTACGCCTTCGACTTTGAATGGTGCGAGAGATTGACCGATTGTTTTCATCGTGATGCCTTTCGATAGTAAAAGTTAATTATATACAATTCGTTGATAGCATTAATTGTATATTTCTATGAGGACGATAGGTCGTTGCTGCGGCGCCGCATGAATCCACACGACGTACAACGATCTGTGTCAGGATACGAAGCTGCGACTGGTGACGACAGTCGACATGAACCCGGCATTCCTTTTTCTGGAAAACCAATTCAGCCGAAAGAATAGCAGAGTGCGTCGGAGTACGCGTTCGTCACGTGGCGATTTTGTGGTCGGGATCGACAGAGCTACAGAGGGAAATGCGGGGCTACGGAAAACTTTTTAAACAATTTTTAATGAAGCGCTAGTTTTTTTAAAAAAACCGTTGTACAATCTGCCCCCTTCAGGCGTAGTGACATACGCAAGAAAATTTGGCTGACTAAGTGTGCATTTTGGGTGCTTAGCTCAGTTGGTAGAGCGGCGCCCTTACAAGGCGTAGGTCGGGAGTTCGAGCCTCTCAGCACCCACCAAGTAGCCAAATGATCTTAATGAAGAGTAGTTTAGGAGTGGTAGTTCAGTTGGTTAGAATACCGGCCTGTCACGCCGGGGGTCGCGGGTTCGAGTCCCGTCCACTCCGCCAAGAATACAAGTGCCCGCGCAAGCGGGCATTTTTATTTCAAGTCCCAATTTCATATTCCCGTTAGGGGATATCACTCTGTGGAGTGGAGAAAGCCGCCTGTGCGGCTTTCGGCGGGAGTCGAAGGGCTGCGCTTGCAAGCGCAGCAGCGGCCTGCAGCATGTAGGCGAGTCCCGTCCACTCCGCCAAGAATACAAGTGCCCGCGCAAGCGGGCATTTGTATTTCAGGGATCGTTTATGGGATGACTTGAAAATAAAAAAGACGACTTCGAAGTCGTCTTTTTTCGTCAGGCCGTATCCACTATCCCTATATCTTAAAAGCGATCGCCAATAGTCCGTGTGATAGCGGTGCCTTCCGATTTTTGCAGCATTACCTTGCCATTGCGTATCACCAGCGTCTCAACGCTTTTGTCCCTGGTCTCGGCAACCTTGCCTATTGGTCCGATTGCCATGCTGACATTGGTCGCCAGCTTTACTTCGGCGCTACGCTTGTCCTTGCCAATCTCGATATGCTCGATGTTTATCTGGTAATTGGCCGACATCATGCCGCCGGTATGGGCCATGCCGTCGAACATCTTGTCGTATTTGTCGCAGGTTTCCTGCTTGTCGGCATTTTCCTGAATGCGTCCCTGGCTGGTCGAATTGATGCCGGTGCGCGTAAAATCCTTGGTCAGCATGGCGCACAGTTCTTTGCCTTGGCCATTCAGCACATGTTCGGTGGCTATGTCGTAGAAGCGTGTGACGGCTGCCTCATCAAGGGTATTTTGACGATTCCAGTACCAACCGCCTATCCCGACAGCAACTAATAACAAAATAATGACTCTCATACTCCCCTGATCCCCTTAAAACACGAAAGACGTTCTATTTTTACGGTCCCATTTGCACCGGCCTGCTTCTACACCTGGTTAAGGATTGGCAGATGCGGTTTAAATTTCCGATAAGCTATAGCATATCTGTTGTGTAACAATTTTGATACATTACTCATTCCCACATCCGTGTGATAGCCAAAACATGGCATTATTGTTCCCCTTTAGTACCATGTCCTGCATCCATTTCTCCCAAAAAAATGAATTGCTGTCTGTCATGCGTGGCGGCTTGTTGCCAATAGAGCTGAAGAAACCAATGGCAACAATGGCGTGCAAAGGGAATTCGGGGAAATGAAAGAGCAACGACGAAAAGAAATGAATGCGATGGCATTCGGCATGCTGGGGCGCGTCGCGCTGAGCGGGGTACTGGATGTCTTGCTGCTATGCGGTTTTGCCTATGCCGGGGTGATACAGCCCGATATCGCGCTGCTCTACGGCATGGCCGTGATCGTGGTGAGCGGGATTTTCTATCTGTTGCTCAGAAGCGGCTACAAACGCCGCTCCAAAGATCCCGGCCTGACTTTCCCGCAAGTAGTGACGGCTTTGCTGGTGCAGACCGGATTCCTGATACTGGCGCCGCAGGTGGGCTACCTGTTCCTGATCAATTTCTTCGTTATCTACGCCTTCGGGGCTTTGGGTCTCAGCACTTTCTGGAATGTGGTGAGCTGGCTGATCGGCTCGCTCGGGCTGGTGCTGGCGTTCAGCCTTATCGGCTGGCACCTGCAATTCCCGGTAGGCAGCAATCTTGGCCAGCTGCTGGTCTGCCTCTCATTCATCCTGACCCTGGGCCGCTGCATCTACCTGGCCAACATGATGAGCCGTATGCAGCGCAAGATCACCGAACAGAACCAGCAACTGGTGAAGGCCATGAAACGGGTGCAAGAGCTGGCGACCCGCGACGAACTGACCAATATCGAGAACCGTCGTTCGCTGATGGAAATCCTGGCTGTCGAGCAAAAGCGATTTCAGCGCGGCGGTACGCCGTTCTGCATCGCCATTCTCGATCTGGACGGCTTCAAGTCGGTTAATGATAATTTCGGCCACGCGGCCGGCGACATGGTGCTTAAGACTTTCGTTGAGATTGTCCGCAACGAAATGCGCCTGAGCGACCATTTTGCCCGCTACGGCGGCGACGAGTTCGTGCTGGTGCTGACCGGCACCACGGTGCAAGAAGGCGTGACCGCGCTTGACCGCATCTGCGCCGAGACTGAAATGTACGACTGGAGCAAGTTCGGCAAGGATATTATCTTGACGGCGTCGATCGGCATTACCGATTTCCGCCCTGGCGAAAGCATCGACGAAGCGTTTCAGCGCGCCGACATGGCCCTGTACGGCGCCAAGGCGGCAGGCCGCAACCGCGTCATGATCAGCCCGGACAGCTTCGAGTCTTCCGACGGCGGCACCACCATCCGGGCTTTTTAAGAATCAGCACGGGGTTTCGCTATTGCCGAAACCCCGCATCAACTGGATCAGACCGCCGGTTCGCCACCCAACGCAAATACGATATCGTTGAGCATCTTGCTCAGTTCGCCGGTCATCAGCATCATGTCGGAATCGAAACGTTCGTCGTCGTTCTTGCTGCTGACGTCATTGCTTTCCTTCAGCACATCCAGCGGCGCGATGCGCTTGATCGCCAGCGATTCAGTCAGAACGAAAGAAATGTGATCAGCCCAGGTCATCGCCAGCCGCGTGCATTGCTTGCCGGAGGCGATATGACGGCGGACGTCGTCGGCTTCGATGGTATGGCGCACGTAGCGTACGGTGGCTTTGCTCTCGCCGGCGGCGCGCAGTTCGGTGTCCTGGTCGACGGTAAAGCCATGCGGCGCTTCATCCGACGCCAGCCAGTTGGTCATCGAAGTCAACGGCGAATGCGCCGTGCGCAAGCCGGAAATCTGCAGTTTGTCGACCGATCCCAGCAGCAGCTTGAGGATTTCTTCGGCCTTGGCCGGGCTCGACGCATCGATGACCAGCCAGCCGTTGACCGGATCGATCCAGACCCAGGTATTGCGCTGGATGCTGAATGCGCGCGGCAACAGCTCATCGGTGACTTGTTCCTTGAGATCTTTCAGCTGCTTGCGACCGGGCGCATAGCCTTGCTGCTCTTCAATCTCGGCGGCGCGCGCCTTGGTGACCTGGTTGACAACGGTAGCTGGCAGCAATTTCTTCTCCGTGCCCAGCAGGATCATCATCTGGCGATTCACGGTATGCACCAGCATGCCGTTGTCGCGGGGCGACAGCCAGCCCTGGCTTTGCAGTTCCAGGCTGCTGCATTTGGCAAATGCCTGGGGCGCCAGGAATGCTTCCAGCTGTTCGGCCGAAATGGCCCAAGGTGCGGGGATACGATAGATCTGGAGATTTTTAAACCACATAATGTTCCAATAAAATAAACAATCGCGGCACACAGCTTCATGGCCACACGCTATGTGGCGATTTATGCTGTGTACGGCGGGTTAAACGGGAAGTTTGAGGCGTTCTTGGCAGTTACAGGCAGGGTCGTCCCTGCCCGCAAAGTCATATTGGCTGGGGAATCAGATACCCATATTGGTCAGCGTATCGGCGATTTCGCGCAATACCGGTTCCAGGTGCGGATGCTTCACCGCGAGGCGTGCCGAAATGCCCTGGGCGCGCTCCACCAGTTCGGAGCGGATACCGGTCGCCGGCGCTGCTGTTGCGGTGGTTTCGGGGGATTTCAGCAACTGCTGGATGTCGGTATCCAGGGTTTGCAGCAAGTTCTTCAATTCGCCATCCACCGCGCCGTTGTTCTCCAGCGTTGCGCGGAGCTTTTCCAGCGAGGTCTTGATGTTGTCTATACTCATTTGTTACTCCTGAATGGAAACGCTGTAAGGCCTATCATCTCACGCCGCTCTCGGCTTCTGCAACAAAGCCTTCAAATTGGCCAGGCGATTCTGTGGCGTGATCTGTTCGGCTTCGGTCGGCATGGCGTCGCCTTCATCCAGCTTCATTTCCTTGACGAACCGTGATATTTCGCAAACGATGGATTCGCCGGCGCGTTTGCGTTTCTTGCACCAGCTGACGTGCAGGCTGCGCTGGGCGCGCGTGATGCCGACGTACATCAACCGCCTTTCCTCTTCGATGCGGGCGGCGATGGTTTCCGGCGGCGCATCGGGGTCACCCTTGTGCGGCAGGATGCCCTCCTCGACGCCAATCAGGAACACGTGCGGATATTCCAGCCCTTTGGAAGCATGCAGAGTCGACATGCGCACCGCATCCGGTTCTTCGTCGCGCCCTTCCAGCATCGACATCAGCGCCACCATCTGGGTCAGCTCCAGCAAGTTGCGCTCATCGCCGGCGCCATCCTTACCGCCAGTGCCCTTTTCCTTCAGCCAATTGGTGAAATCCAGCACGTTCTGCCATTTGCCCTGGGCCGCGCGGTCGTCGAAGCTGTCATACAGATAATGCTCGTAATTGATTTCCTTCATCATGTCGTCCAGCACCGCCGCGGCGTTTTCGCCGCTGCCCGAGGGGCCGACACGGCTGGCGCGGGCTTCCAGCTGGTTGATGAAATGGCAGAATTCTCGCAGCGGGTATAGCTGGCGGTCGGTCAGCTTGGCTTCGATGCCACCCTTGAACACCGCTTCAAACAGCGAACATTGCCACTGCCCCGCCACCGTGCCCAGCACTTCCAGCGTGGCCTGGCCGACGCCGCGCCTTGGCGTGGTAATGGCGCGGATGAAAGCCGGATCGTCGTCCTCGTTGGCGATCAGGCGCAAATAACTGATGATGTCCTTGATTTCTGCGCGGTCGAAGAAGCTCTGGCCGCCCGACATCGAATATGGAATGCGTTCGCGCCGCAAAGCCTTTTCAAATATCCGCGCCTGGTGATTGCCGCGGTACAGGATGGCGTAGTCGGAAAACTTGGCGCGCCGCTCGAAGCGATGCGCAGACAGCATGATCGCCACCTGCTCCGCCTCTTTCTCGTCGTCTTCCATGCCCATCACCTTGATCGGATCGCCCAAGCCGTGTTCCGACCACAACGATTTGTCGAACAGCTTGGGATTGTTGCCGATCACCGCATTGGCGGCTTGCAGGATACGGGTGGAAGAACGGTAATTCTGTTCCAGCTTGATCACTTTCAGGTCGGGGAAATCGACCTGCAGGGTTTTCAGGTTCTCTATGGTGGCGCCGCGCCAGGCGTAGATCGCCTGGTCGTCGTCGCCCACCGCGGTGAACATCGGTTTCTTGCCGAGCCCGGTCACCAGCAGCTTGACCAGTTCGTACTGGCAGGTGTTGGTATCCTGGTATTCATCGACCAGCAGATAGCGCAAGCGCCGCTGCCATTTGTCGCGCACCGCCTCGTTGCCGCGGAACAGTTCCACCGGCAGGCGGATCAGGTCGTCGAAATCAACCGCCTGGTAGGCCGCCAGAGTCGCCACATAGCTGCGATAGATACGCGCAGACTGGGCTTCGTCTTCGGTGACGGCATCCTTGATGGCTTGCTCCGGATCGATCAGGCCGTTCTTCCAGAGCGACATGGCGCCCTGGATACGGCGCACCAGCTGCTTGTCGGTCGTGATCGCCAGATCTTGCACGATAGAAAAGCAATCGTCGCTGTCCATGATCGAAAAGCGGTCCTTCAAGCCCAGCGAGCGTGCTTCCTGGCGCAGGATCTTGACCCCCAGCGAATGGAAGGTGCTGACGGTGATGTGCTTGGCCTGCTTCGGGTCCTTCAACAGCTTGGCGATACGCTCCTGCATTTCTGTCGCCGCCTTGTTGGTAAAGGTCAGCGCCGCGATGTGTTTGGGGTCGTAGCCGCAATCCTCGATCAGATGCTGGATTTTCTGCGTGATGACGCGCGTCTTGCCGGAGCCCGCCCCGGCCAGCACCAGGCAGGGGCCGTCCAGGTACTTGACGGCTTCCCGTTGGGGAGCATTGAGACCGAAATTGGGGGTGGACGACATAAATGACAGCGCAGCGGCAGGCCGAAAGGAGCAAAGCGCTGTATTTTAACAGTGCGCGGGGGACGGGCAAGCTTCCTGCGGCCTGGCACCAGTTCCTGTGCCGAATATGGGACAATCCGTCATCAACTATTTCGCCGGACATTCCATGAAATTCAGCCATTTGATCGAAATCAATGATCCCCTCAACCCGCTGATCGACTCCCTGACCCGCGAGCAGCTGTGGCGCGGACTGGTGATGCGCGCCGAACAGCCGATGTTGTTCGTTGAGCATCTGGACGATTGCCGCTTGTCGGACAAATCGGTGCAGTCGGTCGCGCGGGAATTGCGTTATGGCAAAGTAACGGTCAAGGATGTGGTCAGTTACCTGCCATTGCTGCAAGTGCGCTACCAGGTGCCGAAACAGCAAGATATCGGCGGTTCCAGCCTGATCATGACGATTGAGGAGCCGGAACAGGAAATGCTGTTCGTGCGCTTTGAATATGAGGACGACGCGGTTGAGCGAGAGCCGGCGGCGCAGGCCGAGCAAGAGTTTTACGATGAATTCCGCCGTTCCGCTTATGAAGAGGCCGACATCGACACCATCCGCATGATTCGCGAACTGGCGGCCGAAGGGAAACTGGGCTAGGCAACAATTGCCTTGATCGCCTTGATCAGCTTCTTAGCGAAAATTATTTTCCACCGCGAACTTGATCAGCTCGGCCTGCCCCTCTATATCCAGCTTGCGCTTGATGTTGAGCCGGTGGGCTTCCACGGTGCGCACGCTTAAATCGAGGTCGCGCGCAATCTGCTTGTTCGATTCGCCGTTGGCGATGTGTTGCAGCACTTGGCGCTCGCGGGCAGTCAACAATTGTCCCGGCGTCATCGGCCGCGCCAGCTTCTGCGCCAGCGCCGCGCTGTAGTACATGCCGCCCGAAATCACGGTTTCTATCGCATGCACGATGTCCTTGCCGGGCGCGTCTTTCAGCACATAACCGCGGGCGCCAGCCTGCACCGACTGCATCAGGTACTCGGTCTTGTCGTGCATGCTCAGGATAAGTACGGCGATTTCCGGGAAGCTGGCATGGAAGCGCGCCGTCAGGTCGATGCCGTTGCTGCCGCCGCGCAGGTTGATATCCATCAGAATCAGGTCTATCGGTTGCTCTTCGGCGCGCTGCAGGGCTTCCTCGGCGCTGCCGGCTTCGGCCACGATGGCGAAATTCGGCACGGCTTCCAGCCGTGCGCGCAAGCCGTCGCGCACCAGCGGATGGTCATCGACCAGCATGATCTTCGTAATTGTTTCAGGCATAAGATGTGTGGGGAATGGTTGCCAGCACGCGAGTGCCTGCGGCTGATGAACTGATGCCGAGACTGCCGCCGACTGCTTCCAGCCGCTCGACCATATTACGCAAGCCGATGCCGCGCTTCGGATTGCCGTCGATTTTATCGACGTCGAAACCGACGCCGTTGTCTTGCACGGTCAAGGTAATCGCTTGCGCATCGCCTTGCAACATGATGTCGATCTGTGTCGCCTGTGAATGGCGGGCGATATTGGTCAGGGCTTCCTGGGCGATGCGGAACAGCACGGTATTGGCGACCGCGGGCAAGCCGTCGGTGTGACCTGCGTGCTTGAATGTGATCGGGATGCCGGCATGTTCCAGCCATTCCTGAGTCAGGTGTTCCAGCGCAGCCGCAAGACCAAGATCATCCAGGATCGCCGGACGCAGATCGTGCGAAATACGGCGTACTTCGCCCAACACGTCATTGAGCTGGCCAGCAGTGCGTTCGAAGGTCGTGCGCGCCGCCGTGGCATGTTGCGGGCCGTTATCCAGTCGGGTGATGCCGGCTTCGATCTGCAGCTTGATCGAGACCAGCCACTGGCTGATGCCGTCGTGCAGATCGCGTGACAACCTTGCGCGTTCCTCTTCCTGCGAACGCACCACGCGTTGCGCCAGGACTTTCAGCTTGGCGTCTGCCACCCGGTGCTCGCTGATGTTGAGCACCAGTCCCGACGCCCCGACCACCAATGCGCTCAGGATGGCGATGCCGGCGATCCACCACATGGTGTTGCGGATATTGCCGGAAACCTGGGCGTCGATCTTGCTGAGTGCATCGTCGACGTCGTCCAGATAGATACCGGTACCCAGCATCCAGCCCCATTTAGGTAACGCCACCACATAGCCGAGCTTGGGCGCCACATGGTGGCTGGACGGCTTTCCCCACAAATAGCGTTCAAAGCCGCCACCGCTCCTGGCGCGTTCTATCAGGTGCTGGATGGTCAGGCTGCCATTCGCATCTTTCATGTCCCACAAATCGCGTCCGACCAGCTCCGGCTGGCGCGGATGCATCAGGCTCTTGCCTTGCATATCGTAGATAAAGAAGTAACCGTCGTCGCCGTAGGACAGCTTGGCCAGGATTGCCTTGGCCTCGTCCAGCGTGGCCTGGTCACTGCGGCCGGATTCGTAGAGATGGGCGATCGAACGCGTTGCCAGCGCTACATAGTGCTTGAGCTCGGCTTCCTTGCTGGCCAGATACGCTGCCTGGATTGTTGCGCGCTGCTGCTGCCCTAGTGAAATGGCCTGATGGCGCACCGCCAGCGCAATGGCGCACAGCGCCAGGATCAGCGGGACGATGGCCATGAAGATGATTTTTTGCCTTAATTTCATGGCGCTACTTTACTCGTAATCGCAGGCGGATCTGAAAAAATCCCCAGCGCCGTAGTGAAATTTCCCATAGAGACTACGTAGTACTACGTAAAGGTTTTGCGTAGTTCCTCGCTTGTTCTCATGCTCCGTATGCCAAATACTTTGGCCGCGGTTCCTGCTGCCTGGCCGGCGTCAGCCGCACACCCTAATAAAAACAATATCTAACAACATTCTTTCCCTCTGGGAGGAGACCAATGAATCGTCTATATTCAAAAATGGGCTGGCTTGCGCTGGCCCTGCTCGGTGCATTCGCGTTTGGCTACATCGGCCTGCAGCGCGGCGAATCCATCAGCGCCATCTGGATCGTGATCGCCGCCGTCTGCGTCTATCTGATCGCTTACCGCTTCTACAGCCTCTATATATCCGACAAGGTGCTCGGCCTGGACGCCAAGCGCATGACGCCGGCCTACAAGTTTAACGACGGCCTGGATTATGTGCCGACCAACAAGAACGTCTTGTTCGGCCATCACTTTGCGGCGATTGCCGGCGCGGGTCCGCTGGTCGGCCCGGTGCTGGCGGCGCAGATGGGTTACCTGCCGGGAATGTTGTGGATATTGGCCGGGGTGGTGTTTGCCGGCGCGGTGCAGGATCTGATGGTGCTGTTCATCTCGACCCGCCGCGACGGCCGTTCGCTGGGTGATCTGATCAAATCCGAGCTGGGTCCGATTCCTGGCGTGATCGCATTGTTCGGCACCTTCATGATCATGGTGATCATCCTTGCGGTGCTGGCGCTGATCGTGGTCAAGGCGCTGGCGGAATCTCCCTGGGGCACCTTCACCGTGATGGCGACGATTCCTATCGCGCTGTTCATGGGCGTGTACACCCGTTATCTGCGGCCGGGACGCATCGGCGAAATCTCGCTGATCGGTTTTGTGCTGCTGATGCTGGCGATCGTCGGCGGCCAGTATGTGCAGGAACATGCGGTGCTGGGCGCCATGTTT
Source organism: Collimonas arenae (assembly GCF_000786695.1). Lineage (NCBI taxonomy): Bacteria > Pseudomonadati > Pseudomonadota > Betaproteobacteria > Burkholderiales > Oxalobacteraceae > Collimonas > Collimonas arenae. Next base: position 5,460,765 of record NZ_CP009962.1, on the reverse strand, counting down.
ACCTTTACCGGTAAAGAACTGACCTGGATGTTGATCGGCTACGGTTTCATCGCATCAGTGTTGCCGGTCTGGCTGCTGCTGGCGCCGCGCGACTACCTCTCGACTTTTCTCAAGATCGGTACCATTGTCGGCCTGGCGCTGGGCATTGTATTTGTCGCGCCGGAACTGAAAATGCCAGCCTTCACCCAGTTCATGGATGGCTCGGGTCCGGTCTGGTCGGGCAGCCTGTTCCCCTTCTTGTTCATTACTATCGCCTGCGGCGCAGTCTCGGGTTTCCATGCGTTGATCGCTTCCGGCACCACGCCGAAATTGCTGGAAAACGAACGCCATGCGCGTTTCATTGGCTACGGCGCGATGCTGATGGAATCCTTTGTCGCCATCATGGCGCTCATCGCCGCGTCCTGCATTGAGCCGGGTGTGTATTTCGCGATGAACAGTCCAGCGGCGTTGATCGGCACCACGGTCGAAACTGCAGCGCATGCGGTATCGCAATGGGGCTTTTATGTGACGCCGGAAATGCTGGCGCAGGTGGCCAAGGATGTCGGCGAGCACAGCATCATTTCGCGCGCAGGCGGCGCACCGACCCTGGCGGTTGGCATGGCGCACATTCTCTCCAGCGTTGGCGGCGGCAAAGTCATGATGGCGTTCTGGTACCACTTCGCGATCTTGTTCGAAGCCTTGTTCATCCTCACCGCAGTGGATGCCGGTACCCGCGCCGGACGCTTCATGCTGCAGGATCTGCTCGGCACTTTTGTGCCATCCATGCGCAAGACCGATTCGCTACCGGCCAGTCTTATCGCGACGGGCCTGTGCGTCGCAGGCTGGGGCTACTTTCTGTACCAGGGCGTGGTCGATCCACTGGGCGGCATCAATACCTTGTGGCCGCTGTTCGGCATCTCCAACCAGATGCTGGCGGGGATTGCGCTGATCCTGGCGACATGCGTGCTGTTCAAGATGAAGCGCGATCGTTTCGCCTGGGTCACCATCGTGCCGACTGTCTGGATTCTGATTTGCACCCTGACCGCCGGCTGGCAAAAGATCTTCGACGCCAATCCGCGCGTCGGCTTCCTGACCCACGCCAGCAAATACCAGGCGGCCCTGGCCGAAGGAAAACTGCTGGCGCCGGCCAAATCGGTGGCGCAGATGCAGCAAATCATTTTCAACGATTACCTGGATGCCGGACTGGCGGCGTTCTTCATCCTGGTGTTGCTGAGCGTTCTCGGTTTTGGCATCAAGACAGTGCTGGCGGCACGCGCCACCAGCAAGCCTAGCACCAGCGAGACGCCGTTTGAAGCGCTACCGGCGAGCGCCCTGCCCACAACCTGAAAGGCTGGCTATGTTGGATGAAATAGTTAAAGCCGGACGCTACCTCGGTCAATCCATGCGGTTGATGGTGGGCCTGCCTGAGTACGGCACTTACGTGACGCACATGGAAAACACGCATCCGGGCGAGCCGATGATGAGCTACGAAGAGTTCTTCAAGGAGCGCCAGGAAGCACGCTATGGCGGCAATGGCCGGGTCGGGCGCTGTTGTTGATCCGCCTGCACCGCCTTTAAAAGTTAAGCGTCCTATGGGGGATGTTTGTGCCGACCGGTTTTCCGGTCGGCATTTTTTTTGACGCTGCAATCAACCGTTCAACCGGCCGCCGTAGAGATTCGCCGATGACTGTGCGCTGCGGTACAGGCTGGCGATGCGCGACAGGCGCCCGATGAGCATGCCGTTGAAAATGCCGTACAGCGTGCAAACCACAGCCGTGAATGCGGGGTCCTGGGCAAGCGATGGATGTATTGCCAGCAATACGCCAACGATATATTTGGTCAGGAAAATTCCCATCATCAGCACCAATGGCAACCAGCTGCCGCGCTGGAACACAACACCGCGCTCTGGATAGGCAACTACCCTGCTTTTCCTGAAAAGGACCCAGCTGAGTGCTGCTGTGACACCTGCGGCCAGCAGCCAGCAGGCCGTGGTTAACGGCGTGATGCCGAAACTGCTGGCTATGCCTTGCCAGGAAAGCGCCAGCATCACCAGAGGAATGATGGACAGCTTTTTCAGCGTGACTTCGCGGTCGGCGCTGGCCAGGATGCCGCGATAGACCAGAAACGCCAGCAAGGCCCAGACCCAAAGCGGCGTGTGCGAAATGATTTGTGCAAACATGATGTTCTCCCATTGATTGATCTGCGGCGATTATCTGGTCGCGGCACAACTGGGAGAAGCGGAAAGCGACGAAATGCAGAAATGCGTCGTGAATCGACTGTCCGGGAGGATGGCGTGCGGCTGATTGCCGACCGCCTAAGAGGCTGTTGCAAACACACCTGGCGTTGTTGCCCTTGCAGGGTCCCCCCCGCTTGCAAGCCCGGGTCGTTCCGCAGGCAGACGACAATGTCGTCTGAAACCCCCGCTACACCCTCCTTGCCGTACTACTTGTACTGTCTTCGTCGGAGCGCCTAGCCATCTGTGTTCGCAACAGCCTCTAAGTCTGTTAACGCACTTCTGCAGAGTATTGAAAGCGCTCGGCCGGTACGAAGGAGCTGCGCCATTCGACCGGTTCGCCGGCATGGTCCAGCATCAATCGTTCCACACAAATCGCCACGGTCTTGGTTTTCAGCTTGAATACGGCGGCGTTGGCACGGTTCAAAGGTTTTGCCGTCAAGTCATCAATGGCGCGCGAGACCAGCACGTCGCATTCGCTCTCATAGACAGGATACAAAAAAGGCGGAGAGTTGCTTTTAAGATATTTTTGTAGCTTGCGGAAGCGCGCCAGCGGCAGCCAGATATGCTCTGACAAAACAATCTCATCATTCAAAGACCGGGTGCGATGCAGATAGAGGGTTTTGTCGCGCGGCTTGAGTTTGAGTTTTTCCGCTACTGCAGCCGGAGGTATGGCAGTCGTCATCGACCGGATGTGCGTGACCGGCAATTCATTCCTGGTTTTTCCCTGAGCGCGTACAAAGCGCAGCATTGAAGAGCGTTCTGCAGCGCACGCGACAAATGTCCCGCGTCCGCGCACGCGATCGACGATGCCGTCATTGACCAGCGTGTCGAGCACCTTGCGCATCGTACCAACCGCAATGTCATATTCGGCGGCCAGTTTTTCTTCAGACGGTAGCGCTTCATCAGCGGCCCAGCTACGCAAAACGATCCTTTTCAAGAGATCGTCACGGACTTGCAAATAGCGAGGCAAACGCGGATCAGACGCATTTTTTGGCGAGAGAGACGCGTTTTTTTGAGAGAGAGACGTGTTTTTTTTCAAGAGAGGCGCGTTTTTTTGCGAGAGAGACGTGTTTTTTTCGTCTTTTTGAGGGTTTTTTTTCGGATTTTTTTTATTCAGCATTAACAGCATTTCAAACCAGGTAAGGGCCAGAAATGTATCAAGTTCCAACTGTTTTTACAATACATATGTGCATCTCTAGTTCTATACAGAAGTAGAGATTCACATATGTAGGGATTGAGGATATTGATGAAATAAGGGGATGGAATGTGCATTTTTCCAGGCGTGGAAATGCGGAATATTTAGAACGAAAGAAGAGATGTTTTACTGACCGGCCGTGCCGCTGGAGTGATGTCACTTTTCATGACGTCACACCAACGGCAGGTAGAATTTTTGCGGAGGGATATTGATGAAATGAGCTCTAGCTTTAAATCAGTTTTGACCAAGTACAACCCGGCCCGGACGGGCGTTGCGCTCTGCCAGCCATAAAAGCAGGATTGCTACTGTCGAATAAATCCAGTAATCGACCGGCACGCCGCCTAGCCAGTGCTTGTGCCACGGCACGTCGATCGGGTTGAAGCGCGCCAGGCCGTAGGCCGGATTGAGCACGAACCATAGCCAGTCTTCGCTGATCCAGAACACCATGATGGAGGCCATGATGCGGCTTTCGGCGCGCCAGTCCCAGCTACCGTTGAACCAGATCGGATAGTGGAACATCAAGGCGATGAAAGGGAACACCCAGGCGTGATAGCCGGTCATGGCGCGGCCGCCCCAGAAGATGTCGAGCAGCCAGTGATGCTCGATGCGCCAGGTCGGCAGATTGGCTGCCCAGCCCGCCGCGCCCTCGATCTGGATTTCGACGTTGGCGAAAAAGAAGGCGGTCAGCACCGCCCAGAACAGCATGCCGAAGATGCGGCGATAAGGTGTGGAAGCAGTCATGGCGAGGAGTATTTGAATTGAGAATCGAGTTTGCTAAGGACCGTTTGCAGCACAGCACGGCCGGCTTGCGGCCGGCCTAGCGCCAGGCTGCGCTGGCGCAGGTGCTGCAGCAATTCCGGTTGATGCAGCAATTGCTGCAGGCGGTATTCGAGGGCGGTCAGGTCGATCGCCTTGAGCGCAGCGCCTTGCTCCAGCAGATAGTCGGCGTTGCGTTCTTCCTGTCCGGGGATGGGCGAATGAATGATCATCGGCACGCCCATCGCCAGGCATTCGGAAGTGGTCAGGCCGCCCGGCTTGGTAATCGCGAGGTCGGCGCACGCCATCAGTTCATCAACCCGGTTGGTAAAGCCGAACGGAAACAGGCGCGTCGGATGCGCCTTTGCCAGTTGCTGCAAATCGGCCAGCATGGCGGCATTCTTGCCGGCCAGCGCCACTAGCTGGAAATCGTCCGGCAGCGACAGCAAGCGCTGTACCGTCTTGTCGAGATCGCCGATGCCGGCGCCGCCGGACATCATCAGGATGATCTTGCGTTGCGGGTCCAGTCCGAATTCTCTTGCGCATTGTTTGCGCGCCAGCGTCCGGCCGAAGCCGGGCATGATCGGGATCCCGGTCACATGCACCGCATCGGCCGCCAGCCCGCGCGTGCGCATGCGGTAAGCGATTTCTTCGGTAGCGGCAAAATAACCCTGCATCAGCGGCTGCAGCCACATGCTGTGCAGATCGAAATCCGTGACCTGTACCCAGACCGGACACACCACGCGTTGCTTGCCGATTTCTCGCGCCAGCAATTCAGCCGGCAGGAAATGGGTGCAGATGATGGCGTCCGGCGCTGCCGCCTGGATCGCCTTGCGCAGGGGGCGGGTGCTGATGCGCTCGATCGCGCGCCGCAATTTTTGCGTCGGCGAGCTGCTCAAGGCCTTGTCGCTTTTTTGATAAACGTAGCCCCACAGCGCGGGATGGCGGTTCACCAGATGCAGATAGAAATCGGTATACACCGCCCTGAAGCCGGCGGGAACGAAATCCATGGCGTCCAGGTGGATCGCCTCGGTATCCGGGAATTCGGCGGCGGCATAAGCCCGCAGCGCTTCGGCGGCGCGCATGTGACCGGCGCCGGCGGAAACGCTTAACAGCAGTAGCTTGCGAGGGCGGGACTGGGTTGTTGCGCTGGCATTCGGCGCGCTTTTTAGCGTATGAATAATCGGCTCCGGCGATGAGGGTTTGCTGCCGGCAATGCAAAAGTGACTACTTTCAAGCATACTCCTTGCAATCTGATCTCTAGGCCCGCGATGGCGGCCAATGACGTTGATGATAGGGATAAATCAACGCTGAGTAAAATGACATTTATGACAAACAATCCCTGCCTTTGAAAGACAGTAATATGCCTACCACCCGCAAGCCGCTAGACGGCTTGGCCATGAGCCTGATGTTAATCCTGTGTATGTGCTGGGGGCTGCAGCAGGTGGCGATCAAGGTGGCGGCGCCGAGTATCTCGCCGATATTGCAAAATGGCCTGCGCTCCACCGTTGCAGCGGTACTGGTGAGCGGCCTGATGTGGTGGCGCGGCAGCAAATTTTCGTTGACCGACGGCAGTTTCTGGCCGGGTCTGGCGACCGGCTTGCTGTTCGCCGGCATCGCGGTGGCGTTTGCGGGCGGCTTTGAAGCCGGCGCCGGTTTCAGCGGGACCTTGATCGGCGACGCGCTCGGCGTGCTGGCTGCCGTATTTTGGGCTGCAACCACCATCATGATCAAGCGCAGCGTCCTGACTAATGCGTCGCCCAGCATGACCCTGTGGTACCAGCTGGTGGTCGCGGCCCTGGCGTTGCCGCTGCTGGCGCTGGTTTCGGGACAGACTGAAGTCGCACCACTGACAGGCGTCATGTGGGCCAGCCTGGCGTTCCAGTCGCTGATCGTGGCTTTCGGCAGTTTCCTCGCGTGGTTCTGGATGCTGCGTCGATACCTTGCGTCCCGGCTCACCGTGTTTTCATTTCTGACGCCGCTGTTCGGCGTCAGTTTCGGCGTGTTGCTGCTGGACGATCCGATCGGCTTGCCGTTTGTGTTTGGGGCATTGCTGGTCCTGAGCGGGATCGTGCTGGTCAACTGGCAACGCGGCTAGCTATCTGTGTTTGCAACAACCTCTTAGTACCTTTAAACGATACATATATATCAGAGAGAAAAATGGTTACTTGTTATCTGCGATACATCATCGATGCCGGCAAACTCAAGGAATTTGAACACTACGGGAAATTATGGATACCGCTGGTGGAAAAATTCGGCGGTACGCACCACGGTTACTTCTTGCCGTCCGAAGGCGCCAACAATGTCGCCTTGGCATTGTTCACCTTCCCCAGCCTTGCCGCCTACGAACAATATCGCATCAAGATGGCGAACGACCCGGCATGCCAGGAAGCGTTCAAGTACGCCGAGGATACCAAATGCATTATCAGTTATGAGCGCAGCTTCTTCCGGCCCGTGTTTGAATGAAACAAGGGCAAATATGAAAATGCGGATTAACAGCTTGTACCGTTAATCCGCATCGAATTTGCTTGCCTAAGCAATGCAATCATTGCCAAGCTCTAGATTTAGTCTCGAATTAAGCCTTGAAAGTACCTTCCGACACCAACGCGTGCAAAGGCAAACGCGGGCTAGGTTCTTCCTTGGCGCGCAAACCTTCCGGCAACATGGCTTTGTCGCCGATCTTGCCGATGGCTACCGCTGCTTCGATTGCAAAGTTTGCAGGTACACCCAGTTCCGTACGCGTCTTTTCTTTGTCGAAACCAGCCATGCCATGCGCATGCCAGCCGGACAGGCTAGCTTGCAGGGCCAGGTAACCCCAGGCTGAACCGGCGTCGAAAGAATGGGTAGGCGCAGGCAATTCTTCGCTGCTGCCCGGCGGCGCAAAAGTGGTTTTCGACAAAACGATCACCAGCGCAGCGGCGTTTTCAGCCCAGCTGCGATTGAATTCGTTGAGCAAGCCCAGCAATTTGGTCCATTGCGGCGTGCCGCGGCGGGCGAAGACGAAGCGCCATGGCTGCGAGTTATAGGACGATGGTGCCCAGCGCGCTGCTTCGAGGATGGTCAGCAATTCTTGCTCTGACATTTCGTCATTGGCATAAGCGCGGGGCGACCAGCGGCTGAGGAATTGCGGATGGGCCGGATGATCGGCAACGCGTGGCGTGGATTGAGTCATGATGTTTCCTGTAGTTTCTTGTATATAAACACTAATTAAACACTAATAAAGGGATGCAAAATCGCTGTGGCCGAAGCGCTCCCGGCCAAGACGCTGCATCTTAGCAGCAGTTTTTGTTGCGTGCAGAGGAGCGGGGAATTTGCGGCATGGCTTTGCCGCGCCCGGCAAACGGGGTGAAGATTGCTGCGCCAAGGCGGTACGCCAAGCCGGTATAATCGGAAATAACCAAGGCTGTCAGGGAGTGGTCCAAGCGTTTCAACAATCCCTCAGACTTTCGCTTAATCCCATGCGGCGCAGCGTATTTCCGCGCCGCATTCTTGTTCTACTGACTATCAATCTTATGCTAGCACCGCAAAAACAACAGATCATCGACCTTTTTAACGCTGCATTGCAGCCCATCGTTGCAGATAGCGGCTTGACGCCGACGGTCACGCTGGAGCGTCCGCGCGATCCGTCACATGGCGATGTCGCTTGCAATATCGCCATGCAACTGGCGAAGCCGCTGAAAAAGAATCCGCGTGAGCTGGCGCAAGCCGTGGTGGCGGCAGTCATGGCGGGCGCGGCAGGTGGTAATCTGATCGAAGCTGCGGAAATCGCCGGTCCCGGTTTTATCAACCTGCGCCTGACGGCCGCCGCCAAGCAGCAAGTGGTCAAGACCGTGCTGGAACAAGCGGCTGAATTCGGCAAGAGCCAGCTTGGCGCCGGTAAAAAGGTGCTGGTCGAATTCGTCTCGGCCAATCCGACCGGACCGTTGCACGTTGGCCACGGCCGCCAAGGCGCGCTGGGCGATGCGTTGTCGGCATTGTTTGAAATGCAAGGTTTTGATGTCACCCGCGAGTTTTACTACAACGACGCCGGCGTCCAGATAGCTACCCTGGCGACCTCGGTCCAGGCGCGCGCCAACGGCTTCAAGCCGGGCGACGCCGAATGGCCGGAAAGTGCTTACAACGGCGATTACATCGACGACATCGCCCGGGATTTCCTGGAGCGCAAGACCGTGGCAGCGAGCGACGGCGAGCCGGCGACCGCCAGCGGCGACGTTAACGATATCGAATCGATCCGCAAGTTTGCGGTTGCCTACCTGCGTCGTGAGCAGGATCTGGATTTGCTGGCTTTCGGCGTCAGGTTCGACAACTATTTCCTGGAATCTTCGCTGTACAAGGATGGCAAGGTCAATGCCGCAGTCGACGCCCTGATCGCCGCCGGCGTTACTTATGAGCTGGATGGCGCACTGTGGCTGCGCACCACCGACTACGGCGACGACAAAGACCGCGTGATGCGCAAGACCGACGGCACTTATACCTATTTTGTGCCGGACGTCGCTTATCACATCGTCAAATGGCAGCGCGGCTTCGGCAAGGTCATCAACGTCCAAGGCAGCGACCACCATGGCACGATCGCGCGGGTGCGGGCCGGTTTGCAGGCAGTCAATATGGGCATTCCGCAGGGCTACCCGGATTACATCCTGCACAAGATGGTCACGGTGATGAAGAACGGCGAAGAGGTGAAAATTTCCAAGCGCGCCGGTTCTTACGTTACGGTGCGCGACCTGATCGAATGGTCGGCCGGTGAAGACGTTGCCGCCGATGGCAGCCGCGACCTGACCCGCGGCCGCGATGCCGTGCGTTTTTTCCTCATCTCACGCAAGGCCGATACCGAATTCGTGTTCGACGTCGACCTGGCGCTGGCTAAATCCGACGAAAATCCGGTCTATTACGTGCAATACGCCCATGCGCGTATCTGTTCGGTGCTGGCGCAGTGGACCGGCGACGAAACCAGCCTGGCGAAGATTGACCTGAGTCCGCTGACCGCGCCGCGCGAAGCCAGCCTGCTGGCCAAGCTGGCGGAATATCCGGATATGCTGCAGCACGCGCTGGAGGAGCTAGGACCGCACCAGGTAGCGTTTTATCTGCGCGATTTGGCGGGCGAGCTACATAGCTACTACAATGCGGAGCGGGTTTTGGTCGATGATGAAGCCCTCAAGCTGGCGCGACTGGCGCTGATGTATGCAACCCGCCAAGTGTTGCGTAACGGCCTGGCGCTGATCGGCGTATCGGCACCCGCACGCATGTGATTTGAATCTACAATAGACGAGTTCTGCATGGCAATGTGCCTGATCCGGCGTCCGCGCCGGTTCCTGGCTGCCGGCAGGAATTGTCTGTAACCAGTATGTCATTGGGGAAGTATGAGCAAACTTAACAATAGGTTTCAAACCAAGCTTAACTACAAGCAAGCTGGCGGTACTTTACTGGGCCTGATTTTCGGCCTGATTATCGGATTGGCGATTGCCGTTGTGGTGGCGATCATGATCACCAAGACGCCGACGCCGTTTACGAACAAGGCAGCCAAGGCCGACAAGCCGGCCGATGCCATTACGACTCCTGTCGCCCCTGCTGCTTCGGCCACGGGCACGGACCAGCTGCCCGATCCAAACAAATCCCTCTACGGCAACAAGGACGCGGCCAAGGAAGCCGCCAAGGCGTTCACGCCCGCTAATCCTGCCAATCCTGCTATTCCGCCGGCGCCAACCGACGGTTCGCCCGCCGCTGTCAGCCAGGCTGCCGAGAAAAAGCTGGATGCGCTGGTCGCCAAGGCGCAGGAGAAGCCTGCTCCGGTGGTCGATAAATCGACTGCCGACAAGGCCAAGAAGGTTGCGGGCGACATCGCCGAAGCCAAAACCAAGGCCGCAGTGGCCGACGACAACTACATCTATTTCCTGCAAGTCGGTGCTTTCCGTGAACAGAATGAAGCTGAAAGCGCCAAGGCCAAACTGGCGCTGATGGGGTTCGAAGCCAAGATCAGCGAACGCCAGGCGGATACGGGTTCGCTGTACCGGGTCCGGGTCGGACCATTTAATCAGTTGGAAACAATGAACCGGATTCGCGGGAAGTTGTCAGATAACGGCGTTAATGCGGCTGTGGTGCGAGCTGCGAAATAAGAGGCCGTTGCAAACACACCTGGCGTTGTTGCTCCTCTTGGCCGTACTACTCGTACGGCCTTCCTCGGAGCACCCAGCCATCTGTGTATTCAACAGCCTCTAAAAGATTTTCCAGTTGCATTGTTATGTAAACGATTTTCTTTGCAGTTCAAATGTTTTGTCTAATCAGTTGAGGACAGAGGCGCTCGGCTAGAGGCGCCCCTGTCCCGCAATTAAAAATAAGGATATTTCATGCGTTTCTTTCAAAAAGCCTTGGCTGTCGCTGGTCTTAGCCTGAGTCTCGGCCTGGTTGCCGTGAGTGCGAGCGCATCGCCGGCCAGCCCGGTTGCCGGCACCGACTACAAAGTTCTCGACAATCCGCAGCCGACTGACAGCGGCCTGGGGAAAAAAGTGGAAGTAACAGAGTTCTTCGGTTACTTCTGCCCGCATTGCAATGCGCTTGAGCCGACGCTGGAAGACTGGATCGCCAAGCAGGGCGACAAGATTTCTTTCAAGCGTGTGCCGGTCGACTTTGGCGATCCGAATGGCGATCCGAAGAAATCCCCTTATGTAACGCAGAAAAAGCTGTACTACACGCTGGAAGCGATGGGCAAGCTGCCTGAGATGCACAAGAAGGTTTTTGCTGCCATCCATGTACAGCGTCAAAACCTGAATACAGATGCTGCGGTTGCCGATTTCGCAGCCAAGCAAGGTCTCGACAAAGCCAAATTCGTGGATGTGTACAATTCCTTCGCGGTACAAACCAAGGTTACCCGCGCCACCCAGCTGCAAAACGCCTATAAGGTCGATGGCGTGCCAATGCTGGTGGTTGATGGCCGCTACGTCACCTCGCCGTCAATCGTCGGCGCAACGCCAGGCGCAGGCGATACCGAGCCAGCCTTGTTCAAGTCTACGCTGCAAGTGATGGACGGCCTGGTGAGCAAGGTCGCAGCGACCAAGAAATAAGCTGAATGGCCCCAGCGGTCAGTCAGCGGTAGATATTGAAAAGTCCGCCTCTCGCAAGAGGGCGGGCTTTTTTATCGGCAGTTGCTGGCCTTGCCTGGGTTGCTTGCCTGGTGTCGCCAAACAGCGTTTGATGCAGCGGCACGCTGCTTTAACCTATCACGGAGATTGTTCATCCCATGAAACGCATATTCATCACCGGCGCTTCCAGCGGTATTGGCGCAGCCCTGGCGCAATATTATGCGGGGCAGGGCGCCGCACTGGGGCTGGTGGCCAGGCGGCAGCCGGTGCTGGAACAGCTGCTGGCCAGCCTGCCGCATCCGGAACGGCATCGCCTGTATGCGCTGGACGTCAACGATCATGCCGCGTTGGCTGCTGCGGCGGCGGACTTCATTGCAGCCGGCAATGGCGTCGATGTGGTGATCGCCAGTGCCGGTATTTCGCAAGGCACGCTGACCGAGTATGCCGAGGACCAGCAGGTGTTCGACCGGGTCTTCGCAACCAACGTGCTGGCGATGGTGGCGACCTTTTCGCCGTTTATCGCCACCATGAAGCGCCAGGCCCAGGCCGGCCAGCGCGATTTGCGGCTGGTAGGCGTCGGTAGCGTGGCCGGGATTCGCGGCTTGCCGGGCGCTGGCGCTTACAGCGGCTCTAAGGCGGCGGTGATCAGTTATTGCGAATCGCTCAGGGTGGAATTACGTAGCAGCGGCATCAAGGTAGTTACCATCGTCCCTGGTTATATCGATACGCCGATGACCCAGGTGAATGCATACAAGATGCCGTTCCTGATGCCGGCGTCCCGCTTTGCGGCTAAGACCGGCGCGGCGGTTGCGCGGGGCAGCAGCTACCAGGTGATCCCATGGCAAATGGGCGTGGTCGCCAAATTGTTGCGGATATTGCCAAACTGGCTATATGATCTGCTGTTCTCAAAAGCGCCGCACAAGGCGCGCATAACGGATTGATCCATGGAATTCCACAATTTCTTCCTGTTCGTCCTGACCGAACTGGCCTTGTCGGCCTCGCCCGGACCGGCGGTCATGCTGGTGGTCGCCTATGGCATCACAGCCGGCTGGAAAAAATCGATTTTTGCGACGCTGGGGATACTGACCGCCAATGCGATTTATTTCATCATTTCGGCAACAGGGCTGGGCGCGTTGATTGTCGCGTCGCATACCCTGTTCACGGTGGTGAAATGGTTGGGCGTGGCCTATCTGGCCTATCTTGGGTTGTCAGCGATTTTCGGCCGGCCTTCGCCGATTACCGCTTCCAAAATGAACGGCAGGAACGCATCCGGCTGGAAAATCTGGCTGAGTGGGCTGACCCTGCAACTCGCCAATCCCAAGGCCTTGATCTTTTTCATCGCGATCCTGCCGCAATTCCTGAATCCGGCCGCGAACGTGCCGCTGCAAATGCTCTGGCTGGCAGCGGGTTCGATGATTCCGGAATTCTTTATCCTGATCGGCTACGCGGTGCTGGCGGGAAGAATGCAAACTATCGCCACCCGTCCGAGCTTTGCGCGGATTACGGACCGCGTTGCTGGCAGCCTGATGCTGGCGGTGGCGATGATCGTTGCGGCAATCCAGCAATAAGCAATGTCTGCTTAAGTCTGGATTGTCGGGATCTTAAACGGCGCTAAAGCGGTAAACCTGATCCGCATCCAGCCGCCGTTTCAACACACCGTCAAACCACAGCTTGTGCAGGTGCGCCAATGCTTCGCCCAGCGCGAACGTCATCTGATGCGCGTCGAGCGGGCGGCGGAACATGATGGGAACGATATCGCTGGCCGATTGCGGTGCATTTGTGCAAGCACTCACTACTTCTACAAGCCTTTCACGATGGTGTTGTTGCAATTGGTCGATACGGATCTGCAGACCGCGGAACGGCTTGCCGTGCGAAGGCAGCACCAGCGTTTCAACCGGCAGGCCGCGGTATTTTTCCAGCGAATCCATATATTGCTGGACCGGATTGGACTCCGGCTCAATGGCAAACACGGATACATTGGTGGAAATCCGCGGCAGCACCATATCGCCGGAAACCAGCAGTTTGAGATCGCCGCAATAGAGCGCCACGTGTTCTGGCGCATGGCCGAAGCCGGTGATTACGCGCCATTGATGTTGCCCGATGCGCAAGCTTTGCTGGTCGGCCAGCCGGTGATAGGCCTGCGGTACCGATGGCACCATCGATGGATAATAGGATTTGCGCTGGGATACCTTGGCGATGACCTCAGGGTCACGCATGCCGTGTTGCTCGAAATGCGGCAACGCCGCACTGCCGTCCGCGCCAGGTAAAGCCGCGGACATGATGCGGGCCGAAAAATACTCGCCGCCGCTCATCCATAAAGGTGCTTGCCAACGCGTACACAGCCAGTCGGCCAGGCCGACGTGATCAGGATGGCAATGCGTCACCAGCACCCGCAATACAGGCAAGCCGCGTAACTCGTTGGCAAAGATTTTATCCCAGGCGGCGCGCGTGGCGTCGCTGGAGATCCCGCAATCGATGATGGTCCAGCCATGGCGGGTACCATCCTCGGTTTCAATGCTGTCTTCCAGCAGCCACAGATTGATGTGATCCAGGGCAAAAGGCAGGCCCATGCGTAGCCAGCGCACACCCGGCGCAACTTCGAGTGTGGTGCCGCTGGCCGGTAACATATCGCCAAATGCGTAGCTGAGCTGAGCTTCAAGTGCGTTCATTTTCGTTTCTTTCTTTTTTTGCCAATAAAGCGCTAGCGTAAAGTGTTATGAAGGCCGACCCTGGAAACAGGGGAAATCAATAAGTTACAGGTGGATGCGCCATACATATCGGGATTATTTGTCGCAGAAGATGAGATCTCTTATGGCTTCGCTATAGAAGTGAGATTTTCTGTATATCTCGTTATTGTAGAGTTTTCATATGATTTGACGTCAATTTTCGGCGACGGTCTATCTGCCTTAGTGCAGATTTGTTTCTCAAAAAGCTTTACTGCATATTCTAAGTAGCGGTTCAACGAACGAGTTGCGCCGAGGCCAGTCAACCGGATGGAAGCTGCGGTACTTGCAGCTCGGCCCTATTTTTAAACGCGATCATTGGTGGCGGGATTACCCCTTAACCGCATCCCTCGCTTCGCCCCAGCTGTTGTAAGTAGCTCGGACTGACTTTTGCGATGCAAAGTCAGTCAGGTATCTGCACGCCCATTTACTCTTGATAACGGTTTTTATCAATAACAAAAAGATGTCATGGGGCAACATTAAATAGTTGCCATGCTTAAATATTTGTATATATTTAAATAGTTTCTAACTCATAATTATTTTTAATGCCTATCGGTCATCACGTTTGCAGTTCGCTAGCCTGAATGAAACATAAACTCATTTAGAAGCCCCTTAACCATGTTTCTCCCTCACTACGGACCATTCGATGAACAACTCAAATTTCCTCCAGGACGACTCTGGAAATCTGTCTGCCACGCGTCTGGCCCTTCTGCTCTGGGTTACCCGGGGTTAATAGGTACATCGTGCATTTCAGTAATGGCAGCACCCGGTTGCAATACTCGCAGACCAGTTTGATTAACTTGTCGATCAAAGATCAATTACCGCCTTTCCTGCACATCGACGCCAATCCCCAGGTGAGGGCTCAGTAACACCATTACCGCGATTCATGTACACAGAGGAGATCGATCATGACGAATATGGCCACTTCATTGCCGAGGCTCACTCCGGCGGAAAAAGCGTTGGTTCACAAATTCAATACGAACCCTGACTGGACTCACGATACCTTGTTGGCGAAGCTAAAGACCTTGTTGCAGGTGGTGATCAAGGTCGAATTGTCGACCATTCCAATTTACCTCTATAGCTATTATTCGCTCGACCGGACGGTCGGCAACGCGAATCCGCCGTCGGTGACCAATTATTCTGCGACGGCATTGTTCGCCAATCAGGCGGGCGGGCGCATCATGAGCGTTGCGGTCGAAGAAATGCTGCATATGTCGCTGTCGAGCAATATTCTGTATTCGGTGGGGGGGTGTCCGCAGCTTTACCTGAATGCCCCCAGCAATTATCCGACAAACTTGCTCGATCACGCCACAGATGGTCCCGATGGCAATCCTCTCCTCATCCCGTTGGCGCCATTCTCATTCGCGCAGCTTTGGCAATTTTTGGAGATCGAGTATCCCGAAACCTCAGACGCCATTCCCGAGGATAACAATTGGCAGACTCTGGGGCAGGTATACGCCTACATTCGCTGTCTGATCGTGTGCGATAAATTGGTCGATGCTGATTTCAACCATGGCGCCCGCGCGCAACAGATTCAGCCGAGCAATTACTCTTCCGGCAATATAGACGCCGTCTTTCCCGCCGCAAACTTCAATGCGTCCAACCCTCCTGCACAAGCGGGCTCGGCGGCAAGCCAGGCACAGTATGCCAATGCCTCGGACAGTCACGCCGGTCGCGCCCAGCTCTTGACGATTCAAGACAAGAAGAGCGCCCTGCACGCCATCGATACTGTGACTGAGCAAGGAGAAGGCAGCAACAGTGTGCAGTGGGACGACCCGAAAAAGCTGGAACTGTCGCACTACTACAAATTCCTCACCCTGCAATCGCAATTGCAGGGCTACCCCTCGGCTTCACAGCCGCTGGCCGCACAGCCGGCCCCCCCAGCGGCGGCGGCGATGCAGTTTTCGGCGAGCGATCTGTCCGCCGTTGTCTTCAATTTCCCGAGCAATCCCAAGACGGCCGACTATCCACCCTGCCTTCTGACCAAGAACCCCAATTCCCCTGCGAACCCGCAGGACATCTCGAATTTTTGCAATGGCCTGTTCCAGTACATGTTGATCCTGAGCGAGACCATTTTTCTGGTACCTAGCCAGGAACAGAAGCGCTATTTCAACCAGGCACTGCACCTCTCCATGATCTGGATTCTCGATAAGCTGGTCCAGCAAATGGCGAAGTTGTCGATCGATGGCGGTCAGTTCGCCGGAAAGAATTTTGCACCGACGTTCGAGAATTACAATTTAGGCACCCGCGACCAAGCGTATGCAAATTTGGTCGCACTCGGCAATAAGATGGCTATCAGCAGTCCCAGTTTCGCTTGGTTGCCCCAAGACTACATTACCAACAGTAAGGGTGTGTCTCTGCCGGACGTGAGCAGCTATTGGTCAAGCGCGACACCCAGCACCCCGCTGAAGAACAACCCCTACGCCAATGTTCCCAAGTTTCCGGCCAATCCGCCTGTGGGCGCCTTCGACCCCCACACGTGCATGGGGCTCAATAGCTGTAAGGGCCAGGATCGATTTGGCCCGGCGGGACACCTGGATCAGCAGGGCCAAATGGTGCAAAACGCTTGCGCCGGACAAGGTTATTGCTCCAGCACGGCCGACCATTCCTGTCGTGTGTTGAACAATTGCAAATATCAAGGCGGTTGCGGCCTTTATGGAGACGCCGAAGAACAGAATAACCCCGGTGGTAACGCCTGCCAGTCGTTGGGTTCCTGTGCGACGCCGATCAACGCAGAACGCTTTAGCACCGACGGCCCGAACCAAGGACTGGGCGTATGGTTGCGCGCGCGCCAAGTGTTCCTGGAAAAACGTTGGCCAGCGATCGCCAGGGCGCATGGGCTTGACCCCACCAAATTGCCGGGTCCGCCGCACCCGGAACTGTTTGCCAATGGACCGACCTTTGCCTGGTTCACGGAGAGTGGTGTCGGCGTGACGGCATGTGGCTCCAGCGGCATGAGCGGAGCGGGTAGTTGCGCGGCATAGCCACACAACCGGCGAAGGCGGAAGGCGCCGGCGCGTTGTCGTCCATGCCGCGACTTGGTCTTGGCCTCGGACTACGCAACGTCCATTTCGACCACATCCTCACTGAGTGGCCGAAGGTCGACTGGTTTGAGGCCATCTCGGAAAATTTCATGGATTCTGGCGGACGACCGCGCGCCGTCCTGCGTCGGATCGCCGAACGCTATCCGATCACGCTGCACGGCGTGTCGCTGTCGATAGGCAGCACCGATCCGCTCAACCGATCCTATCTCGCGCGCCTGCGCCAACTGGCCGACGAAGTGTCGCCACGCTGGGTCAGCGACCACTTGTGCTGGAGCGGCATGCAAGGCATCAACAGCCACGACCTGCTGCCGCTGCCGTTGAACGAGGACACGCTGGTGCACGTCATTGCGCGCGTGGCCCAGGCGCAGGAGTTGCTGGGCCGCCCTCTGGTTCTGGAAAATCCCAGCACTTATATGCGTTTCCGCGACTCGAGCATCGACGAGCCTGCGTTTCTCGGCGAACTGTGCCGCGCTACGGGTTGCTGGCTGCTGCTCGACGTCAACAACGTCTACGTCAGCTGCTTCAATGCCGGCACCGACCCATGGGACTACCTGGAGCGCTTTCCCTTCAAGCGCGTCGTGCAACTGCATCTGGCGGGCCATCAGCATTGCGGCACGCACATCGTCGACACCCACGACAGGCCGGTCTGCGACGACGTATGGCAGCTGTTTCGCGCGGCTTGGCAGCGCAGCGGCGGTGCCGCCACTCTGCTCGAATGGGACGGCGACGTTCCGCCGTTCGAGCGTGTGCAAGCGGAATTGATGCTGGCGCAAAAGGTGCTCCACGGCGACACCCCCACCTCGACAATGTCGCCCTCGCGGTTGCAATCCGACACTGCGGAGGCCCTGTCTACGCCGGTAGATTTTCTCGTGCCCAGGATTATGGGCAGTAGCGCACTGTACCGGCCATGACCCCAGCCCCGGACCGCCTACAGCGGCTGCAGCACTGGATGCTCGATGCGCTGATTGCCCCCGGTGGTGTGGACGCCGCCGCCATAGCCGCAGCCGTCTTGCCGGGCCCCAAGCTTTCGGCCTCCGGCTGCCTGGCGATCTATCAGCGCAGCTACATTCAGCGTCTGCGGACATGTCTGAAAGAGCAGTTTCCCGCAAGCTGCCATGCGATCGGGGGGCAGTTGTTCGCCGATTTCGCAGACGAGTATCTGCGCGACTGTCCATCCGAAAGCCATACCCTGTACGAACTGGGCAAGCGCTTCCCGCAATGGATCGAGGACAACCGCCCGGATCGCGACGAGCCGGCCGAACGGCGCGAGACCTGGATCGATTTCATGGTCGACCTGGCCGGGTACGAACGCGAGCTATACCGCCTGTTCGACGCGCCCGGCCATGAAGGGAAACCGTGGCCGGACACAACGGCCGACGACGAGGCGCTGATCCTCCAGCCCTGTCTGGCCCTGGTCCGGCATGGCTACCCGGTCGCTTGGTACTACCACGAGGTGCGCGCGGAACGATCGCCGCCTTTTCCCGCCGCCCGGCCCTCCAGTGCCGTGATTTTGCGCCGCGATTTCCTGACCCACACTTACCCTATCACACCCCAGCACCATCGTTTCCTTTCGCTGATGCAGCAGACGATGCACGTGCCGACTGCCCTGGAGCAGGTTGCCGCCGAAACCGGGTGCGACTTGGAAGAAGTCAAACGTTCGTGGCGCGATCAAGTGCGCGGCCCTTGGCTGGAAGCGGGATTCTTCATCGAACGGTGGGCGCTGGATGCGTCACATTCGGTGGTCTGATAATGCCTTGGGCCGCGCGCCCGGTCCCCCGCACGGACGAGGACCGGGTTTCCGCATCAACTGCCCTTCACCTTGGTCAAGGTGTTGGCCGTCACGTGCGGGAAGGAAACGGTCTTGCCGTTGATCGGAATCTGCAGCGTGATGGTCTGGCTGTATTGCAGCTGCGTGTAATTGCCGCTGCCGTCGAACGATTCGAGCCAATAGTTGAAATCATAGCGGCTCACGTTCGCATGCTGCTGCTCGTAGCCGATGTTGGTGACCGCGCCAGTGCCGTTGGCCGTGCTCATGCTCAAGCGCAGGAAGTTGGTGCAAGGCCGCAGTAGGAGCGCATTGACCAGCACCTGGTTCGGATTGGCGGTCAGGCTGGGTTGCGGATTGGTCACCGGATCATCCACCGTATACTGCACGGTGGGAACGCCTTGGGGCAAAGGTGAGACCGACGGGATCAGCGGCATGCCGGGTCCTGCATTGGCTTGGCTATATGCGCCCAAGGCCAGGATGGAATTGCCATGGGGTACCGACACCTGCTTGACCAGGTTGTATGGCTGGGTGGGCGGGACGCTATTCTTCACGACCTGATTGCCCAAGCCGTAGCGGTCGCCGTTGCCGTAAGGGCCGAGCGGCTGGGTGGAATCCAGCAGCAATAGCAGCGAACCGTTTTCGGCGTGGATCAACGCATCCTTGTTCGGACCCTCGGCGAAATACACGCGCTGCTCGTAGAACAGCGCATAAGCTACCTGCTGGCCGATTCCGCCGCGATTGGGCGCATTGCCGTGGATCGCGGTGAAGGTCAGTTCCTCATAGTAAGTGAAGTTCTTGAGAATGTAGCCGGTGGGCGAGCTTGGATCGACTTGGGGCAGAGGCATTACGTTGTAGGAAAACGGCGCTTGCGGGCCGCCCTGGTTCGAGTCGCCCAGATTCTGGTTGGTCCACGTGCCGATCAGCTGGCTCAGCCCGCCGAGCTGGCTGGCGGGTACGGCGGGAGAAATCTGCGCTGGATCGTGCGCGAGCGGAGTGCCGGTGTCCGGCGGTGTGTTCATCGGATAGATGAATACATTCACGTTTCCTCGATTGTCCTTCAATCCGGCGCCGTAGTGGCCGGTGATATCGTCGTTGATGCACAGATCAAGCGCTCCGCCCGCTGCCGAAATGATCGTGTAAGGCCCGTTGCCGATCAGGAAAGGCGCCCCGCCGTTGAGGCGCCCGACCAGCGCACCCATTTGCACACCCGTAATCGGATAGTTGGTCTGATTCGTCGGAACCAGCAAGCCGGGGCAGCCCGCTGCATCATATGGCTTGCCGCCATTGGTATCCGGATCCGCTGTCCACAAGCCGTTCTGGTAAACGATCATGACCTCCACGGAGGGCGGTATCGTCACGCCCGTGCTCTGCCATGGCTGGGTAGACAGAATCGTGAGGGCCTCGCTCTGGATGCTTGGTGCACCTGCCTGTAATTCTGTGGCCATCATGAGAGTCTCCCTGCGTTGAGCGTGAACAATCAAGTGCTTGGATACTCGCATGCTTGTTTAGTTATATCTACCTGTCATTATTTACAGGTGGCAACAATCACTCCCTGTTTCTACGTTTCGGGGGGGGGGGGGCAAAATTGGCCGGATTGGCACTACGTCAGCGCTTTTGTACCCTTCGAAGAGTAAATGCCGCTTATTGCAGCTTCTCTCCCTGCAGCTTTTCTCCCGCTGGGTCAATTACGTGGCGTTTTTTGTAACTATGTACACACTATCCCAATTGCGAATGTCGCGTCCGGGCCGGTCGGTTTCGGACAGTTAACTCACCGCGTTGCGTCAATTCTGGCCCATCGCAATGTACGTCTCGGCGAGTGGGCAGTTGTCCAGCGCTTGGGGACAATCAAGTTATCGAAGGCTGCATCATGCTCGATGACGGCATCCGGGTAGTGTTGCACAAGTGCAAAACTACATGCGGTAGCCTGATGATTGCTGTCGGCAACGTGTGCATTTCGAGAGAGCACTGTAGCGTATAGGTAAACGGCTTGGACCAGCCTCATTTATCTCGGTAAAAATCTCACCTTCTATGGCAGTAATCGCAACTTCTACGTCACTTTAGGCGCTAGTAGTTTTTCGGTGTTTTCATTTTTCGTCAGCGCGCCTACAATGTGCTTTACGTTAACGTTAACTGCCATTGTACTTAAACCAGAAATTTTTGTTCCGCCAACCTGACTATGCCGACTTACACCATCACCGAACTGGCCCGCGAATTCGATATTACCCCGAGGGCGATCCGCTTCTATGAAGATCAGGGTTTGCTCAGCCCGTCGCGGGATGGCGCCGGCGGCCGCAACCGGGTGTATGCCGGACGCGAGCGTACCCGTTTGAAGCTGACCTTGCGCGGCAAGCGCCTGGGTTTGACTTTGTCGGAAATCAAAAGCTTGGTCGATATGTACGATTCCCCCAAGGATTCGGCGCCGCAGCTGGAGCTGTTCCTGCAAGTGCTGGCCCGCCACCGCGAGCATCTGGAGCAGCAGCGAGAAGACATCGAAGTGACGCTGGAAGAAATTACTGCCCACGAGGATGAATGCCGGCGCTTGCTGAATAGCGGCGAGCTAAGCGATCACGGCGCAGTAGCGGCAGTCAGCCAAAAGGGTGGCGCGGACGCATTCTGATTCAAACAAGCCTATCCACCAGAAACACGAAAGCCACAAGCAGGTTTCTGTCATTTTTCGTGGATAAAAATATTTTATGAAGAAAATCAAGGAGACAACATGATTCATCTACCCGGCCTGACCTTTGATCACGGCGAAGACATCGACGCCCTGCGTAGCGCCATTCAAGAATTCGCCGCTGCGGAAATCGCTCCGCGCGCCGCCGAGATCGACCGCAATGACCAGTTTCCCATGGATCTGTGGAAGAAAATGGGCGACCTCGGCCTGCTCGGCATCACCGCCGAAGAAGAATACGGCGGCAGCGGGATGGGCTACCTGGCGCATATTATCGCCATGGAAGAAATCTCGCGTGCGTCAGCTTCGGTCGGCTTGTCGTATGGCGCGCACTCGAATCTGTGTGTGAACCAGATCAAGCGCAACGGCAATGCTGAGCAAAAAGCCAAGTACCTGCCGAAACTGATTTCCGGCGACCATGTCGGCGCCCTTGCCATGTCCGAGCCGAACGCCGGTTCTGACGTCGTCAGCATGAAGCTGCGCGCCGAGCTGAAGGGGGATCGCTGGGTCCTCAACGGCACCAAGATGTGGATCACCAACGGTCCTGACGCCGATGTGCTGGTGGTCTACGCCAAAACGGATATCGAAGCCGGCGCCCGCGGCATGACCGCTTTCCTGATCGAAAAAGGCTTCAAGGGTTTCAGCGTCGCCCAAAAGCTGGACAAGCTCGGCATGCGCGGTTCGCACACCGGCGAGCTGGTATTTCAGGATTGCGAAGTACCGGCTGAAAACATACTGGGCGGCCTCGGCAAGGGCGTCAATGTGCTGATGTCCGGCCTGGACTACGAGCGCACCGTTTTGTCCGGCGGCCCGCTTGGTATCATGCAAGCATGCATGGATGTGGTGGTGCCGTATGTGCATGACCGCAAGCAGTTCGGCCAGTCCATCGGCGAATTCCAGCTGATGCAGGGCAAATTGGCTGATATGTATTCGACCATGATGGCTTGCAAGGCATATGTATACGCTGTGGGCCAGGCTTGCGACCGCGCCAAGACGCCGGCAGCAGCCCGCGCTTTGCGCAAGGATGCGGCCGGAGCGATCTTGTATTCGGCGGAAAAGGCAACCTGGATGGCGGGTGAAGCGATCCAGGCGCTGGGCGGCAACGGGTATATCAATGAATATCCGGTGGGACGCCTGTGGCGCGACGCCAAGCTGTATGAAATCGGTGCCGGCACCAGTGAAATCCGCCGTATGCTGATCGGCCGGGAATTGTTTGCGGAAACACGCTGATTAACCCGGTAACAGAGGGATTGCAGCCTGGCTGCGTAAATTGTAAGGTGTTTTGCAATCCCCCTGATTGGTGGCACAATTAAAAAATAGGCAACAGCGTTAAGAACATGACTTCATTGCATATTCACACCGCATTACTGCGACATCCGCAACTTTCCGTCGCACTCGACAAGCAAGTGTTGCTGAAGATGGAAAACACCCAGCCGGCCGGTTCCTTCAAGCTGCGCGGCATCGGTCTGCTATGCCAGCGCGCGGTGGCCGGCGGCGCCAGCCACCTGGTATGTCCGTCGGGCGGCAACGCGGGTTTTGCCGCGGCGTTCGCCGGTGCTGCGTTAAACATCAAAACTACCATTGTCGTTCCTGAGACTACAGCAGCCCAGGTTTGCCAGCGCATTCGCGATATCGGCGCAGAGGTGATTGTCCACGGCGGCGTCTGGGACGAAGCTAACCAGCGCGCACTGCAACTGTGCGAGCAACCCGGCAGCGTCTATATTCCGCCTTTCGATCATCCAGACATCTGGGACGGCAACGCCACCATGATCGATGAAGCGGTGCTGCAGGCAAAGCAGCTTGGCGTTGAATTCGATGTTGTCATCTGTTCGGTCGGCGGCGGCGGTTTGATGAGCGGCGTGTTGAGCGGCCTGCACCGCAACGGCTTGTCGCATATCCCGTTGCTTGCAGCGGAAACCGAAGGCGCAGCTTCACTCAACGCGGCCGTACGCGCGGGCGAGCTGGTGAGCTTGCCGGCGATTACCTCGATTGCGACCACGCTCGGCGCCAAGCGCGTGGCGGCAGAATGTTTCGCCTGGACCCAGCGCCATGAAGTCCATAGCGTAGTAGTCAGTGACGCCCAGGCAATTGCTGCAACGTTGGCGTTTGCCGATGAAATGCGGACTTTGGTCGAGCCGGCTTGCGGCGCGGCGCTGGCCGTCGCCTACCAGAAATTACCCGTGCTGGCGGCTTATGAACGGCCGCTGATTGTGGTCTGCGGCGGCATCGGCGTCAGCCTGGCGGCGCTGGCCGGCTGGAAGGAGCGGTTCGGCCTGTGATTACGTCTGCAAACTTTCCGAAATTATTGTCGTCGCAGATCGCTTTCGATACTGCGCGCATGATCTTGGACGGTTTCGACAAGCACTACCGTTTGTTCCGCGCAGCCAGCGTGCTGGCCAAGCAGCATTTCGAAGCGGCCGACTGGAAAACCGCCCAGCTCGCCGCACGTGAACGTATCGGTTTCTACGATGCCCGGGTGCGCGAATGCGTGCAGGCGTTGGAAGACGAGTACGACCAGGATGACTTGACCGATGAGGTCTGGCGCGAAGTCAAACTGCACTACATCGGCATGCTGACCTATCACAAGCAGCCGGAGCTGGCGGAAACCTTCTTCAATTCGGTCTGCTGCAACATCCTGCATCGCACCTATTTCCATAACGATTTCATTTTCGTGCGGCCGGCGGTATCGACCGAATACATCGATACCGACGAAGCGCTGCCGACTTACCGGGTGTATTACCCGGCCAAGGACGGCCTGCACTACACGCTCAAGCGCCTGATCACCAATTTCCAGCTGCAACGGCCGTTCGCCGATCTCGAGCGCGATGTCACGCTGGCCGAAGATCGTATCCGCCAGGCCTTCGGCGACACGCCGCTGGAGCCGAACCATCAGATCCAGGTGCTGGCGAATGCGTTCTACCGTAACAAGGGCGCGTACGTGGTCGGCAAGATGATCAACGGCCCGCGCGAATATCCGTTCGTGGTGCCCATCCTGCACGACAGCGACGGCAAATTGGTGCTGGATGCGGTGCTGTTCGATAACAAGATCCTGACCGTCCTGTTTTCTTTCACGCGCGCCTACTTCATGGTCGATATGGAAGTGCCGTCGGCCTACGTGCAGTTTTTGCGCAGCCTGCTGCCGAACAAGCCGCGCAGCGAAATCTATACCATCCTGGGTTTGCAAAAACTCGGTAAAGCACTGTTTTATCGCGATTTCCTGCGCCATCTGCGGCATTCCTCGGACAATTTCGAAATCGCTCCCGGCATCCGCGGCCTGGTGATGGTGGTGTTTGCCCTGCCGTCGTTTCCCTATGTGTTCAAGGTCATCAAGGATTATTTCCCGGCGCCCAAGGAAACCACCAATGCGCTGGTCAAGGAAAAATACCTGCTGGTCAAATATCACGACCGGGTCGGACGCATGGCGGATACCCTGGAATATTCCAGCGTGGCTTTCCCGCGTGCCCGCTTTGCCGACGAATTGCTGGCCGAACTGAAGCTGGTGGCGCCTTCGGTGGTGGAAGAAGAAGGCGATGAAATAATCATCAAGCACCTGTATATCGAACGGCGCATGGTGCCGCTCAATATCTACCTGAGCAACGCCGAGAAAAACGACGACCAGGCCGCGCTGGAGCATGGCATCACCGAATATGGCAATGCCATCAAGGAACTGGTGGCCGCGAATATTTTTCCGGGCGACATGCTATACAAAAATTTTGGCGTGACGCGTCACAACCGTGTCGTGTTTTACGACTATGATGAGATTGAATACATTACCGACTGCAATTTCCGGACGATCCCGCAGCCGCGCAATGAAGAAGATGAAATGTCGGCCGAACCCTGGTATTCGATCGCCAAAAACGATGTCTTTCCAGAACAGTTCGGTGTATTTCTTCTCGGAAATCAAAACGTGAAGAAGTATTTTATCAAGCACCACGCCGATTTATTAACCCAACAATATTGGCAGCAGCACAAGCAGCACATACTGGAAGGCCATTTCGACGATGTCTTTCCTTATCCACAAGAATGCCGTTTTAGCCATGTATCCGGTTAAACGTTAGGCAGTAGTAGAAACAACAACACTGACAGCGCAGCAGTTTCAATGTCGGCATCAGTTTTATTTGGAATTTTATTTTTTGACCAACCAGGCAGCAAAGCCGTTTCAGGGCATGGCAGACGGATGCAAGTGACTCCCGAAGCGACCCCGCAGCGGTTTACAAGTTGTCGTAATCTGGAGAAGCAACATGAATGACCCAATCGTTATCGTCGGTGCAGCACGTACTCCAATGGGTGCGTTTCAGGGTGATTTTTCGGCGTTGACCGCCAGTGATCTGGGCGCCGTGGCGATCAAGGCCGCGGTAGAACGCGCAGGCCTGAAGCCGGAGCAAGTCGATGCCGTGTTGTTCGGCAATGTGCTGCAAGCGGGCCAGGGCCAGGCGCCGGCACGCCAGGCAACCATCAAGGCCGGCTTGCCGGTCGCAACGACCGCCGCCACCATCTCCAAGGTGTGCGGTTCGGCAATGCAAGCCACCATGTTCGCCTTCGACGGCCTGCTGGCGGGAACCAATGAAGTGGTAGTTGCAGGCGGCATGGAATCGATGACCAACGCACCATACCTGATCCCGAAGGCACGCGGCGGCTACCGTATCGGCCACGGCATGATTTTCGACCACATGATGCTGGATGGCCTGGAAGATGCGTATTCCAAAGGTGAAACAGGCGGCGGCCGTTCGATGGGTACTTTCGGCGAAGAATGCGCCGCCAAATACCATTTCAGCCGTGCCGACCAGGATGCATTCGCCATCGCTTCGGTGCAGCGCGCGCAGGCCGCTACCGCCGACGGTTCCTTCAAATGGGAAATCGCGCCGGTGACCGTTACCAGCCGCGCCGGCGAAGTCGTGATCGACAAGGATGAAGGTCCGCAAAAAGCCAAGATCGACAAGATCCCTTCCTTGCGCGCAGCGTTCAAGAAAGACGGCACCATCACAGCCGCTTCATCGTCCTCCATCAACGACGGCGCCGCAGCATTGGTGCTGATGCGCGAATCGACTGCGAAGAAACTCGGCTGCACGCCGATCGCCCGCATTCTCGGCCATGCCAGCCACTCGCAAGAACCGGAATGGTTCACTACCGCTCCCGTCGGCGCGATTGAAAAGCTGTACAAGAAAGTCGGCTGGAAAAACAGCGACGTCGACCTGTATGAAGTCAATGAAGCGTTCGCCGTAGTGCCAATGGCGGCAATGAAAGAACACGACATCCCGCACGACAAGATCAATGTCCACGGCGGCGCCTGTGCTCTCGGCCATCCAATCGGCGCTTCCGGCGCACGCATCATCGTCACCTTGCTGGGCGCATTGAAGGCTAAAGGCCTCAAGCGCGGTGTGGCGTCGCTATGTATCGGCGGCGGCGAAGGCACCGCGATTGCCGTCGAACTGGTGTGATGGCCTGCAGCCGTACTTGCTATGGCTGCAACGCAAGCAGTAAATAAGTAATAGCAAACAAGTTGACAAGTTGTAAACCGATCAGCGTTTTTCCGTGGAATCTCCACGGATTCACGCTGATCTTTGTTATCTGACTTCATGAATTGCGATTTAAACAAGGTGCAAAAAGATGGCCGCAGCAATTGATTTCTACTTTGATTTTTCTTCGCCCTACGGTTACTTCGCTGCCACCCGCATCGATGAACTGGCGGCAAAATACAAGCGCGATGTCGAATGGCATCCGATCCTGCTCGGGCCTGTGTTCAAGACCACTGGTTCGGTACCCCTGCCGCAAGTACCGATCAAAGGCGATTATTCGTTTCACGATTTCGAGCGCAGCGCGCGTTTTCACGGTATTCCCTATAACCGTCCGAGCGCCTTTCCGATTTCGACCCAGGCAGCGGCACGCGCCGTGCTGTGGGTGCGCGGCAAGCAAGGCGAGGACAAGGCCAACAAATTCGCCAAGCAGATTTACAAGGCGTACTTCGTCGATGGCGTCAATATCGGCGAACCGATGCACCTGCTGGAAGTCGGCCATCACAGCGGCGTCGATACTACCGGCCTGATGGAGGGCATCAACAGCCTGCCGATCAAGAACCAGCTGAAAGCGGAAGTCGACCTGGCGATGGCGCGCGGCGTGTTCGGCTCGCCGTTCGTGATTGTCGACGGCGAATCGTTCTGGGGTTTCGACCGTTTCGACCAGCTTGAAGCATTTATGAGGGATGGCAAGATTTGACGGCTGCAATCATTGACTGCCCTTGTGGCGGCGGCAAATACGCGCAGTGCTGCGGCCGCTATCACAATGGCGATGACGTAGCGCCGACTGCGCTGGCGCTGATGCGCTCTCGCTACAGCGCCTACGTGATGGACCTTGGCGACTATCTGTGGGTAACCTGGCATCGCAGCACCCGGCCGCAGGAATCCATCGTGGCGGAAGCCGGCGTCAAATGGCTGGGGCTGGATGTACGCAGGCATGAAGCAGACGGCGACAGCGCGACAGTAGAGTTCGTCGCACGCTACAAGATCGGCGGCCGTGCCGA
Organism: Collimonas arenae; assembly: GCF_000786695.1. NCBI lineage: Bacteria > Pseudomonadati > Pseudomonadota > Betaproteobacteria > Burkholderiales > Oxalobacteraceae > Collimonas > Collimonas arenae. The sequence continues at coordinate 5,432,803 of NZ_CP009962.1, read as the reverse complement.
ACGTTTGCACGAAGTCAGCCGCTTTGTGCGTGAGTACGAAACCGGTGCGGATGGATTGCCGCGCTGGTTTTATGTCGACGGCAGTTTTCCCGGAAAAAAATAAAAATCGCGGAAAACATCAGCAACGCTAACAGGGGACAGGACCATGGCAAATTTGAATTCCAGTATTGATCGCGGCAGGCAGGATACGCCGCTGATCGAACAGACTATCGGTCATTTTTTTGACGACATGGCGGCACGCGTTGCCGACAATGACGCGCTGGTATCGCGTCATCAAAAAATCCGCTTCAGTTATCGCGCCTTGCAACTTGAAGCGCGCCGCCTGGCCAGCGCCATGCTCAAGCTCGGCCTGCAGCCAGGTGACCGCATCGGCATCTGGTCGCACAACAACGCTGAATGGCTGCTGACGCAACTGGCGACCGCCTATGCCGGCATCGTCCTGGTGAATATCAATCCCGCCTATCGGGTCAGCGAGCTGGAATATGCGCTCAACCTGGTCGGCTGCAAGGCGTTGATATCGATGACCAGTTTCAAGACCAGCGACTATCTGGAAATGATCCGCACCTTGGCGCCGGAACTGGCGACTGCCAAGCCTGGCGAATTGCAGGCTGCCCGGCTGCCAACGCTCAAAACGGTGATCCAGCTCAGCAGCGACGTTGTGCCGGGCATGCTGCGCTTTGCCGACCTGGTAGCCGGCGGCGATGCCGATGATCCGCAGCTGGCCGTTATCGGCGCAACCTTGCGCGCCACCGACCCGATCAACATCCAGTTCACCAGCGGCACCACCGGCTTTCCGAAAGGCGCGACGCTGACGCATCGGAATATCCTCAACAACGGTTTTTTCATCGGCGAAGCAATGAAGCTGACCGCCGCCGACCGTCTCTGCATTCCGGTCCCGCTGTATCACTGCTTCGGTATGGTGCTGGGTAATCTGGCGTGCCTGACGCATGGCGCCGCCATCGTTTATCCGAATGATGGCTTCGAGCCGCTTTCGGTATTGCAGGCAGTGCAGGAAGAGCGCTGCACCGGTCTGCATGGTGTACCGACCATGTTCATTGCCGAACTGGATCATCCGCGTTTTGCCGAGTTCGATCTGTCGACGCTGCGCACCGGCATCATGGCCGGTTCGCCCTGTCCGATCGAAGTCATGAAACGCGTGGTGCGCGACATGCATCTGGAGCAGATCACGATCGCCTACGGCATGACGGAAACCAGCCCGGTCAGTTGCCAAAGCATGACTGACACGCCGCTGGAGAAACGGGTCTCGACGGTCGGCACGGTGCAGCCGCATTTACAGGTAAAAATTGTCGATCCGGAATCCGGCGAGATCATGCCGATCGGTAGTTCCGGCGAATTGTGCACTCTAGGTTATTCAGTGATGCACGGTTACTGGGGCGACGCAGAAAAGACGCGCGAAGCGATCGACGATGAAGGCTGGATGCATACCGGCGACCTGGCGGTGATGGACGCCGAAGGGTATGTCAACATCGTCGGCCGCATGAAGGACATGGTGATACGCGGCGGCGAAAACATCTATCCGCGCGAGATTGAAGAATTTCTGTACCGCCATCCGGCGATCCAGGACGTGCAGGTGGTTGGTGTGCCCGATCCGAAATACGGTGAAGAACTGTGCGCCTGGATTATTTTGCGTCCTGGGCAAAGTGCGGATGAACAATCGGTGCGCGATTTTTGCCAGGGCCAGATTGCGTATTACAAGGTGCCGCGTTACATCCGTTTTGTGGATGCCTTTCCGATGACGGTCACCGGCAAGATACAAAAATTCAAGATCCGTGAAGCGATGAAGGATGAGTTGCATCTCAACGATATCCATACCGCCTGACGACAGATCCGCAGATCAAAAAATCATATCAGAGACACATAAAAGGACATTGCAATGCCCCAGTTAGAAAGCAAGCTGAATCCACGTAGTGAAGAATTCCAGCAAAACGCCAGCGCCCTCAATCTGCTGGTTGACGACCTGCGCCAGAAAGTCGCGCAGATCGCCGAAGGCGGCGGCGAGGCCGCGCGCAACAAACACGTCGCGCGCGGCAAGCTGCTGCCGCGAGACCGGGTGCAGATGCTGCTCGACCCGGGCACGCCGTTCATGGAATTTTCCCAGCTTGCCGCCTACCATGTCTACAAGGACAAGGATGGCAGTGACGCCGCGCCGGCGGCCGGCGTGATTACCGGCATCGGCCGCATCGCCGGCCAGGAATGCGTGGTGGTCTGCAATGACGCCACCGTCAAAGGCGGCACCTACTATCCGCTCAGCGTCAAAAAACATCTGCGCGCGCAGGAAATCGCCGAGCAGAATAATCTTCCCTGCATCTATCTGGTCGATAGCGGCGGCGCCAACCTGCCGAACCAGGATGAAGTATTTCCAGACCGCGACCATTTCGGCCGCATCTTCTACAACCAGGCCAACCTGTCGGCCAAGGGCATTCCGCAAATTGCAGTGGTGATGGGATCGTGCACCGCCGGCGGCGCCTACGTGCCGGCGATGAGCGACGAGTCCATCATCGTCAAGAACCAGGGAACGATTTTCCTGGCCGGGCCGCCGCTGGTGAAAGCTGCTACCGGCGAAGTGGTCAGCGCCGAGGACTTGGGCGGTGGCGATGTGCATACGCGCCTTTCTGGCGTAGCGGATCATCTGGCGCAAAACGATATGCACGCATTGTCGCTGGCGCGCACGATCGTCTCCAACCTGAACCGCCAGAAACCGCAAGGCCCCTTGTTGCGCCAAGTGGTGGAACCCAAGTATCCGGCGCATGAACTGTATGGCGTGATTCCGGTGGATACCCGCAAGCCTTTCGATGTGCGCGAAGTCATCGCGCGCGTTGTCGATGGCAGCGAATTCGACGAATTCAAGGCGCGCTATGGCACCACGCTGATTTGCGGTTTTGCGCATATCTACGGCATGCCGGTCGGAATCATCGCCAATAACGGCATCTTATTTTCGGAAGCGGCGTTGAAGGGCACGCACTTCATCGAACTCTGCTCGCAGCGCAAGATTCCGCTGGTATTTCTGCAAAACATCACCGGCTTCATGGTAGGCCGCCGCTACGAAAACGAAGGCATCGCTCGCAACGGCGCCAAGATGGTGACAGCGGTGGCCACCACATCGGTGCCCAAGCTGACGGTCATCATCGGCGGCAGTTTCGGCGCCGGCAACTACGGCATGTGCGGCCGTGCGTACTCGCCGCGCTTCCTGTGGATGTGGCCTAACGCCCGCATTTCGGTGATGGGCGGCGAGCAGGCCGCCGGCGTGCTGGCGACCGTCAAGCGTGATGGCATCGAAGGCAAGGGCGGCAGCTGGAGCGCCGATGAAGAAGAAGCCTTCAAGAAACCGATCCGCGATCAGTACGAACATCAAGGCCATCCGTACTACGCATCCGCACGCTTGTGGGATGACGGCGTGATCGATCCTGCCGATACCCGCAAGGTGTTGGGCCTGGGCCTGAGCGCTGCCTTGAATGCGCCGATAGCCGAGACAAAATTTGGTGTGTTCCGGATGTAAACCAATAGTCAGGCCGGAGAATAAAACAGAGTTAATTGAGAGCCGATCATGGACCAATCTACACCGTCATATGTCAAACGGACAGCGCCTGCCATCATGCGCTGCGTGGTTGTATGCCTGTGTGTATCTATTGGCCATGTTTCGGCGCAGCCTCTGGTGCAGGATTTGAACGAAACGATTACCAAGCTGCCGGTGACAGTCAAGAATTTATATGGCCGTAGCGTCACCGGGGATATCATCGTGACGCAATTCAAGCCGGCCGGCCTCGGACCGTTCCCGTTGGTTATCATCAATCATGGCCGCAGCGCTACCGACCGCAGCAAGCCTGCGCGCTTTCGCTATATCCAGCAGGTGCGTTTTTTCACCGAGCGCGGCTTTGCGGTGTTCGTGCCGACACGGCTTGGCTATGGCGATACCGGCGTAGAGCCTGATCCTGAAGACAGCGGCGGTTGCAATCAAAAGGACTATGCGCCCATGGCAGAGGCGGCCAGTACGGAAGTACTGGCGGTGCTCGACTACGCCAAACGGCAGTCTTACGTGAATCCCGAGCGCGTGTTGCTGGTCGGCCAATCGGTCGGTGGTTATGCCACCACGGCTACGGCAGCCAGGATGCCGCAGGGCTTGGTGGCAGCAATCAATTTTGCCGGCGGCGCCGGCGGTGACCCGGACAAACATCCGGGCGTGCCTTGCCAGGGCGGCAAGCTGGAGAGCATGTACGGCCAGTTCGGTAAGAGCAGCAAGGCGCCGATGCTGTGGATATATACCGAAAACGATTTGTTCTTCGGCCCCAAATACAGCCAGGAATGGTATGCCGCTTTTACCAAGGCCGGCGGCCAGGCTGAATACAAACTGATGCCAGCCTTTGGCAAGAACGGTCATTTGCTGTTCTCGTCGGGGACCAATGTGTGGACGCCGGTGGTTGCCGATTTTCTGGGCCGGGTGGGATTTCCTGCGGAGCCAACAGGTAAATGATGCAAAGTTATTTTGAATCGCTGGCCAGCTACCATGTCTGGGCCACTGCGAAAATACTGAAACATGTCGATGCTATCAGCGAGGAGGAGTATCGCCGCGATTGCGGACTGTATTTCGCTTCGATCCATGGCACGCTTAACCACATGCTGGTTGGCGAACGCAATTGGTACGCCCGCATTGCAGGGGAAAATTCCAGCATAGCCCCGCTTGACGCAGAACTTGAAAGCCGACGCGATGTGCTTGGCCAAGCCCTGAGTGCGGCATCCAAGCGTTGGGGGGACTGGTTAAGCACGCATCCGCAACAAAAATACGACGGCGATTTGCGATACACACGAGCGTCCGGAGAGCACGCCGTTGCACCATTCGTGGCCGTGCTTGGCCACATATTCAATCATGCCACGCATCACAGGGGGCAGATTACGGCAGCATTGACCGCCATGGGCCATCAATGTCCGGAACTCGATTTTATCTATTGGGCGATAGCCACGCAGCAAACGGAGAAGAACCAGTGACTTATCAGACTTTGGCAATACAACAGGCGTCGCAGGTCGCCACCATTACTCTCAACCGCCCTGAAGTGCGTAACGCCTTCAATGAAACCATGATCGCGGAAATCACCCACGCTTTCCTGGAGCTTGGCCGTAGCGTCGATGTACGGGCAATTGTGCTGGCCGCCGATGGTCCGGCATTTTGCGCTGGCGGCGATCTTAACTGGATGAAGGCGATGGCGGATTACACGCCGGAGCAAAACCGCGCCGATGCAGCGCAGTTGGCGAGCATGCTGCGCACCATTTATCAATGCCCCAAGCCGGTGATCGCCAGAGTGCAGGGCGATTGCTATGCCGGCGGCGTCGGCCTGGTTGCCGCCTGCGATATCGTGGTGGCGGTGGAGGCGGCGCAGTTTTGTTTATCGGAGGTGAAAATCGGCTTGATCCCGGCGACCATTTCGCCTTATGTCATCAAGTCCATCGGCGAGTCTGCCTCGCGCCGTTACTTTATTACGGCTGAGCGCTTTTCCGCCGATGCTGCGCAGCGGCTCGGCCTGGTGCACGAGGTGACCAGCGCCGAGAAACTTGATGAAGGCGTTAATCTGTTGCTCAAGGCCCTGCTGTCAGCAAGCCCGAACGCAGTCACCGAAGCCAAGCGCCTGGTGCGCGCGATTGCGGGCCAGCCGTTGACGGAAGTTCTGATCGCCGACACGGTCGAGGAGATCGCAAAAATCCGCGCTTCCACCGAGGGACGGGAGGGTGTGCGGGCGTTTCTGGAGAAACGTAAACCATCCTGGCTGTTGTGATCGAACGGTGATTGGATGGCGATCGAGGGGTGATTGCGCCGCGATCACATACAATCTCGTCCTTGCAGAGACGTTTTTGCCCAAGTAAGTGCTGAAAATGATATCAAATGATTAACGAAGCTTTCTTGAACGACCCCTATCCCGCGTATCACGCCCTGCGTGCCGAAGGCGCGTTGCATTGGAGCCCCGAGTTCTGCGGCGGCGCCTGGCTGTTGACCGGCCACGCCGATGTCGCCAGCGTGCTGCGCGACCCGCGCTTCTCGGTGCGGCGCGCCGGCGGCTGGGCCAATAGCAGCGGGCCGGGAGCTTTGAACGAATTGCGTGAATTCAAGCGCATTTTTTCGCGCTCGCTGTTGTTCGTCGATGCGCCCCAGCATACGCGGCTGCGGCAGGTCATGAACGCAGGTTTCAAGCCGGCGGCCTTGCAAGAACTTGCGCCGCAGATACAGATTATCGTCGACCGTTTGCTGGATGACATTCTGTCAAAAGCGGGAACAACTGCGAATGGGCAGTTTGCCGAATTCGACTTCATGCACGATTTCGCCCGTCCGCTGCCGGCCCTGGTCATCGCCAGCATGCTAGGCATCGCCGCTGAAGACCGCAGCGAATTCGTTGCCTGGTCCGACGATATCGCGGCATTCATCGGCAGCCCGACGCCGACGCTGGACATCGCCCGCGCGGCCCAGGTCAGCCTGATTGCGATGAATGACTATTTCCGCCAGCTGCTGCCGCAACGGCGCGCAGCGCTGGGCGACGACCTGATGAGCCAGCTGATCCGCGCCGAAGCGAACGGCGGCATTATCACCACCAAGGAATTGCTGGCGCAATGCTGCACCTTGCTGTTCGCCGGCCATGAAACCACGCGTAACCTGCTCGGCAACGGCATGCTGGCGCTGCTGCAGCATCCACAACAATGGCAAGCCCTGCAAGCTGCGCCGTCTTTGCTGCCTTCGGCGTTAAAGGAATTACTGCGTTTCGACAGTCCGGTGCAATACACCGGCCGCCGTCTGAAGGTCGACGTCGAAATGCACGGCCAGCTGATGAAGAAGGGCGACCTGGTGATACCGCTGATCGGCGCCGCCAATCGCGACCCCGCCAAATATACGGATCCGGACCGGCTCGACATCCAGCGCAATGAGGGAGCGCATCTGTCATTCGGCTACGGTCCGCACGTCTGCATCGGCGCTACGCTGACTTATCTGGAAGCGGAAATCGCCATGCGCAGCGTGATGCAGCGCCTGCCGCAACTGCGTCTGGCAAGCGCTACCCAGTCGTGGGGCGTCAACGCGGTATACCGTAGCCTGAACGCCTTGTCTCTGCAATTTTCACCTCCTGCCCCGGCTGCAGAATCACCGGTAGTGGAAGCCGACTATGCCTGAGCTGCTGAACCAGATTCGCGAGCAACTGGCGGCGCTGCAAGAGCAAAAGCTGTTGCGCAAGCGCCGGATCGTCGATGGTCCGCAAGGACCGTTGCTGGAGGTCGATGGCCGCCAGTACCTGGCTTTTTGCAGCAACGATTATCTCGGCCTGGCCAATCATCCGGCCTTGCATGCGGCAGCGCAGGCCGGACTGGATAAATATGGCGTCGGCGCCAGCGCTTCGGCGCTGATCAGCGGCCACACCAGCGTGGTCGAGGAACTGGAACTGGCGCTGGCTGAATTCGTCGGCATGCCGCGCGCGCTGCATTTCTCGACCGGCTACATGGCCAATATGGGCACCATTCCGGCACTGGTCGGGGCCGGTGACGTGGTGTTCTCGGATCGCCTCAACCATGCGTGCCTGATTGATGGCGCACGTTTGTCGGGCGCGCAGTTCCGTATTTATCCGCACGGCGATGTCGCCAGGCTGGAACAGCTACTGGCGAAGAGCAATAGTTCGGGCAACAGCCCGCGCAAACTGGTAGTCACCGACGCCATCTTCAGCATGGATGGCGATATCGCGCCGCTGCCGGAGCTGTTGGCCTTGTGCGAAAAATACGATGCCTGGCTGCTGGTCGACGATGCCCATGGCTTTGGCGTGCTAGGCCCGCAAGGACGTGGCAGCGTGGCGCATTTCGGTTTGAAATCGGAGCGCATCCTGTACATGGGTACGCTGGGCAAAGCCGCCGGCGTGGCCGGCGCGTTCGTCGCCGGCGATGCGATCCTGATTGAATGGCTGTTGCAACGCGCGCGTACCTACATATTCACCACGGCCAGTCCGCCGATGCTGGCGAGCGCCTTGCTGGCGGCAGTCAAGGTGATGCAGACGGAAGACTGGCGGCAACAACATTTGCAACAACTGATTGGGCGCTTGCGCAGCGGCCTGGCCGACTTGCCATGGCCTTTGCTGCCATCGGAAACGGCGGTACAGGCCTTGATCGTCGAAGATAACCAGCTGGCGCTGGATTTGATGGAAGGTTTGCGCGCGCTGGGTATCTGGGTGCCTGCGATCCGTCCGCCGACTGTACCGAAAGACACGGCGCGCCTGCGCATATCGCTATCGGCGGCGCACAGCAATGAACAAATAGATCAACTGATCAGTGCATTGCACACGGTGGCAAAACACGCGCTGGCGAAAAACGCACTTACGAAAAAATACACTGCTGCGGAAACGCCCGGCATGACAAGGAGTACCGTTGAATAAAAAACCACTCGCACCTCAACCGGATCTGGTTCAGCGCAGCCTGAACAGCGTCTGGCATCCGTGCACGCAAATGCAGCACCATGAATCGGTGCCGCTGATTCCGGTCAGCCGCGGCCGCGGCGCCTGGCTATACGATACGGAAGGTAAGCGTTACCTGGATGCGATCAGTTCCTGGTGGGTTAATCTGTTTGGCCACGCCAATCCGCGCATCAACGCCGCCTTGAAGGATCAACTCGACCAGCTGGAACATGCGATGCTGGCCGGCTTTACCCATGAACCGGTGGTGCAGCTGTCGGAACAACTGGCAGCGCGCACCGGCCATGTGCTGGGACATTGTTTCTATGCGTCGGACGGTGCGTCGGCAGTCGAGATCGCATTGAAGATGAGTTTTCACGCCTGGCGCAATGCCGGTTACGGCGACAAGCAGGAATTCGTGTGTCTCAAAGGCAGTTATCACGGCGAAACCATCGGCGCGCTGGCGGTCACCGATGTGCCGCTTTTCCGCGATGCCTATGGTCCCATGTTGAGACAGGCGCACGTGGTGGCCTCACCCGATGCGCGCGCTGCCCGTGACGGTGAAAGCGCCGCCGACGTCGCTCATCGCGCTGCATCGACGCTGGAAAAGCTTCTGCAACAACGCTCCAGCCACATCGCCGCCGTGATCATCGAACCGCTGGTGCAATGCGCCACCGGCATGGCGATGCACGATCCGGTGTATTTGCGCGAGTTACGCGCCTTGTGCGACCGCTACAAGGTGCATTTGATTTTCGACGAGATCGCGGTCGGCTGCGGCCGCACCGGCACCTTCTTCGCATCCGAGCAGGCCGCTGCTGCTGGGGAGCCGCCGGTCTGGCCGGATTTCCTGTGCCTGTCGAAGGGCATCAGCGGCGGCTATCTGCCATTGTCATTGGTGATGACCCGCGACGAGATCTACCAGGCTTTCTACGATACCGATGTTGCGCGCGGTTTCTTGCATTCGCATTCCTACACTGGCAATCCGCTGGCATGCCGCGCCGCATTGGCGACGCTGGCGATTTTCGAGGAAGACGACGTGCTGAACGCCAATCGCCACCGGGCGGAAAAAATCACCGCAGCGCTGGCGCCATTGGCGCAACACCCGAAAGTAAAACACTTCCGCCAGCGCGGCATGATCTGGGCCTTCGACGCCGTGATCGATAGCAAGGCGCAGGCAGCAACCTTTTCACGGCGCTTCTTCAGCAGCGCCGTCGAGCACGAATTGTTGATGCGGCCGATCGGCAAGACCGTGTATCTGATGCCGCCGTACATTCTTGACGACGAAGAAATCGCTTTGCTGGGCGCGCGTACTGCCGCTGTGTTTGAAAGTGTGATCGGCCATGACTGACGCTAACCTGGATCAACAAAAAGTCGCCTGGTTCATCGCCGGCACGGATACTGAAATCGGCAAAACCCTGATCGCCGGTGCGATGTTGCACGCGCTGACTGAAACCGGCGTGCGCAGCGCAGGTATGAAACCGGTCGCCGCCGGTGCAGAATTGCGTGATGGCGTCTGGCACAACGACGATGCAGACATTTTGGCTGCTGAAGGCAGCGTGGCGCTGCCACAGGAGTTGACGACGCCGTACCTGCTGCGCCAGCCGACCGCGCCGCATATCGCCGCCACACATGAAGACCGCATCATCGAGATACCGCACATTCTTTCATGCTATCAGCAGCTCACCAAGCTGGCGGATGCACTGGTGGTCGAAGGCGTCGGCGGCTTCCGGGTGCCGCTCAACGATCATCAGGATACTGCCGATCTGGCGCAACAGCTTGGCTTGCCAGTGGTGCTGGTGGTCGGTTTGCGGCTAGGCTGCATCAGCCATGCGTTGTTGACGGTTGAAGCGATCGCCGCGCGCGGCTTGCAACTGGCTGGCTGGGTGGCCAACACAGTCGACGTCCACATGCTCAACGGCGACGCCAATATCGCCGCGTTGAGCAGCCGCATAAACGCACCATTTCTAGGCCACGTGCCGCGCATGGATCCACTGCCTGCCAAGGCGCTGGTCCGGACGGCAGCGAGCCATTTGAATTTCTCATGCTTGCCGGGGTGGCCTGAATCCAGGTCAGGACTACGCCGCAGCCACTCTTAAACCTATTGCCTCAATATACAAAGGAAATCTGATCATGTCATCGCAACCAATTACATTCCAGCCCGCCGCTAAAGCCATGGTGTTTCCGGAAGATGCAAAATGGCCGGTACAAAAAGTACTCGACCTGTTCAACCTGCCGTTCAATGAACTGATCTTCAAGGCGCAACAAGCGCATCGCGAAAATTTCGATCCTAACGAAGTCGAACTGGCCACGCTGTTGTCAATCAAGACCGGCGGCTGTCCGGAAGATTGCGGCTATTGCCCGCAAGCGGCGCGTTACGATACCGGGGTGACCGCGCAGAAGATCCTGCCGCTGGATACCGTGCTGGAAGCTGCGCGCCAAGCCAAGGCGCATGGCGCCACCCGTTTCTGCATGGGTGCGGCCTGGCGTGAGCCGAAAGACCGCGATCTGGAAAAGGTCGAAGAAATGGTGCGTGAAGTCAAGGCGCTCGGCCTGGAAACCTGCGCCACGCTGGGCATGCTGGGCGAAGGCCAGGCAGAACGCCTGAAGGGCGCGGGCCTCGATTACTACAATCACAATCTCGATACCGCACCGGAAATCTACGGCGACATCATCACCACGCGCGATTACCAGAACCGCCTGGACACGCTCGACAGCGTGCGCGGCGCAGGTATCAAAGTGTGTTGCGGCGGTATCGTCGGCATGGGTGAATCGCGTTTGCAACGCGCAGGCCTGGTGGCGCAGTTGGCCAACCTGGAGCCGTATCCGGAATCGGTGCCGGTCAACAATCTGGTGCAGGTTGAAGGCACGCCATTGCATGGCATTGCGCCGCTCGACCTGTTCGAGTTCGTACGTACTGTCGCGGTCGCGCGTATCACCATGCCGAAGGCGCGCGTGCGTTTGTCGGCAGGTCGCCGCCAAATGGGCGATGCGATTCAGGCCCTGTGCTTCCTGGCTGGCGCGAATTCGATTTTCTACGGCGACAAGCTGCTGACCACCGGTAATCCGGAAGTCGAAGAAGACCGCGCCCTGTTGGAAAAGCTGGGCATGCATTCGCGTTCGTCGACCTTCGATGCGCGTTGCGAAGTGACCGCCGACAACAACACCCAACCACAATAAATCTAAAAGGGGGAGACCGCATGTTTACCAAGATTCTGATCGCCAATCGCGGCGAGATCGCTTGTCGCGTGGCGGCTACCGCACGGCGCATGGGTATCAAGACCGTGGCTGTGTATTCGGATGCGGATGCCGGCGCCAAGCATGTCGCGGTATGCGACGAGGCAGTGCTGATCGGGCCGCCGGCAGCCAAGGAAAGTTATCTGCGCGCCGACAAGATCATTGAAGTGGCCCTGGCGACAGGCGCGCAGGCAATTCATCCCGGCTATGGCTTTCTGTCTGAGAACGCCCAGTTTGCGCAGGCTTGCGCCAAGGCTGGCCTGGTATTCATCGGCCCGCCGGCCAGCGCGATTTCGGCGATGGGCTCGAAGTCGGCCGCCAAGGAATTGATGGAAAAAGCCAAGGTGCCGCTGGTGCCGGGTTATCACGGTGAAAACCAGGATGCCGAATTCCTGCAGGTGGAAGCCGACAAGATCACCTATCCGGTGTTGCTGAAAGCCAGCGCCGGCGGCGGTGGCAAGGGGATGCGCATCGTCGAGCACAGCGCTGACTTCAAGGCGGCGCTGGCATCGTGCAAGCGTGAAGCGATCAACAGTTTCGGCGACGACAAGGTGCTGGTCGAACGCTATCTGACGCGTCCGCGTCATATCGAGATTCAGGTGTTTGCCGATACCCAGGGCGATTGCGTTTACTTGTTCGAGCGCGATTGCTCGGTGCAGCGCCGCCATCAAAAGGTGCTGGAAGAAGCGCCGGCCCCGGGAATGACCGCACAACGCCGGCGCGCCATGGGCGAAGCGGCCGTAGCTGCGGCCAAGGCAGTTGGCTATGTCGGCGCCGGTACGGTGGAATTCATCGCCGATTATTCAAACGGCGAGGACGGATCTTTCTATTTCATGGAAATGAATACGCGCTTGCAAGTCGAGCATCCGGTAACTGAAATGATCACCGGTCTTGATCTGGTCGAATGGCAGTTGCGTGTGGCGTCGGGCCAGCCGCTGCCGCTGAAGCAGGAGCAGCTGACGCTGAGCGGCCATGCGCTTGAAGCGCGGATCTATGCGGAAAATCCGGACAAGGGATTCTTGCCGTCGATAGGCACCTTGCGCCATTTGCATACGCCGGCAGCGAGCGCTTTCGAAGTCAGCCAGTCCAGCGCCAGCATCGTGCGGATCGATTCCGGCGTGCGCGAAGGCGACGCCATTTCTCCGTTCTACGACCCGATGATCGCCAAGCTGATCGTCTGGGGCCAGGACCGTGAGCAAGCACTGGCGGCAATGGCGAAGGCTTTGGCGGAATATCAGATTGTTGGCCTGGCCAGCAACGTCAAATTTCTGCAGCGCCTGATTGGCAGCAAAGCATTTTCCGAAGCAGATCTGGACACCGGCCTGATCGAGCGTAATCATGACGCGCTGTTTCCCGCCGCTGCACCGGTGGCGATCGAAGTGCTGGCGCTGGCCGCTGCATCGCTGTTGCTGTCGGAACGCAATGCGGTGCATAACGCCGGTAGCGATCCCTGGACCAGCACCGATGGCTGGCGTTTGAATGGTAACCTGCAGCGCCGGCTGGCGTTTGTCGATGGCGACAAAGCCGAGTCTTTGGATGTGATGTATGAAACCGGACGCTGGTTGCTGCACCATGAGCAACTGCAAGGCCAGAATTTCCGCCAGATGACGGTGCTGCATCAAACCGGCAACGCAATTGAAATCAGTCTGGGCGACCGTACCGTGGCCGGCACCGTGGTGCGTGAAGGTGAACAGTTCCATGTGTTCCATGCGGGCAGCCAGCATACGGTGGGCTACATCGATCCGCTGCTGCATGCCGGCGACGCCGAAGCAGAGGGCGGTCGCCTGACTGCGCCTATGCCAGGAAAAATCGTCGCGCTGTTGGTAACGCAAGGCGAGCAAGTTAAAAAAGGCGCGCCATTGCTGATCATGGAAGCGATGAAAATGGAGCACACCATCGCTGCGCCAGCGGATGGCCTGGTCGAAGAATTGTTGTATGTGGTGGGCGATCAGGTAAGCGAATCGGCGCAACTGCTGGTATTCAAGCCTGATTAAGCCCGTTGAGGATCAAACTGTGAAACTCCTGTGTTACGTACCGCCTGGCAGCGATTTCGAAAACTGGATCGCTGACTTCAGCAAAGCCCTGCCAGAAGCGGAAGTCCGCTTCTGGCAGGAAGGCGATAACGCCCCGGCCGATTACGCCCTGGTCTGGCGTCCACCCGCAGCCATGCTGCAAGGACGTCGCGATCTCAAAGCGATTTTCAACCTGGGCGCAGGTGTCGACGCCATCTTGAAACTGGGCGACGCGCTGCCAGCCGGCGTGCCGCTGATCCGCATCGAGGACGGCGGCATGGCGATCCAGATGGCCAGCTATGTGACGCACGCCGTACTCGGCTATTTTGGCCGCTATGACATTTACCGGCAGCAGGCCGCGCGCCGCGAATGGCGGCCGTTGCCGGAGCCGGACAAGCGCGCATTCAGCGTCGGCATTCTCGGCCTTGGCGTGCTCGGATCGCGGATCGCTGCGGCGCTGGCGCATTTCGATTTTCCCGTGAATGGCTGGAGCCGCACTCCCAAGGATTTTCCTGGCGTGCGCAATTTTGTCGGCGACGACGCGCTCGACGGTTTCTTGCGGGCTTCACGTGTGCTGGTCTGCATCTTGCCATTGACCGACGCCACGCGCGGCATCGTCAATCGGGAAAACCTGCTGAAATTGCAGAAAGGCGCGGAAGGCGCATACTTGATCAACGTTGCACGCGGCGGACACGTCGTCGAGGCCGATTTGCTGGCGCTGATCAAGGAGGGGCAGATTGCAGCGGCAACGCTGGATGTATTCGAGCAAGAGCCGCTACCGCCGAATCATCCCTTCTGGCAGGAGCCGCGCATCAGTATCACGCCGCATATTTCAGCCATCACTGTCGACGAAGATTCAGTACAGCAGATCAGCGCCAAGATACAACTGCTGGAACAAGGAAAAGCGGTGAGCGGCACTATCGATCGTAGTAACGGTTACTAAGAGTAAGAGGCAGAGCATGACATTCCCAAGTAAAGTGAAAATCGTTGAAGTTGGTCCACGCGACGGCTTGCAGAACGAAAAGGAAACCATCCCGGCCGAGGTCAAGATCGCATTGGTCGACCAGCTCACGCAAGCCGGTTTCGCCAACATCGAGGCAGCTTCGTTTGTGTCGCCGAAATGGGTGCCGCAGATGGCTACCTCGACTGAAGTGATGGCGGCCATCCAGCGCAAGCCGGGCGTAATTTATTCCGCACTGGTACCCAACATGAAAGGACTGGAAGCCGCATTGGCGGCCGGCGCCGACGAGATGGTGATCTTTGGCGCGGCCTCGGAGGCTTTCTCGCAAAAAAATATCAATTGTTCGATTGCTGAATCGATCGAGCGTTTCCGCGACGTTGCGACGCTGGCCAAGCAAGAAGGCAAGCGCCTGCGCGGCAGCATCAGCTGCGTGTTCGGCTGTCCTTACCAGGGCGAAGTCGGCATCGATTCGGTGGTCGATGTGCTGCACCGTTTGCGTGACCTCGGCTGCGACGAAATCGACATTGCCGATACCATCGGCGTCGCCACGCCGAACAAGGTCCACGCGGTGATGCAACGGCTGGTGCAGGAATTCCCGATCGACCGCCTGTCCGGACATTTCCACGATACCTACGGCCAGGCGTTGGCGAACATCTACGCCAGCCTGGAAGTCGGCATTTCGATTTATCATTCGTCGGTTGCGGGTCTGGGCGGCTGTCCGTACGCCAAGGGTGCGACAGGCAACGTAGCGTCTGAGGACGTGCTGTATCTGATGCAGGGGCTCGGGATTGAAACCGGCATCGACCTCGACAAGGTGGTTGACGCCGGCCAGTTCATCTCGCGTCATCTGGGTCGTAAGTCCGCCAGCCATGCCGGCAATGCAATTGCGGCCAAGCGGGCTGCCAGCTAACAAGTAACCGGGCTACCGCCCGGATTATCAATAGAAAAGCGGAAAATTCATGAAACTTACTTTTGTCAAAACAACCCTGTTGGCCCTATTGGTCGCGACTGGACTCAGCGCCTGCGGCAAACATGAGGAGGCGCCTGCCGCCAGCGCAGCGGTGAAAGAATATGTGGTCGGCACCGGCGCTACCTATGCACCATTCGAGTATGAGAACGAACACAAGGAACTGGTCGGCTTCGACATCGACGTGATGAAGGCAGTTGCGGCAAAGGAAGGTATCCAGGTCAAGTTCGTCAACACACCTTTCGACGGCATTTTCACTGCGCTGGCGCAGGGTGACCGCGACATCATCATTTCCGGCCTGACGATTACCGAGAAACGCAAACAGACCGTCGATTTTTCGGATCCTTATTTCGAAGCCGGCCAGGTAATCGTGGTGCCGAACGATTCCAAGATCCTGAAAATTACCGATCTCAAGCCGCTCAAGGTTGGCGTCCTGCAAGGTTCCACCGGCGACGACATGATGCAGAAGCTGGCAGGCGACAACAACGAAAACATCAAGCGTTTTGAATCCAGCCCGCTGGCTCTGAAAGAGCTGGAAACCGGCGGCGTCAGCGCGGTGATCGCCGACAAGGGCGCAGTCGCGCATTACCTGTCCAACAACCAGGTCAAGGGTCTGCGGATGGTGACGGACGACAATTTCCCAAAAGAGTATTTCGGTATCGCCGTACAAAAGGGCAATGCCGCGTTGCTGGGGAAGATCAACCAGGGTCTGGCCGCTATCAAGGCTGACGGCAGTTACGACAAGTTGCACGCGCAGTATTTTGACGCCGCCAAGTAAGGGACAGCTGCGACGCCTTGCGTGATCCGCATTTTTTTGAACGAGATGAGCATCGTATGGATAAATTACCGGAAAGCGCGCAGCGCGTTGCCGATCTGCTGACGACTATCGGCCATGACAAGCCTGTCGTGATGTTGCCGGAAACCGGCAAGACTTCCGCCGAAGCTGCTGCCGGGCTTGGCTGCAGCGTGGCTGAAATCGCCAAGTCGATCGTGTTCCGGCGGCTGTCCGATGACGCCGCCGTGATGGTGGTCGCCAGCGGCAGCAATCGCGTCGATGAAAACAAGGTCGCCGCCATCGTCGGTCCGCTGGGCAAGGCCGACGCCCGCTTCGTCAAGGAGCGTATCGGTTACGCAATTGGCGGCGTGTGTCCGATCGGCCACGTCGGCAAGACCGTGATGCTGATCGATGAAGATTTGCTGCAACTGACCAATGTCTGGGCGGCAGCCGGGCATCCGCACGCCGTGTTCAACCTGACGCCGAAGCAGCTGGTGACGATGACTGCGGCGCCGGTGGCGGATGTCGCGCTGCGGGCCTGACGGTAATCAGGCCCACGCCCCAGATTTAATCTGCCTGCGGCGTTTTGATTACAGCGGTTTGATACCAGTCGATTTTGCGGGTAACGATCATTATCACAGCCAGAATCACGAACAGCATCAGGCTGCCCAGCATCAGTGCATTGTCTTCTGAAATCAGCAAACCGTACAAGGTGCCGTATAACATGGTCAGCATGGCGCCAAAGCCGAGGCCGCGGCCTATGCTGCGCAGCACCTGGCTCAGGTAGAAGGTCAGCAAGCTGATGCAGGCGGCGCTGGCGGCCAGATAAGCCTGCCAGAAGGGGATATGCTCAGACAGACTGACCAGTATCAGGAAAAAGATCGCCAGCCCGAGCCCTACCAGCAGATACTGGATCGGATGGATAGGTAGCTGCTTGATCATTTCAAAAATGAAGAATCCGACGAAAGTCAGCAGCACGAACAGCAAGCCGTACTTGGTTGCACGATCAGCCTGCGAGTAGATATTCACCGGTTCGGCCAGCTGGATATCCAGGCTTTCAATCCCCGTCTTGTCATCGCTGCGCAATTGGCGCTGGGCATTGGAGGCCAGAGAGGAAACTTCCCATACGGCGCGGAAACCTTGCTCCGAGATGCTGCGGGAGCGCGGCAAAAAGCTGCCGCCGAATTGCGGATGCGGCCAGCTGGAAGAGAGCTCGAAGCGATTGTTGTCGCCAATCGGCGTAATCGCCAGGCTCTCGGTGCCGGCTACGGTCATGGCAAGCGACACGTCGATGCTGCCGTTCTCCACCAGGCCAGACTGCGGCAAAGCCGCATGCATGCCTTTACCCAAGCCGCCCGCGCCTTGCTCCAGCGCCAGTGCCTGGCCGCTTATTTTCAATAGTGGCGAACCAAGCAAGCCGCGGACATCGCTGATGCCGATGGCCAGGTAGGGATGCGACAAGGTGATCTGATCCGCCGCCAGTTGCGCTGCCGACGGCAATTGATAGTCGATGCGGCCGTTGAAGCTGCTTTGCAACTCATACACGTGCACTTTGTGCAAACCCCGATAGCGCTCGCCCGGCAGCAGCTCGCCCTGCATCTGCAGGTCTTTCGGGAAAAACAGGTACTGACGGTTTTCGTTGCGGCTGCGGAAGGTTTTCTTGCCCTCGGCATCCTGCGCCACTTCGTCGATCTTGATCTTGTACGGCACTACCAACACAGGTCCGGTGATGGTCTGTCCACCGGCATAGCTGGCGGCGATCGATGCAATCGCATCTTGCCGGTGCTGCTGGCGGTCTTGCACGGTATCGCGGATCAGGCCCAGTGGAATCAGGATCAGCAGCGTCAGGATGAAAATGGCCAATAATTTGAATAGCAAGGGTCGGTTCATGGTCTCTCTCGGTGGGTTCATCGTGACGCACGGTCACGTTGCACTCAGTGTAAGAAAGGGATGTGAATCGATGACGGCGGCATTGCGGGGTTGCTGTGGCGATAATGTGAAGCGAGTGTGAAGTTGAATCTGATTTGGCTTAGAGGCAGTTATGCAGGCTCGGCCGGCAGCGTCAGCTGAGCCTCGGCGCCGCCTTCGCTGCGGTTATGCAAGCTGATCTGGCCGTGATGCAGTTGCGCTACCTGTTGTACGAAGCAGAGGCCGAGGCCGGTGCTCTTTTCACTGCTGCCTGGTCGCGGCAGGGAGTAAAAACGCTCAAATACGCGCGTCAGTGCATAGGACGGTATGCCGGGGCCGTTATCCAGTACCGATAGCTTGACGGTTCCAGCCACCGAGAAATCCGTCTTGAGCGTGATCTCGCTGCCTGCAGGTGAAAAATCAATCGCGTTCTCCAGCAGGTTGATCAGCGCTTGCCGTAACAAGAAAACCTCGCCTCGTATCTTCGGCCGCACTTTTGGTCCCAGCTGCGACCGGCCTATGTGCACCGTCAGGGATGCTTGCCGCAGGCGTGGTTCAAGCAATTCGAGCACTTCATCCAGCAAACCGCCGAGATCCACCGTGACCACATTTTCCAGCGTCTGCCGGTGCTCGATGGCCGCCAGCGCCAGCATTTTTTCTATCAGTTCCGCCAGCCGCTGCGACTGGCTGCGGATGTTGTGCGCGAAGCGGCGGCGCTGGGTATCCGGCAAATCTTCATCGAGCAGTTCGGCCGCGCCCTGGATCGCCGCCAGCGGGCTTTTCATTTCATGCGTCAGGCTATGGATATAGTGCTCGACATACTGCTTGCCCTCCAGCTTTTGCCGCATCGATTCAAGCGCCTGGCCCAGCTCGACGATTTCGCTGGCGCCTTTGGCTGGCGGCTGCGCACGTTCGCCGGCGGTCACGGCGCGTGCGTAGCGCTGCAATGCGCCCAGCGAGCGGCTGATCCACAAGGTGACGGCGAGCCCCACGGCCAGCGACAGGAACAGCAGCAAACCACCCCAGCGCAGGATGGTCCGCTCGCTTTGCGAGATTGCCGGCTGCAGGGTGTTGTTGGGCTTGGCGACGGTGAGCACGCCAATCATCTTGCCGTCGTCGATGATCGGCGCGGCCACATGCATCACGGTGCTGCGCTCGTCGCTGTCGACGTCGCGCGTAGAGCGCACGCCGTAGCTGCCTTGCAAGGTCAGGTAGACGTCGTTGCGGCGAGAATAATCCTGGCCCACCGCGCGGCCGGTGGAGTCGAACAGCACGATGCCTTTGAGGTCGGTGACATAGATGCGGTAATCCAGCGTGGTCTTGCGAAAACTCCAGATCTTGGCGTTGATGTCGCGATGCGCATATTCGCGCACGCGGCTGGCGAAGTTGCCGTCGGCGATGCGGTTTTGCTTCATGTCGTCGGCGGCCAGTTCGGCCAGGATATTGGCGGTATCGACCAGCGTATCCTCCATCGCCTGGCGTACTGCCGGCTTTACTTCAGCCAGGAACACGCGCTGGATGAAGACCCCGGCCAGGCCGACGATCAGGAAGTAGCCGAGCAGGATGCGGATGCCGAGTTTCATGGGGTGGCAAGTTCCAGCGAATAGCCGAGGCCGCGATGGGTATGGATGGGATCGGCTGCGGGCGTGACTGCTTTCAATTTGATGCGCAAGGTTTTGACATGGGTATCGACCGTGCGGTCGGTGCTGTCGGGTGCATCGCGCCAGATCGAATCCATCAGCTGGTTACGGGTAAAGATGCCGCCCGGCCGGCTCAGCAGCATCTTCAGCAGCAGGTATTCGTAACGCGTCAGTTGCAGGGTCTGGCCGGCGTAGCGTATGCGCATGCCGATCTGGTCCACTTCAAAAGCGCCCAGCGCGCTTGCTGCCGGGGCGCTGGCGTCGGCGGCAGGCGCCTGGCCCAGCCGCCGCAGCACGACCCGGATGCGCGCCGCCAGTTCGCGTGGCGAGAACGGCTTGACCATGTAATCGTCGGCGCCGATTTCCAGGCCGATCAGGCGATCGATCTCGCTGCCGCGCGCAGTCAGGAAGATCACCGGCAGCGAGGAAAATTTGCGCAGCTCCCGGCAGACATCGAAGCCGCTCATGTCAGGCAGGCCGACATCCAGCACAGCCAGGTCGAATCGGCCTGCGCGTGCTTGTTGCAAGGCTGCGCTGCCGAGCAGGCAGTGATGGACCTGGATGCCTTCGCTGTTGAGCGCGTAGACGATCGTGTCGGCAATCGCGCTTTCGTCTTCGGCCAGTAGAATATTCAGCATGCAGATGGTCGTTATGGAGGAATGGGATGTCGCTTATTATATGGATAAGCGACACAAATAAGCGACACAATCAACAGCATAATCAGAGACATAGTGAAAAACCCGTACCTTAAGCCCATCATTGCGTTGCCGCCAGCAAAGAGCGATGACGCTGCTGCTCCGGCTCCTGATTGCAGCGCTTCGCCTTGCATCAATATCTGCGTGATGAATGCAGAGAACGCCTTGTGCGACGGTTGCCAGCGCACGCTGGATGAAATTGTGTTGTGGGGCAGCGCCAGCGATGCGCAAAAGCGGGCGATCTGGCAACGCATTTTGCAACGACGCCTGCAGATGGGCATGGCGCCATGAGCGCGCTCTCGTTGCCGCCGACGATGCGGGTGCTGGAACGCGGCTGGCTATCCTCCAACAACATCTTGTTTCTAAGCAGCGGGCAAACCGCGCTGATCGACAGCGGTTACGTCACCCATGCGGCGCAGACCCTGGCGCTGGTGGCGCACAGCTTGCAAGGGCGGCCGCTGGACCGTTTGCTGAACACCCATCTGCATTCCGATCATTGCGGCGGCAATGCCGCCTTGCAGCAGGCTTACGGTTGCCGCACGTCGATTCCGGCGGGACAGGCAGAGCAAGTACGTAGTTGGGATAGTGCCGCGCTGAGCTATCACGGCACAGGGCAGCAATGCGCGCCTTTCGGTTTCGACGATACCCTGCAGGCTGGCGATCAGCTGACGCTGGGCGACATGGAGTGGCAGGTGCTGGCGGCAGCGGGTCACGATCCGCATTCGCTGATTTTCTACTGTCCGGAGCATGGCATCCTGGTTTCTGCCGATGCCTTGTGGGAAAACGGCTTCGGCGTGATTTTCCCGGAGCTTGACGACGATTCCGGCAGCGGTTTTGCCGAGGCGCAGGCGACGCTGGAACTGATCGCCACATTGGACGTGCGCCTGGTGATTCCAGGTCATGGCAGTCCGTTCACCGGCGTCGGCGTTGCGCTTGACAGTGCATTTTCACGACTTGCCTATCTGGCCGCCGATCCGCAGCGCAATGCCAGGAACGCGATCAAGGTCTTGCTCAAATTCCTGCTGCTGGAACGACAACAGATCAGGCTGGCGGATGTTCCGCACATGCTGGCTGGCTTGCCCTTGGTCGCGGCCGCCAACCGGCTTTACCTGCAACGCAGCGAGGCGGATCTGGCAGAATGGACAGTCGGCCAATTGTTGCGTGCCGGTGCGGCGGAAGTACGCGACGGGTATTTGTTAAATCGATAATAAAGCAGTGCGGCCGACTGTCTGGTTTAGAGGACAAAATCTAGCACGATCGTACTTTTTGTCCAGGGCTTCCCCCTATAATCAGCTACTCCACTCCCAATTCAAGAGGTTGTTATGGCACTGCCAGCTGCGTTGCAAAACCTGAGCCTTCCTGTCATCGGCTCGCCTATGTTTATCGCCAGCGGTCCGGCCCTGGTGGCCGCGCAATGCAAGGCGGGCATCGTCGGTTCGTTCCCGGCGCTGAACGCCCGGCCGGCGGAATTGCTGGATGTCTGGCTGACCGACCTGCAAGCCGAACTCACCGCCTATCAAGCCGAACATCCGGACGCCAAGGTCGGACCGATCGCGGTCAACCAGATCGTCCATCAGTCGAACGACCGCCTGGCGCATGACGTCGCCGTCTGCGTCAAACACAAAGTCCCGATCATCATCTCCAGCCTGCGCGCGCCGCCGCCGGAAATGATGGACGCGATCCACGGGTACGGCGGCATCGTGCTGCATGATGTGATCTCGATCCGCCATGCGCAAAAGGCGCTGGAAGCCGGCGTCGACGGTTTGATCCTGGTAGCGGCTGGCGCCGGCGGCCACGCCGGACCGTTGTCGCCGTTTGCGCTGGTGGGTGAGGTGCGCAAGTTCTTCAAGGGCGTGATCGCCTTGTCGGGCGCGATCGCCACCGGCGATGCGATCCTGGCGGCGCAAGCCATGGGCGCGGACTTTGCCTACATCGGTTCACGCTGGCTGGCGACCAAGGAAGCGCATGTTGATGACGCTTATCGTCAGGCAATCGTGGAGTCGACCGCAGCTGACGTGGTGTACACCAACCTGTTCACCGGCGTACACGGCAACTACCTGAAAAAATCCATCGTCAATGCAGGTCTCGATCCGGACAATCTGCCGGAAGCGGATAAATCGAAGATGAATTTCGGTTCCGGCGGCACCGGCGCCAAAGCCTGGCGCGATATCTGGGGCGCGGGCCAGGGCGTCGGCCTGATGGATGACGTGCCCAGTGTGGCGCAGATGGTGGATCGTCTGCAGACCGAATACCAGGCGGCTCGCAAGCGCCTGGCCCTGTAGGAGTCTGACGGCGGAACGGATTACGCTATGTCAGCGCTGATCTGCGCCGGCAATCCAGTCCGCCAATATCTGCATCAGTTCCGCTGGTTTTTCCAGCGGCGTCATGTGCCCGCAGTTTTCGATGGTCACCATATGGGCGGTGGGAATCTGGTCCAGCATCTGCTGAGCTTCGGCGATACTGCTGAGCTGGTCGTTGCTGCTGGCGACGATTAGCGTCGGGCATTGGATCTTTTGCAGTTCGGCGTAACCGTCGCTGCGCAAGGCTGACAGCTGGCGGATGAAAACTTCCTTGCCGTTGCGCAGCGCCATTGCCTGCAAGCGGTCCAGCAGCCTGCGGTCATGGGCCAGGTCCGGATGCAACGAAGAGGCCAGGGCGCGGCTGGTCAAGCCTTTGAACGGCACCTGTTTCGCCAGCTCCAGCTGTACCTTGTTACCGGCGATTTCACGCGGATTCTGCTGGCGCGCCGAGGTATTCAGCAGCGCCAGCGCGATCACCCGCTCAGGCGCCTGCTGCATGATGGCCTGCGCCACATAGCCGCCCATCGAAAAGCCTATCAGGACGAATCGCGGCGGCGCTTGTTGCAGCACCCGCGTCGCCATGGCGCTGATTGAATCGTCCTGGCCAAGATCGCCGAAGTGCAACTGGCCCAGTTGCTGCAGGCCGTCGCGCATGTCGTCCCACAAGGTCTGGTCCAGCATGAAGCCAGGCAGCAGCAACAGCTGCCGCTGGTCGTTGTTGTTGATTGCGGTCGATGCCATTATTTCTTGATGATTTCCTGTTCCACGATCATGTCGAGAGTCCATTTGATCGAGCTGGCGTCGGCCGGCGGATTGACGACAGGCTCTTCCAGAATGCGCAGGCGATAGGCGATGCCGGGCTCAAATTTGAAGCCTTCGATATTGCCGTACCAAAGTTGCCAAGGGTCTTCCTTGCGTTCACGGATCTGCAGGCAGGTGGTGCGCATCACGCCGGCGCTGCAAGGCAATTTTTCGGAAGCGACATAGATGAACTTGATTTTGGCTGCGGCGCTCGGTTTTTCGCGCGCGTAGAAACTGAGCGTCTGGCCATCCAGGGTGTGCATTTCCAGCACCGGGCCGGCGATCTTGTAATTGTTGACTGCTTGCAGCTTGTCGAGGAAATCGGCCTCGAACTGCATCGCTGGCGCAGGACAGGCCATGCGGGTCGCCGCCGCCTGGACGATGCTCAACTGTCCCGGCGCACGCACCGAGTAAGGCGCTGAAAACCGGTTGCAGCCGGCGCGGCCGCTGACGCGTCCCTGGCCGTTCTGCGTATCGAAATTCAAGATCACGGGTTCACCGTTATCGCCGTGTGGCACGGTATGGCCGGTCCAGTTGGTCAGCTCCCAGCGCGATGCAGACAACACCGGGTCACTGTTTGTTACCGGCGTCGCCGGTGTCGATGGTGTCGACGGTGTACCGGCACAGGCGGCCAGAGTAACGCCGACGGCGGCGCTCATCGCCAGGCTGCGCAATACGGAACGCGACAAAGAAGAGGTTAAGGCTAGCGTCATATGGACTCCAGGAATAAGGTGGGCGTACAAACGCAAGGGCCTATTTTAACGTAATGTCATTTATTCAAGCCATTTGGCGCGACTAGCCGCCAGCGCCACCGCTGCGCACAGTACACCGACCATGGACAGCGCTGCTGTCAGCCCGAAGCCATGGGCGATAAAGCCGATGGCGGGCGGTCCGATCAGGCCGCCGGTATATCCCATGGTGGTGACGCCGGCCAACGCCGTTGGACCGTGACGGCCTGCGGCGCTGAAGAGGAAAGGAAACACAGTGGCGACGCCAACGCCGGTCAGTGCGAAACCGGTAATGGCAAGCGGAATCTCGTTGGCCACCAAGGCGATCAGCATGCCGATGCCGGCCGCGACTGCGCCACCGGCAACTATGCGGCGGGCACCGAAGGTTTCCTTCAGTCTGTCGCCGACCAGCCGAGTCAACAGCATCATGCCCGAAAAAAAGGCGAAAGCCAGCGGCGCGGCGCCATCGCTGGCGAGTAGTTGGTCTTTCAGGTAAACCCCGCTCCAGTCGGCCACCGAACCTTCCACGATAGCGCCGCCGAAAGCCACTACGCCAAGAGCAATCAAGGGGCCATGGGGCATCGCAAAATGCTTTTTGCCGGCGATGTATTGCGGCCGGTCGTTAGGCAAGCTGCGATAGCACAGGCGCAGTGGAACCAGAGCGCATACGGCGATCGCACAAAAATGCAGCAAGGGACCCACGCCCAGGCCGGCGATGGCGCTGCCGAGCAAGGCGCCGGACAGCGTGCCGACGCAATACCAGGCATGCAGCTGCGACATGATCGACCGGCCGGCGGCTTTTTCCGCCTCAGCGCCAAGCGTGTTGATCGCGACATTGAAGCAGCTGGAGCAGACGCCGAGACAGAGCATGACGAGCATCAGTACCGGCAGATTGGGCGCCAGCGCCAGGCACGGAATGGTCAGCAGCAAGACGACGCCGACATACCAGCAGGCGCGGCGCGCACCATAGTGACCTACCAGCCAGGCGGCCAGCGGGAATGAACTGACGGCGCCGATGCCGCCGCCCAGTAAGAACAGGCTGAGGCTGGCAGGATCCAGATGCAGATGATCGCGCAGCGCCGGGATGCGCGAAACCCAGCTGGCGAAAATCACACCCACCAGCAGGAACAGTAGCGGCAGCGCCGCCTGGCGCATGCGCGTATGGGCGGCTAGAGGTGGCGCGATTGAGTTGGACATGGAGTGATGAAAAAACACGGCCGATGATCGAAAATAGCAGCGGATCAGCCGTGCAGATGATGAAACCGGTGCGACCGGAGAAATCCGGCCGCACCGGCGCAGGATCAGAAATCGGCAGGCAGTGTTTTCAGATGCAATTGCAAAGCATCCAGCAAGGCCTGGCAAGCGTCATCGGTGCCGACCGTAATGCGCAAGAATTGGGCAATCCGGGCGCTGCTGAAATGGCGCACGATGATGCCGTCGCCGCGCAAGGTGGCCGCCAGCTTGGCGGCGTCGTGGCGCGGATGACGGGCGAAGACGAAGTTGGCGGCCGATGGCAGCACTTCAAAGCCGAGCGCTGCCAGTCCTGCCACCATCTGCTCACGGCTGGCCATCACTGCCAGGCGTGTCCGGTCGAAATGCGTCTGGTCCTTGATCGAAGCAGTGGCGCCGGCAATCGCCATGCGATCCAGCGGATAGGAATTGAAGCTGTTCTTGACGCGCTCAAGCGCCGTGATCAGGTCTGGATGGCCAATCGCAAAGCCGACCCGTAAGCCGGCTAGCGAACGCGACTTCGAGAAGGTCTGCACCACCAGCAGATTGGGATAGCGCGCCACCAGCGGGATCGCGCTGTCGCCGCCGAAATCGACATAAGCTTCATCGACGATCACCACGCAGTCAGGCTGTCCCGCCACCAGTCGTTCGACTTCGGACAGGGGTAACAGGCAGCCGGTAGGCGCATTCGGATTCGGGAAAATGATGCCGCCTGCAGCGGTGTTCAGGTAATCGTCGACGCGTACGGTGAAGTCGGCGGCCAGCGGCACGGTACGGTGCGCTACCTGGTACAAACCGCAATAGGTCGGGTAAAAGCTGTAGCTGATGTCCGGGAACAGGATGGCTTCTTCATGTTGCAGCAAAGCCTGGAATGCATGCGCCAGCACTTCATCGGAGCCGTTGCCGACAAACACATGGGCGGTAGTGATGCCGTGCTTAGCATTTTGTTCAGCCAGGGCGCCTTTCAGCGCAGCGGCTTCCGGGTCGGGGTACAGGCGCAGGCTGTCGTCAGCTTCGGCGGCAATCGCGGCCAGCGCCAGCGGCGACGGTCCGTACGGATTTTCATTGGTGTTGAGCTTGACCAGCTTGCTCAGCTTGGGTTGTTCGCCGGGGGTGTAAGGCGTCAGGCGGCTGACGATGGGACTCCAGAATTTGCTCATGGTGATGGCTGAATGCAGTGGCTAAAGAACGTCGGTGGAAGCTGCGCCATGCGTTCAAGGCATGGCGAATCAGCCATATGGTAGCAAACCCGGCGGCGTCAGGCTGGCTTTGCCGGTTTACAGGTGTTGCGCCTCGCCGGGGCCATTCACGACGTCGATCAGAGCCTGGAACAGCCGTGGCGGATCTTCGGCAATCCGGTGGCAGACGTACATGAACCATTCCCGGCCGTAGACGATGTACTGTCGCGTGGCGAAACCCAGGTCGCGCATCTGCGCCGCCGGCGCTGCACCGAGCCCGAGCAGGGTCTCGAATTCGATATGGTCCGTCGCCAGGCCTTGCTCCCGGATGAAGGCATGCGCCCATTCCAGTTGCTGGCGGTCCTGGGTGCCGATCGAGCAGGCGTGGCCACTTGCCAGCAGCGTTTGTGCGTGCTGGCGGTAGGCGGCGTTCAGGCCTTCGCTCACGCGCGGGTGAGCCAGGGTTTCTGGTTCATCGTAAGCGCCCTTGACCAGGCGGATCTTGCCCGGGCGCTGCAATGCGCTTTGCAGATCGGCGCCGGTGCGCAAGCGGCGCGCTTGCAAGGTGATGCCTACGTGGTCAAACTGGCGGCACAATTCGGTGTGTGTGGCGAGGATGGCGTCGGTACGTTCCGAGCCTTCCATGCTGATGATGACTTCGCGTCCGATGGCGCGCGCAGCCACGGCAATCCTGGCGGCGTTGGCGATGCCCAGTGCGGGATCGACCGCCAGCCCGATATGCGACAGATCAAGCGAAATCGTGCAGTTCAGCGTGTGCGCATGGATGGCGGCGACCAGGTCCAGGAAGTGTGTCGTCTCGATCTCTGCCTTGGCTTCGTCGCGCGTGCTTTCTCCCATATAGTCGGCGGTAGCGGCATGGCCCTGCGCATTCACTTGCTTGATCGTACGAATACATTCCGGCAAAGTGCTGCCGCCTATATAGCGTTCGGCGGCGCGTTTGAAAATGCCGGAAAGGAGCGGATCGTTTTCTATACGTTCCTTGAGATGCTCGTCGCGCGCGATTTTTCGCAAGGCATCTGCGGCCAGCAAAGGCAGGGCTTCAGACGTTGTCTGCGCGCCAAATGAACTTGTCGGTGTCACCATTGTGTATTTTCCTTCGGGAACTATAAGGGATGGTCGAGCCTCATCCTATTGGAATCAATCCGGATGACTGGTTGTCCGAGTATAGAGGAAAGGCCTTCGCGGCGAATTCTGCGCTGGCGGTCCAGGGCGTTATCCGGGAGACAACTGGTACCATAGAGGGTTAAATTTGCGAACCCGGTTCGCGCACATTCATACAAGCAACAGGAGCTGTCCTTGAACATACAAGCCGTCACCCAACTGAGTTCCATGTGGAGCTTTCTTCTTGAATCATCCTTGCATTACGGCTTGAACGCCGTACTCGCTATTTTTACGCTGGCCATCGGTTGGTGGCTATCGTCGCGTTTCGCCAATGCGCTCGACCGTGTCATGATCCGCGCCAGCCTCGACGCCACCTTGCGTCCGGTGCTGCGCAGCGTGCTGCTGTGGGTGGTGCGGCTGGTGACGCTGGTCGCCGTACTGGGACAATTCGGGGTGCAGACCGCCAGTATCGTCGCCATCCTCGGCGCTGCCGGCCTGGCCATCGGCCTGGCCTTGCAGGGCACTTTGCAAAATATCGCAGCTGGCATGATGCTGCTGTTCTTGCGGCCGTTCCAGGTTAGCGAATACATATCCAACGGCAGCATTGAAGGCACGGTCGATGAAATCGGCCTGTTTGCCACCAAGCTGACCAAGGCTGACGGCATCTGCCTGTTCGTGCCGAATAACCAATTGTGGAACAGCGCGTTGACCAACTACAGCCGCAACAATACGCGTCGCATCGACATGCCGATTAGCATCAACTTCAAGGATAATCCAGCGGTCGCGATCGCCGCCTTGGAAAAACTGTTGCTGGCGGACGAACGGATCCTGGCAACGCCGGCGCCGCTGGTGGTAGTGACCGATTACGCCGAGAGCGCTGTGATGCTGAACATGCGCGGCTGGACCACTACCTCCGAATACTGGGCGGTGCGCTGGTCGCTGGCAC
Source organism: Collimonas arenae (assembly GCF_000786695.1). Taxonomy (NCBI): domain Bacteria; kingdom Pseudomonadati; phylum Pseudomonadota; class Betaproteobacteria; order Burkholderiales; family Oxalobacteraceae; genus Collimonas; species Collimonas arenae. The sequence goes on along the minus strand of NZ_CP009962.1, from coordinate 5,403,886 downwards.
AAAACGTGCAAGCTGCTTTGACGGCAGTGAATTGTTCGATTCCGTTTCCTACGCGTGAGTTGGTGGTCACGCATGAGGCGCAAACCAGGATTGCCGGTTAAGCGCAGCGAAGCCGGATGCTGGCAAGATGTTCTTTTTGATCATAGAATTGCCGGTCTGCCACGTCTATAACGATTATGCATAAATCTATGCATAGTTGGCATAGGGTGCTTGCTGGCTTTCCGTTAGAGTTTCGCTGCGCGACGGCACATTGCTGTATGTAGGTATGTAGAACTGTCGCGTGACCGTTTTCCGGCCCAGGCCATGGTCAAAAATTATTCACACAATCAGGAGATTTATGTCTACCCGCACACTTTCATTGCGCACACTCAACCGCAATTTCCACTCCTATGCGCTCATGATGTTCGGCGCTTTATTGCTGTCTACCTCAGTGGCGCAAGCGCAGGACGCCCAGGCCAAACTGCCTAACGTCATGATCCTGGCGACAGGCGGCACCATCGCCGGTACCGGCGCTGACAGCACCACGACCGTGGGCTACACCTCGGCGACCGTGGGCGTGGAAAAACTGATCGCTGCGGTTCCTGAGCTGAAAAAAGTCGCAAATGTCAAAGGCGAGCAGGTATTCCAGATCGCCAGCGAAAGCATGACCAACGACCATTGGCTGAAGCTGGCCAAGCGCGTCAACGCCTTGCTGGCGCAGCCGGATGTGGACGGCATCGTCATCACCCACGGCACGGACACCATCGAAGAAACCGCTTACTTCCTCGACCTGACAGTCAAGAGCCGCAAGCCGGTAGTAGTGGTCGGCGCCATGCGTCCATCGACCGCGATCTCGGCCGACGGCCCGATCAACCTGTACAACGCGGTCCTGCTGGCCGGCAGTAAGGACGCTATCGGCAAGGGCGTGCTGGTATCGCTGAACGACCAGATCAACTCGGCGCGTGAAGTGACCAAGACCAATACTTCCACCACCGATACTTTCAAGTCGCCGGAACTGGGTATGCTGGGTTACATCCAGGGTAACAAGGCTTATTTCTATCGCCAGTCGACGCGCAAGAACACGGTCGATACTGAATTCGACGTCAGCAAGCTGGACGTCCTGCCGCAAGTCGACATCATCTACGGCTACGCCAACATGACCCGTGCCGCACTCGACGCTCAAGTTGCTTCGGGCGCCAAGGGCATCATCCAGGCTGGCGTTGGCGACGGCAGCGTTGCTGCGCAAATGAAAACCCCTTTGGTTGAAGCGCGCAAGAAGGGCGTGATCATTGTCCGCGCCAGTCGCGTTGGCCAAGGCATCGTCGCCCGTAACGGCGAAGCCAACGATGACGAACTGGACTTTGTGGTTGCCGATACGCTGAACGCACAAAAGGCCCGCATCCTGCTGATGCTGGCGTTGACCAAGACCAACAACACCAAGGAAATCCAGCGCATGTTCTATACTTACTGATTAGTTCGTCATGCGCTAAGCAGCAAAAGGCCAGCTAGATGTCATAGCTGGCTTTTTTTATTTCCAGGCAAGAGCCAGGCAAACCGCGAAGAAAAGTAGCGCAAAGGAAATCAGAATTGAGGGTTGCAATTGAAATTTCGTAGAGAAATGATTGTCTTCGGTCTCGTCGGGACAGTGGGATTTTTGGTGGATACCGGCGTGCTGTATCTGATAAAGGGAGAATTGGGTCTGTACTGGGCCCGGGTTTTCTCTTTCTTTTGTGCAGCGACGGCGACCTGGTGGCTGAACCGGCAGATTACCTTTCGCCATCGCGAATCCGGCATGTCCATGACCCAGGAGTATGTAAGATATTTTGGCCTTATGCTGGGAGGCGGCGTAGTCAATTATCTCGTGTATGCGATTGCGATAGCGCTGATTCCTGCGACGATTTATAGCCCGATGATCAGTATTGCAATGGGAAGCGTCGCAGGCATGGTCATCAATTATCTCTCCGCCCGATATATTGTTTTCCGCAAGAAGCTGCGATGAGCTTCCTGCTTCGGCGCTTATCAGCATTTATCAGAATTTATCGACGTTCCGACCGGGACAGCCAGCGCAATTCGAATTCGAGACGCTGTTGATGCGCAACAGAATCCAGAATCAGGCCGATGCCCAAGGCCATTACCGATGCAATACACAGGCCGGTCGCGAGGATCGCGAGCGGGACGTGATAAATGTAGCGATACTGAATCCAGTCATCGAAAACCGGTACCCCGGCTGCCAAGCCGCATAAAAGAAGAACGATGCTGAGCACGCTGAAGAACGCCAGTGGACGGTAATAGCGAAAAATCTGGGCGATGGCAAACAGCACACGCGTACCGTCAGACAAAGTGTTGAGTTTGGAAACGCTACCGCTGGGCCGGTCCTTGTAGGCCACCGGGATTTCGACAATGCGCAAGCGCTTGTGCAGCGCATGCAAAGTCATGTCTGTTTCGATCTGGAAGCCCTCTGCCAGCACCGGGTAGGTCTTGACAAAGTCGCGGCTGAATACCCGGTAGCCGCTCATGATATCGACCAGCCTGGCGTGGAAAAGGCGATTCACCATCCATTGCACCAGGCCGTTGCCGAAACCGTGGAATGAACGCTGATTTTCGCGCGCATAGTCGCCGCCCGACTGCCTGTCGCCCACTACCATGTCGGCCCGGCCTTCGATCACGGGCGCCATCAGTTCTCGGGCCTGATCTGCAGGGTAGGTGAGATCGGCGTCGGCGAGCACGTAAATGTCAGCGTCAATGTCGATAAACGCGCGCCTGAGGGCGCTGCCCTTGCCTTGGCGCGCTTCGTCAATCACCTGGCCGGGGCAGGCCAGTTCCTGCAATGTCCGCCCGGCGAATTCGCGCGTGCGGTCTCTGGAATTATTGTTGATAACGTAGATGACGGCTTCGGGCAGCGCCGCGCGGAACGCCCGGATCGTATCCGCAATGGTCAATTCCTCGTTGTAGGCCGGCAGGATAACCGCGACAGACTTGTTCGTTAATGCTGTGTTTGACATACATCTCCACCATCATGTTGTGCCCTCATTCGTCTCTGCGAAATCGGTGCGCGTTTATCTTGGCATCGGCCCTGGCCGACGCTGGCGTCTCTGCGCCAGGAAATACCTGCTCATCAATCCCGCCGCAACCAGCAGCGACAGCACCGACAACCACAGCCCATATTGGAAGGTCGGCGATGAAAATGCAAATTCCACCTTGTGCCTGCCTGCCGGAATCGCCACCGCCTTGCCCAATAGCTGGCTGCTGAATACTGGCGTCTCCCGGCCATCAATGGTTGCGCGCCAGCCGGGATAGTTGGCGTCCGCCAGGAACAGCCAGCCAGGCTCGCTGGCATCCACATCGATAGCATAAAAGGTCGGATGCCTGGCCTGAACCTGGAAACGGATGGCATCCGCTTTATTGCCGGCTGTCGATGCTGGCGGAAGCGCTGCGCCTTTGATCGACTCGATAATCAATTCTGGCTGACGTGGCGTTTTCAGCATCTTGAGCGCCTCGTCATCGGAGTGCACCAGGCGATAGCGGGTAAAGGTCTGGAACAACGGCTGCGCAGCGGTGTTCTCCATGATCCACATATTCAATCGTTCATCGTGGACAGCGACGCGCAAGCCCGGCGCAGTCAGTTGCCGATCTGCGGAAATGAAGCGGATGCCGAGTAGATCGATAGCGCGTTGGCCGATCGCAGTGCGATTGCGGCCGGCCATCTCGTCGTCAAACAAAGGGGCAGCGATAGCTCTGGCGCGCAACGGCAAAGCCAACGCACCGTCTACCGACGAAATATTCCACATAAGATTGCTGAGTGCTGGAATCGAAGACAACGCTCTTTCTGCGCGAGTGTCCAGTCCGTCGGTTTTTGAATCAAAGAAGGCATATGACATCGCAATACTGCCATTCAGAAATTTGGCGTCCTGCAGCGGGTATTGCTGCGACAATGCTTTCAGAGTCGCCGGTTGCCGCAGCAGGGAAACGTCACCGAAATGAAACAAGTGCAGACGCAGAGCAAAGCATTCCAGCGCCAGTAATAAAAACATCAACAATGGTATGCGTACTGCTTTATCGCTGGCTGCCAGTACAGTGCCGCCAATTACTGCCGCTGCTGCTACGGCAAAATGCAGCCAAGGTATCGGCTGCACATGGCTAATGGCGATTATGGCGGCCCAGATCGTCAGGAAGATAGCTGCAACAACCCATAAACGCCGGTTGTATCGTACATCCAATCCACCCTGTTCTACCGGCTTGCCCAAGTCATCGATGACACAAGCTGCCAACACAGCGATTCCGATAACGGCAAGTTCCAGATAGGACTGTGTGGTCCTGAAAAAATGCAAACCCGGTACCAGATGCCAGTCGTAGAGGAGGCGAAATAGAGGCGAAGAAGTACCGGAGCCGAGCTGTAAAAGCACCAGTGCTGCAATCAAATGTCCTTTTGCACGATATGACGACTTTAGCAAAGGAAATAGCGAGGCGATCATGCAGACCATCAAGCTGCCGAGGATGGGGAATTGTTCCATCTGGGCGCGCGCAAACGCGACCTGGTCGCGGGTATATAACAAGCCACGCAATAATGCCATCGGCGCAAAATAAAAAGGCAGGTCGATCCCGCCGCTGCGATGCGATAGAGATGCCAGTTCGAGCAGAGGCAGCAACTGTACGGCGGAGAACCCCAGAAACAATAATATCGAAAGCGCAGCGGTCGCCATCAACTGACGTCGTTGCATTTTCCACAGCATTTTCCCGTCTTCGGAAAACGGCAGGGTACATAAAGAAATCAGCATGTAGAGGACAGCTGCATGAACAAGCTGGGGATAACCTGCGAGAACCATCAAGGTTGTTGCGGCCGCCAGTAAAATGGCTTGCTTGACGGCCGGTTTTTTGAGCCAGACCTCCATCGCACATAACGTCCAAGGCCCCCAAGCCAGGGTGCCAGAAATGGTCAGGTTTTGTTGTTCGTGAATCCATAGCGTCGAAAAAACCACTGCAAGCGCAGCAAAGCCGGCCGACCAGACACCGTTGCCTAACATACGGCAAAGCGCAAAAACGCCGCATCCGCCAATCAGCATGCAAACCAGGTGAAAAATGTTGACGCCGATTATCGGTGGCAGTAGCCAAGCTGACAGAATATTGAGGGGATTGGCAAAACCGCCTTGACCTTCCGCAAACAGAGGGTGACCGCCAAAGACTTTGTTGGTCCATAACGGCGTATCGCCGCCATGCAAAAATTTGGAGTGGAAATCGAACAGCGGCAAACCATGAATGATCGAGTCGCCGTGAATCAGGGTTTTACCGTCAAACAGCGTTGGCCACCAAAACATGAGGACGAGCGATACGAATACGCCAAAGACTAGCAATGTCCTTTTATTGCTTGTCATGTTGCCAGAAGCGCATGATTATCCTTGGGGAAATTCATTTTTTGAGGAATTTCGCAGTATGTGCCAAGTCTCCGTATCTCTCGGCTAAAAATAAATCGACCGCCAATTCTATCCTAAGAGTAATTTAATGAAACGGCAATAATTCGACGGATCTTTCGATTTTCTGCGCCATCGCAGATGATGTTGAACAAGGATTAACGGTGTTGAAGATACACGGCATGTCGATAGTTATCGGATGATGTAGTGCATCTGGCGACAACTGGAAGTTACAATCATCACTTAACCTATTCATTTCCTGCGATTAAAGCCCATGTCCGAAGAATTCGAAGTCCCCAGCCCGCATGAACACCATCTGGAACACGTCACCGAACATGCCCACGGCAGCGGCGACAATTTCGCCGGCAAGATCGCGGTAATGACGGCGATCATGGCTACCGTAGGCGCCATGTTCAGCTACCAGGCCGGTTCCACTGAAAGCGAAGCGGCGATGAACAAGAACAACGCCGCCATCAAGAAGACCGAAGCATCCAATCAGTGGAATTATTACCAGGCCAAATCCAGCCGCCAAAACCTGGCCGAACTGGCGACGCATATTCCGGGTGTCGACGCTGCGCATTACAGCGCGGAGGCGCAGCGCTATAAGGGTGAAAAGGAAATAGTGCAGAAAAAAGCCCAGGAACTCGAAGCCGAGGCTAGCGCCTGGGATGAAAAATCAGAGCAGGTGCTGCATCAGCATCACCGCTGGGCGCAGGCGATGACGGCGATCCAGATCGCCATTTCACTGGCGGCGATTACGCTGCTGACGCGCAAGGAGTGGCTGAAAAAAATGGCCTATGGTGCTGGGGCGATCAGCGTGATGCTGGGAACGCTGGCCTGGCTGCATATTTAGAAGCGCCGTAATGAGAGCAAGTTTAAAAGAAAAGATAATCGAAGTTTGCGACAAGAAAATTAGCGCGAAAGGTCCAGATGTCGGGCTGTCGTTTTATGCATTTTTTGCAAATAAAAATGACAATCCCGCGCTATTGATGGAAGCGGCCGAGTGGTGGATGATGACGCATCGGCTGGACCATTTTGAGAAGGCAGCCAAGATTAAAAAAATGGTCCAGCAAATGGCTTGATGCTTGAGATAATCGGGCACAAAAAAAGACGGGAAGCGTATTACGCTTCCCGTCTTTTTCATTTCAATTCAATCAGCGAGTCACAGGCTTGTAGCGGATCCGCTTGGGCTTGGCGCCTTCTTCACCCAGGCGCTTGCGCTTGTCGGCTTCATACTCCTGGTAGTTACCGTCGAAGAACGACACTTGCGATTCGCCTTCGAACGCCAGGATGTGGGTGGCGATACGGTCCAGGAACCAGCGGTCATGGCTGATCACCATCACGCTGCCGGCGAATTCCAGCAGGGCGTCTTCCAGCGCGCGCAGGGTTTCCACGTCCAGATCGTTGGACGGTTCATCCAGCAGCAGCACGTTGCCGCCCTGTAGCAGGGTCTTGGCCAGATGCAGCCGGCCGCGTTCGCCGCCTGACAGGTTGCCGACGATCTTTTGCTGGTCGCCGCCTTTGAAGTTGAAGCGGCCCAGATAGGCGCGCGACGGCATTTCGAAGCGGCCGACGGTGAGGATGTCGGCGCCGCCGGAAACATCTTCAAACACGGTTTTCTGGTCCGACAAGGAGTCGCGCGACTGGTCGACGATCGAGACGCGGGCGGTGGTGCCGAGCACCACTTCGCCGCTGTCCGGCTGTTCCTTGCCGGTGATCATTTTGAACAAGGTCGATTTACCGGCGCCGTTGGGGCCGATGATGCCGACGATGGCGCCTGCGGGAATGCGGAAGCTCAGGTTGTCGATCAGCATGCGGTCGCCGAATGATTTCGAGACATTCTTGAATTCGATCACTTCGTTACCCAGGCGCTCGGCCACCGGAATGAAAATTTCCTGGGTCTCGTTACGCTTCTGGTATTCGTGTTCGCTCAACTCATTGAATCGCGCCAGACGGGCCTTGCTCTTGGCCTGGCGTCCCTTCGGATTCTGCCGTACCCATTCGAGTTCCTTGGCGATGGTTTTCTGGCGCGACGATTCGGTGGCCTCTTCTTGCTTCAGGCGGTCACCCTTTTGTTCCAGCCATGAGCTGTAGTTGCCCTTCCACGGAATACCGTGGCCGCGGTCCAGTTCCAGGATCCATTCGGCGGCGTTGTCGAGGAAGTAGCGGTCATGGGTGATGCCGACCACAGTGCCGGGGAAGCGCTGCAGGAATTGCTCCAGCCAGTCGACCGATTCGGCGTCCAGATGGTTGGTCGGTTCGTCGAGCAGCAGCATGTCTGGCTTCGACAGCAGCAGGCGGCAGAGCGCTACGCGACGCTTTTCACCGCCGGAGAGGACGCCGATCTTGGCATCCCATGGCGGCAGGCGCAAAGCGTCGGCGGCCATTTCCAGTTGCAGGTCGAGATTGCCGTCGCCGGCGGTGGCCAGGATGTCTTCGAGCCGCGCCTGTTCCGCCGCCAGCGCGTCGAAATCGGCGCCTTCTTCGGCATAGGCGGCGTACACCGCATCCAGTTTGGCTTGCGCTTCAAACGCTTCACCCAGGCCGCCTTCCACTGCCTGGCGTACGGTTTGTTCCGGATCCAGCTGCGGTTCCTGCGGCAGGTAGCCGATGTTCAGGCCCGGCATTGGCACTGCCTCGCCCTGGATATCCTTGTCGATGCCGGCCATGATTTTCAGCAGGGTCGATTTGCCGGAGCCGTTCAGGCCCAGCACGCCAATCTTGGCGCCGGGAAAGAACGACAGCGAGATATCTTTCAGGATTTGACGTTTCGGCGGCACGATCTTGCCGACCTTGTTCATTGTGTAGACGTATTGGGCCATGAGGAGCAGTGATAATAAAAATAATGCGGTGAATAGAGAAGCCCGGGGGAGTTACGGGCTTGAACTGCCAAGAATAACCGATGTGCGCCGGGATGACGAGTTGTTAAGACCCGCCGTCAGGCCGACGCCTCAGGGCGTATTTTAAACGTACGCCACAGTCCCTCGGCGGAATATAGCGCCAGGGCGCACCATATCACGATGAAACCGTTGAGGCGGTCGCCATCGAGCTGTTCGCCATACAGCCAGACGCCCAGCAGCAATTGCAGCGAGGGCGTGATGTATTGCAGCACGCCGACCAGCGACAGAGGGATGCGCCGGGCGCCGGCGGCGAACATCAACAAAGGAATCGAAGTGATCGGCCCGGCTGCCGCCAGCAACCATTTGGTAGAGGTCGAAGCGCTGCTGAAGGTGTTGTGGTCCTGCACCGTGGTGTAGACCAGGAACGCCAGCGCCAGCGGCAGCACCAGTGCGGTTTCCAGCGCCAGGCCCGGCAGGGCGCCGAGGCTGGCGGTCTTGCGCAACAGGCCGTAGCCGCCGAAAGTCAGCGCCAGCGTCAGTGCAATCCATGGCGGATGGCCTGCTTGCCAGGTCAGCCACAGCACGGCGGCGGCGGCGATGGCGATCGCTAGCCATTGCAGGAAACGCGGCCGCTCGTGCAGGAACATGCAGCCTAGCGCCACGCTGACCATCGGATTGATGAAGTAACCGAGGCTGGCCTCGACGATGTGGTTATTGTTGACCGCCCAGATATACATGGTCCAGTTGGCGGTCAGCAGCAAGGCGCTGGCGACGAACCCGCCGATCACACGTGGCTGCTTCAGCATGGGTTTTACCCAGCCCCATTGCTTGCGCACGGTCAGCACGATCATCAGGAACAGGAAGGACCAGAGTATCCGGTGCATGACGATATCGACCGGCGGTATTTCCGCTTCCAAGGCCTTGAAGTAAATCGGGAACAGGCCCCATAGGATGTAGGCGGCGATTGCGTACAGCATTCCTGCTTGCATATTGTTATCTGTTTTAAAGTGAGGGAGCGGCGTCAGCGCCGTATTGTATTTTTAGAGGCTGTTGCAAAATTAAGATGGCTAGGCGCTCCGACGAAGACAGTACGAACAGTACGGCTAGGAGGAGCAACAACGCCAGGTTAATTTTGCAACAGCCTCTTAGTATGTACTGGCGCTGGCAGCGGATGACAAATGGCATTTTACGCAATAACCGGCAGGCACATGCTTGCGGCAAACAAACAGCTTCAGATGGTTGCCAGTTCCTGAAAATAAAACATCGTCGCGCCCAGTTCCGCCGGCGCTTGGTAAGGGCTGACGCGCGTACGCTGAAATGCCACCGGCTTTGCAAATGCGGGGCCGTCATAGACGAAGGTATGGAATTCGCCGTTTTCGCCGCAGGCATCGACGCCAGGCGGCAAATCGACCAGGAACGCTGCATCGAATTCACGTCCGCAGAAATCCTGCGACAGGTAATTGCCGTTCACGCAGACCACCACCGCCTTGAAGCCGAGCGCGAGGAATTCATCGACCAGACGCCGCCGTGGTTCGAGCCACAATGGCAGGCAGGCATCCAATCCGGCTTGCGCGCAGACCTTTTCTTCCCAGTCGCGATGGGCTTGCAAATCGATATCGCCGAACACGGCGTGGCGGATACCGTCGCCGTGAGCGTCTTGCAAGGCTGCGATAAATTTCTCTTCATATTGCTGCCAGCTGGCACTGTAGAACGCCAGCGGCACGCCGAGCGCATCCGCCTGGGCTTGCAACAAGGCGGGCGGCACGCCATGCGAACGGGCGCGCTGGCCGCTTTCATCCAATGCGGTAATCAGGCGGCCGATATGCATTCCGCTTTGTTGTGCGCGCCACAGCGCCAGACAGGAATCCTTGCCGCCGCTCCACGAAACCAGTGCGCTGCCGGCGTGCGTGGTCATGCTTGTGTCGCCACTTGCGCCAGGCGCTGATGTTCCGGTCTTGCCACGAAACGATGCAACAGCAAGCCGCCGATGCCGCAGATCGCCATGACCACCATCAACGGCAGCGCCGTGCCGTCATGCCACAAGCTCATGCTGATGCCGGAGGTGATCCCGAGTGTAAATTGCAAGGTGCCCATCAGCGCTGAAGCGACGCCGGCCTGCTTGCCTTGCTGGGATAAGGCGATGGCCGATGCGTTCGGGCTGATGAAGCCATAGCTGGCCAGGAAACCGAAAAAAGCAATTAGCAGGATCGGCAGGTTGTTGACGCCGAACGCTACCAGTAGCGCCGCTGCCAGGCTCAAGATCGCTGGCATCCAGAGGGCGCGGCCGAGGATGGTGTCGAGCGGATATTTGCTGACCACCCGCGCATTGATTTGCGAGGCCGCAATCAGGCCGAAGGCATTAGCGCCGAAGACGAAGCCGAAATGTTCCGGCTTGATGCCATGCAGCTCGATCAATACAAAAGAAGAGCCGGTGATATACGCAAACATGCCGGCCTGGAGCAAGCCGCCAACCAGGCTGTAGGCAACGAACTGCCGGTCCAGCAATAGCCGGCCGTACTGTTTCAGCGTGCGGCCCAGGTGCAGCGGCTCCGCCTTGTGACGGTCCAGCGTTTCCTGCATGGTGTAATGGATCGCCAGCAGGCAAAACAGGCCGAAGGCGGCCAGGCCGCCGAAAATCACGCGCCAGCCCCATAGCTTGAGCACGGCGCCGCCGATCAGCGGCGCCAGGATAGGCGCCAGGCCCATCACCAGCATCATCAGCGAAAACGCCTTGGCGGCGCCGGTGGTGCCGAGCCGGTCGCGGATCACCGCGCGGGCGATCACCATGCCCGCGCAGCCGCCCAGGCCTTGCAGGAAGCGGAACACGATCAGCGCCGTGACGTCTTGCGACACCATGCAAGCCAGCGAGCCGATCAGATACAGCGTCATGCCGACATACAGCGGCGGCTTGCGGCCGAAGCGGTCGCTCAGCGGTCCGTAGAACATCTGACCGACGGCGAGGCCGACCAGGAAACTGGCCAGGGTCAGTTGCACCAGGTTGCTGCCGACCCCGAACTGCTGCGCGATGGTGGGGAAGCTAGGCAGGTACATGTCGATCGACAGCGAGCCGATGGCGGTCAGCGCGCCAAGTAAAAGAAGCCAGCCGGGGAGCAGTTTCTCCGGGGCTGAAGTTGCAGGTGTGTTTGTCATGAAATGCTTAGGTTGCGCCAGTAGCCGGCGCCGGGTTAATGATCGATGCGGTGTGAAGCAGGTGGAATGCGCCGGCAGGAACTACCGGGATACCGTATGAGACCAGCATGAAATGCAGGGTTCAAGCGAGTGCCAATGTTACACGAACATCGGGATTTCTGCCGGCGGCGTTCTGGTTCGCAGCGCCGCCCGTACTGGTAGCTTATTCTGGCAATTTACTCCGGCAAGCTACTCTGCCAGGAAGTCCAGCAAGGTCATGGCGATCACCTTAGTCGCCTTGCGCAAATCGTCCAGCGCCAGGTTTTCATCGGCTTGCTTGGCGTTGGATTCCATCAAGGTGCGAGGGCCGGCGCCATACAGCACCACCGGAATCCCGTGCTCGCCGTACAGCCGGGCGTCGGTATACAGCGCCGAGCCGTTGGCCGGAATCGCTTCACCCAGCACGGTCAGCGCATTTTGCTGCACGCTGGCCAGCAGTTTTTCATGGCCAGGCAAAGGCCTCAACGCACGCGCCAGCAACAGGCGCTTGATCTCGACACGGATACCGGGCAGGCCTTCGACTGCGGCTTCGATCATGGCGCGTACCTCTGCCTCGACTGTCGTCGGATCTTCTTCCGGGATCATTCGGCGGTCCATCTTCAGCACGACTTTACCGGGCACTACATTGGTGTTGGTGCCGCCGTCGATGCGGCCGACGATCATGGTGGGATGCGTGATGCCGGGAATCGCCGAGCTGATTTTTTTCAAATCCGGCAGTTTGGCGTAGATCGCCTGCAATACCTTGGTTGCAGCCTGCAAGGCGTCATGGCCGGATTCCGGCATCGAGCCGTGCGTGGCCTTGCCGTGTACCGTGACTTCAAATTGCAGGCAAGCGTTATGGGCGGTGACGACGTTGTAGCTAAAGCCCGGGCCGATCACAAGATCTGGTTTGGTCAGGCCGTTTTCCAGCAGCCAGGCCGGGCCCAGCAAGCCACCGAACTCTTCATCGTAGGTGAAGTGCAATTCCAGCGCACCCTTGAGCGGCACGCCGAGCGCTTCCAACGCACGCACTGCAAACATATAGGTGGCGAAATCGCCTTTTGAAACGGTAGTTGCACGGCCGTAGATGCGACCGTTTTCGATTTCGCCGCCATACGGCTGTTTGCTCCAGCCTTCGCCCGGCGGCACTACGTCGCCATGAGCGTTCAGCGCCAGCGTCGGACCGTTGCCGGCATATTTGCGGCGGATGATCAGGTTGGTGATGCTTTCCATGCCGTAGTCGCGGACGGCAGCCGCCGGCACCGGATGTTTCTCGGTGTGCCAGCCCCAGGCCGTGACCAGTTCAGCCACTGCGTCGGCATGCGGCGCGTTGTTGCCGGGCGGCGTGTCGGTGGGAATGCGGACGATCTTTTGCAGGAACCCGACTTCTTCGTCAAAGTGGCTGTCGATCCAGCTGGCGAGCTGTGCTGATAACGCTGTTTTATTCATGGCGGCAGAAAGGAAAGTAGCAGAAGTAATTGATTCTACGACTTTGACGCCGCGCCGGGGAAAGTCCCCCGGCTGTTCATGTAATAACCCGGTGGTTTAAGCGCCGAGATATTCCCGGTGATACCGCCGACCAAGGTCGGTAAGGATTTCATAGCCAATACTGCCTGCCAGTTTGGCCACTTCGTCAACCGGGCGATGCGGGCCGATCAGTTCGACCAGTGCGCCGGCCTGTACGCGTTCTGCAGCGATACCGGTGACGTCGATGGTGATGGAATCCATCGAGACCGTGCCGACCATAGGCGCCGGCCGGCCATCGATGAAGGCGATGCCGCGGTTGCTCATGCTGCGCAGCCAGCCATCGGCGTAGCCGACGCCGACCGTGGCGATTTGCCGTTCTTCGGTGGCGCTATAGCTGATGCCGTAGCCGACATGGTCGCCACGTTGAATCGTTCTGCTCTGGATGATACGGCCATGCAGCGCCACCACCGCTTGCAGCGGATTCTCAGCGCCGGCCACCGGTGCGATGCCGTACAGGGCCGCTCCTGGACGCACCAGGTCGAACTGGAAATCAGAACCAAGGAAGATGCCGGAAGAATTGGCCAGGCTGGCGGCGACCTGCGGAAGGCGCTGGCGCCAGGTCTTGAAACGCGCCAGCTGGCTGGCGTTCATTGGATGGCTCTGGTGTTCGGCGCAGGCCAGGTGGCTCATCAGGAACAGCGGCGGGATGCTTTCCATGAACGCCGGATTGGCCAGCCAGGCTTCGGCTTCGGCAGCCGGCAAGCCCATGCGGGACATGCCGGTATCGACCTGGAAGATAGCCGGCAGCGGTCGTTGCAGGCTTTGCGCCAACGCGTGCCAGGCTTCGATCTGCTGCAGGCTGTTGAGCACCGGCGTCAAGCCGTGCGCGATGAGTTCGCGTTCGGCGCCGGGCGGCGGGCCGTGCAAGACAAAGATGTCGGCGGTGGCCGGCAGATGCGGCCGCAGTGCGATGCCTTCATCCAAATGAGCGACAAAAAAGTGGCGGCAGCCTTCTGCCGCCAGCGCCGGCCCGACTTTGTCAGCGCCGAGCCCGTAGGCATTTGCCTTGACGGCGGCGGCGCAGAGGGCGTTGCCAGCCCGTTGCCGCAAGAAGCGGTAGTTGCTGCGTACGGCGTTGAGGTCGACGCGCAGGATAGCGCCGGCGTGTAATGCTTGTGGATTCATCGTGTGCGGCTCAAAAAGCAGTGCGGTTCACAGGTATTGCACAACCGTATCAGGCATACGCAGGCTGTTCAGCTTGCTCGAAGTTCTTGCTGTAGCGCGCCACCGACAAGTCATCCGAGGCAATCGCCGGCCGTTTCCCGGAAATCAGGTCCGACAGCAATTGCGCCGATCCGCAGGACATGGTCCAGCCGAGCGTGCCGTGACCGGTGTTCAGGAACAGGTTACGGATATGGGTAGCACCGACGATCGGCGTGCCGTCCGGCGTCATCGGCCGCAGTCCGGTCCAGAAACTGGCGGCAGCGGTATTGCCCGCGCCCGGGAACAGGTCGTTGACCACCATCTCCAACGTGGCGCGGCGTTTCGGCCGGAGCGTCTTGTTGAACCCGACGATCTCGGCCATGCCGCCGACCCGGATGCGGTCGTCGAAGCGGGTGATGGCGATCTTGTAGGTTTCGTCGAGGATGGTGGAAACCGGCGCCGCTTCGGCGTCGATAATCGGCACCGTGATCGAATAGCCTTTCAGCGGATAAACCGGAATATCCACCAGCGAACCGAGGAAACCGGTCGAATAGGTCCCCAGCGCCACCACATACCTATCGGCTTGCAGGTGTTCGGGGCCGCACTGGACGCCGGCGATTTCGCCGTTGGCCAGGGTCAGGGCATCGATCTGCAGGTTGTAGCGGAAGCGCACGCCGAGCTCTTCAGCCATCTTGGCCAGCTTGGTGGTGAACATCTGGCAATCGCCGGTTTCATCGTTGGGCAGGCGCAAGGCGCCGCTCAGCTTGTGTTTGACGGCTTCCAGCGCCGGTTCCGCCAGCGCCAGCTGATCCGGCGTCAGCAGTTCGAACGGCACGCCGGTTTCCTGTAGCACCTGGATATCCTTGGCGGCATCGTCCAGCTGCTGCTGGCTGCGAAATACCTGCATGGTGCCGAGCTGGCGGCCTTCGTAGGCAATACCGGTGTCGGCGCGCAGCGTCTTGAAGCAGTCGCGACTGTATTCCGCCAGGCGCACCATGCGTTCCTTGTTGACTGCATAGCGCGCCGAGCTGCAGTTGCGCAGCATCTGCCACATCCAACGCAGCTGGAACAGGGTGCCGTCCGGGGTAATGGAGAGCGGCGCATGTTCTTGCAGCATCCACTTCAAGGCCTTCAGCGGGATGCCGGGCGCGGCCCATGGCGACGCATAACCGGGAGAAATCTGGCCGGCATTGGCGAAACTGGTTTCCTGCGCCGGACCCGGCAAGCGGTCGATCACAGTCACCTCATGGCCGGCGCGCGCCAGGTAATACGCACTGGTGACGCCGACAACGCCGCTGCCAAGGATAAGTACTCGCATCTTGAATCTCCGTAACGCTTGTTGCTACGCCTGTTCATACGCCTGTTTCTATTAGGACTTACGCAAAATTCCGCCAGCGGCGTTATACCTCCTAGCTGTACCTTCGTACTATCTTCGTCGGCATGCCTTGCTGGCGAAATTTTGCGTAAGTCCTGTCTATATTACTGCGCCATGGAAATACGGCGAGTCGGCGATACGGAATGCGTAGTAATGAATTGTTTTTGATTTGCAGTAATAAGCGCTATGCTAGTAGCAATATTCCAGTATTTGTTACTGTATAAATCGATATATTTAGTCATTAACACTAAAAATCTGTCCCTGATCCATCATGAGAATCTACAAGGAATCCAACCGCGCCCTGGACAAGCTGGATCGCCACATTTTGCGTCTGTTGCAACAGGATGGCCGCATGTCCATGAAGGACCTGGGCGAGCAGGTCGGTTTGTCGATCACGCCCTGTATCGAACGGGTCAAGCGGATGGAGCGCGACGGCGTTATCGACGGTTACTACGCACGCGTCAATCCGGCTGCGGTGGGCGCCAAGCTGCTGGTGTTTGTCGAGATTACGCTAAATCAGAAATCGGCGAATGCCTTTGAACAGTTCCGCCGCGAAGTGCTGCGGATTCCGGAAGTGCTGGAATGCCATCTGGTGTCGGGCGATTTCGATTACCTGATCAAGGCCCGCATCCGGGAAATGGCCGAGTACCGCAAGCTGCTGGGCGACATGCTGCTGCAACTGCCGGGCGCGGCCCAGTCCAAGAGCTATGTCGTGATGGAGGAAATCAAGGAGACGCTGGCGTTGTCGATGGAGAGCAAGTAGCGCACTCTGACCCGCCTTATCCGGCCAGGGAGATTTCGATGCGTTCCTTGCCCTTGCCGGTATTTTTACGCTTCAGCTTGAGTACGCCGATTTCCGCGGTCGTGCGGGGATGCGTGCCGCCGCAAGCCATCCTGGCGAATCCCGCTACTTCCCAGTAGCGCCGTTGCGCCGCTTCGTCGGTGAAGGCGGTGACGATCGGCCGGCTGGCGTTTGATAGCGCGGCGGCTTCCCGTTCGATCTCGGGAAATAGCGTCGCAATGCTGCCTTCATGGGCAAAGTCGACGCGCGCCTTGTCCGCCGAAATATGCGCGCCGATGCGCTCGATCCCCGGACGCAGCTTGTACACCAGTTGCAGCACCATTTCGGCGGCGAAATGCAGCCGCATCAGGCGATAGCGGCGTTCCCAGTCAATCACGATTTCCACGTCGGAGCCGGCTTGCAAGCCGTGTCCGGCAGGGAGCGTGTAGACGATGTCCAGGCCTTCTTTTTCCGCCGACAGGACGCTGTGACCCGCTATTGTGCCAGCGTCGCTTTCCTGGCCGCCGGAGAAGGCAAAGAAAATGGTTTCTTCAAGGCGGACGCGTTCATCGTCGACCGCGGCGACCTTGGTCTTGAGCGCGGTGAGATAAGGATCTTGCCAAAAAAGCTTGTCTACCATGGCTGTTCAGCGTGTGGGGAAAGACGATCAGGATAAATCCGTTCGCCAAGTCTGGCTTGGAAATTTTTATCAAATGAATCCTGGAAATAAAAAAGGGCAAGCGCGGTGCTTGCCCTTCCTTTTCCCTTACTCCGGTTTAGATCCGGCCATCCCGGAAATCCTGGATCGCCTGTTCCACTTGCTCGCGGGTGTTCATCACGAACGGTCCCCACTGCGCGATCGGCTCATTCAGCGGCCGTCCTGCAATCAACAGGAAGCGGCTGTTGCCTTGCGCTTTTACGCTGACGCCGTCGGCCTGCTCGCTATTGCTCAGGATCGCCATGCGGCCGGCCGGCGCGTTGCGGCCGTCGGTGCCGATATCCAGCGCACCCTCGAAGACATACAGGAAAGCGTTATGCGTCGCCGGAATCGGTAAGTCCAGCTGCTGTCCCGCTTCCAGCTGGATATCGAGATACAGCGGCTCGGTATGCGGCCTTTGCATGGCGCCTACGGTTCCGAACGCGGTACCGGCGATGACCTTTACCTTGACCCCGGGTTGTGGAGAAACTTGCGGAATCTCCGCGGCTTGCAGGTCGCGGTAGCTTGGCGCAACCATCTTGTCGCCAGAGGCCAGGTTGAGCCACAGCTGGAAGCCGCTCATCAGGCCGTCTTCCTGTTCCGGCAATTCGGAATGCACCAGGCCGCTGCCCGCTGTCATCCACTGTACGCCGCCGGCTTGTAGCAATCCTTCATTGCCGGCGTTGTCGCGATGGCGCATGCGTCCGGCCAGCATGTAGGTGACGGTTTCGAAGCCGCGATGCGGATGGTCGGGGAAGCCGGCCATATAGTCTTCCGGCTTGTCCGAATGGAAGTTGTCCAGCATCAGGAACGGATCCAGCCGGCGTTGCAGGTCGTTGGTCAGGACCCGCACCAGACTGACGCCCGCACCATCCTGGGTAGCGACGCCGGTGACCAGGCGTTCGAGTTGGCGATTGAAATTCATGGCTTGCTCCATTCCTTGATGGGTTTGTCTGATGCTTACTTTTTCGCGCTGTTATCGGTGGCTGCCAGCATCAGCAGGGCGCCAATAATCGAAATGTTTTTCAGGAAGTTATTCAGCTGGTTTTGGAAATTGGCTGGATCGGCTTCCCAGAAACGATGTGCGGTGAGCGTCGCGGCTACCGTGAACAGCGCCACGACGATGGCGATCGGACGCACGTTCCAGCCGGTCATGATGGCCAGTCCGCCGCCGACTTCAACCACGATGGTCGCGGCCACTGCGAACGTTGCGAATGGCACGCCGAGGCTGGCCATGTAGCCGGCCACGCCGGAAAAGGCGGTGATTTTCAAGATGCCGGAGATGAGAAACAGCGAAGCCAGCAGGACGCGGCCGATGCGATACAAGGTTGGCGAAGTTTGCATGATGAGTCCGATCTATAAATGAGTAGAAATATGGTGTCGAGATAAAAACAGGATTAAACAGGGCTATAAGGTCAGGCAATGTTTGCTGTCCCACCGAATATCGGCTACTGATTGCAGCGAACAAGTTCATGGTATTCCTCTTGGGTTTAGCGGGATATTGATAATCTTGCGATAATCAATATCTAATTATTAGATATTGTTGAATCGCCATGAATATCGAAAGACTGTCACTCGATCAATTGCGGGTATTCGCCCAGATCGCTACAAGCGGCAGCTTCCTGGCGGCGGCGCGTGCGCTGAGCCGGGCTCAATCCGCAGTCAGCTACGCCATCAGCACCCTCGAAAGCCAGCTGGGCGTGCCCTTGTTCGATCGCAGCAGCTACCGGCCGCAACTGACTGCCGCTGGCATCGAGCTATTGCGCGATGCGCGCCAGGTGCTGGCGCAGGTCGACGCCATGCAAGCGCGGGCGGCGGCTTATTCGCTCGGGCAGGAACTGGAGATCACGCTGGCGTTCGACGTCTTTTTCCCGACCACCGCTTTGGTCGCCTTGCTGAGCGACTTTCGCGCGGCGTTCCCGGGCGTTACCGTGCGGTTGGAGATCGAAGCGCTGGGTGCGGTCGCTGAACGCGTGATTGACGGCGAGGCGATGCTGGGCGTGCTCGGCACCTTGCCGATCATCCCGCCCAACCTGTTGCATGTCAGTTTGCCGAGCGTGTTGTTGGTTGGAGTGGTGTCTCCATCTCATGCGCTGGCGCAGATCAAGGGCCGCATTCCCAGTCATGTGCTGGAGCGGCAGGTGCAATTGGTGCTGAGCGACCGCAGCGCACTGACCGCCAACCAGGATTTCTCGGTGCACTCGTCGCTGGCCTGGCGCATGAGCGATCTCGGCACCAAGCATGCCTTGCTGCGGGCCGGCATGGGTTGGGGCTATATGCCGCAGCACGTGGTGGCGGACGATCTGGCGAGCGGCAAGCTGGTCACCATCGCCACCGAGGCCCATCCGCCCGAAGGGGCGGCGCTACCGATGCAATGCGTCTACCGGCCGGATCGCCAGGTCGGCCCGGCGCTGACCTGGTGGCTGGATGCCTTGGCAAAACTGACCATATTTAATTAAGGGATGACGGCATCGTTCGGAAATTCGCACGTCATCCCTTAGTTGTGCAAGCGGTAAATTGAGTGTCAGCAATGTGTCACTCAAAATACAAGGATCAACACGGTATCTGGACAGTTTGCAAGGGCCGCTCCAGGTCGTTGAAAGTCAGCGCGTTCTCCTGCTCAACCCTACTCAGGCCAGAGATGTGCGTGCGGATGTCAGCGCTCGTCAGCGCAAGGCAATCAAGGCACAATCAAGGCACAGTCAAGGTACAAATCGGATTGACCAGGCTGGCCCCATTTATTGCACTAAAAGCAGGTTTTCCGCCGAATTCTGTTACATACAAATCCAGTTGCGTCAACTTCTTGCCAGTGCTGAAGTTGACGGCGAACCGGATAAAACTCGCTCGGTTATTCGGATCGTTCGCGTTCGGATTCACCGTATTGCTGGTGCTTTGATGATAGCCCTTCGGTAGCAGTACATTTTGCCTGGTTCCATCGGCAAACGTCGCTCGCAAAGTGTAGTCGCATCCGGCGCTGTTACAGTAGTTTGCATATGTCGATTTCATCTGGTCCCAGTCGGATTGGCTGGTCGGATCAAAAGTGTGCGGCAAATTTCCCTGGCCGGCGCTGCTTACTGACAGGCGGTTCAAAGTGCCATCGGTTTTGGATATGTTGCCCACCACGGTGACGACCTGCTGGCTGCCTTGCATATCGCGTTGCAACTGGCTCACGGTGGAGCTGGCATCGACATAAGCATTCTGGGCAGCGGACCAGCTGGTGAAGCGGGAAGCATTGCTTGCTGCAGCCGGGTCATAAACAATGCGGCTGTTCATCCACCCCTGCATAAGCGCAATGCTGTAGTCAGCAAACATGCTCCAGCGGTAGCCGGCTGCATGGTCGCCGCTCCCGCCTTGCATCGGGTCTTGCCGATAGCAACGTCCTGAAGCGTCAAGCTGGCGACCGCTGGTTTTGCATGGCAGGGCCGGCAATACCGGGGAGAGCAATTGATTGCG
Organism: Collimonas arenae; assembly: GCF_000786695.1. Lineage (NCBI taxonomy): Bacteria > Pseudomonadati > Pseudomonadota > Betaproteobacteria > Burkholderiales > Oxalobacteraceae > Collimonas > Collimonas arenae. The sequence goes on along the minus strand of NZ_CP009962.1, from coordinate 5,383,518 downwards.
GATTGCGTCATAACCCCAGCTTGATCCCGATAAGCTGCCGCCCGGATAGGGAAAGGTGCCGGCGTTGTACATGTCTCCTGCGTGCGACATGCCATAACCATGACCCATTTCATGGACGAAAATGCCACCGTAATTATCGGAATCGCCGTCTGCATTTCCTGCGCCGACGCTGGTTAGTCCGCCACCCATGCCGATAAGCTTTCCGGTAAGAGGATCTTCCAGCACCATTGGAGCCCAATATGCCACGTTCAGATTGCTGTCGTTGTTTGCGGTCACGCTGCGCAATTCAGGAAGGACGCCAAGCATCTGCCCCATCAATACATAGCCGTCTGCACCTGGCGATATTCTAGCTGTATCGTAAGAAGAATAGGCTTGCGCAGGTGCGCTGCCGGTAGGGGGGAGTACGAAATCATTAAATGAGATATCCCCCAGGTTGACACCCTCCACGGATGCCGCCGGGATTTCCTGGGCATAGTCGAGCGCTACACTGGTTCCATCCATCTCTAGTTTGTCACCGTTTGTGACGGCCATTGCGCGCGTGGCGCCAAAGAAAAAAATCGGGACGGTTCTTACTTTTAGGTTGACACCGGCAGTGACGGTTAAGGGCACGGCGGCGACGTCGTTACCGCGGGTGATCTTCAGCACAGTCCCTGGCTGTATCCATTCTTTAGGCAACAGCACACTGTATTTGCTGGACGAATAACTGGGCATGCCGTTATCGGTTGCTGGCAATTTGTCAGGTGTATTCAGGATGAGGGGGGCGAGGCTGCTGCCTGCCACTTCGACTTGGATATTGCCGCCTGCCGTAGCCGGCGCCACCATCAGCAACGCAGCACGGTTCGCGAGAAGATTTAAAATCCGGCTTTTCCCATTGGCGGTATTCATCGTGCGGCCGGCTGGCGGGATAACGTGCGTTTGGGCTAGTTCAATGCTATTGAGCGTTAGCGTACCGCTTGCAACAGGTGGATTCGGTACCGCCGGCGTGTTAGGGGGAACGACGGGTGGTGTGGGAGTCGTCGGTGCAACTGGCGTCGTCGGTGCAACAGGAGGAGCAACTGGTGGCGTCGGCGTCGTTGATGCTCCAGGGTTGGGAGTCACGGTTGTGCCAGGCGAGTCAGAGTTATTGCCGGCATCGCCACCACCGCATGCTGACAATAAAAATGAGAGTGTTGTTGCAACAGCAAGTGAATTGCGGGCAGATAAACTCAGGGGAAGACGCATGCCTTAGCTCCAACTATATAAAAGTATGGATAAATAGCAGTAATCGTGCCATTGACACAAGGCGTGTTTTGGTTCTCAGCAAAGGCAGATGTTGAAAATATTGGCTCATCTTGGTTAAAAAATTGTCAGCCCAACAAAGTACAAGGTGACAATTTGCGGATATGGCTGGCTGCAGATAGTTACCGGGAGGGCGCGATGAGATTGACGCTATGAGGAGGCTTTGTTGCACAAATCAACTGAGGCCGTAAAGCCCTTGCCGAAGCGGATTTACGGCGCGACCGCCGTTGTAGGGGCCGAGTTGCGTGAAGCGATTGGGGATGGCGACGGACGCTTGCAATTTTTGACCTGATGGTCGAAGTCCCTCGCCATCACTCAGAGATAAACGCCGATAGCGATGTAAAATCCATCTTCCTCGACGACAAACTCGAATGCAGTGGCCGCGTCACCAGCGTCTCACCGACCATGATTTCCGTAGGCGCTGCGTAGTTAGCATGCGGGCTACGGCGAATTGCTGAAACGGCTCAATTTCCAACGCATGGCACACGTCTCTTGTGTGCCATCCAAAGCGTCTTGAGACTGGCCGCTGGTGACGACCCAAGGATGCAACTCGCCAGCAGGTATTGGTAGTTATCAAGTCGAGTCGAGCGTTTCGATGACATGTCCGGCAATGTACAGAATCTCAAAGCCGTTGGGGCTTACGTATTTTCTGCAAGCATCCAATGTTTTTGCGTAAGTCCTATGAGGATTAAATCAACAATAGTCTGTTGTAGTATCGCTTATTGAATACTATTAATACTATTTTAATCGGACGACAACGATCTAGCATTGCGGCAAGTCCTGCTGTCCGGCACAATGTCATCTGAGAAGCGGGAGATGGCATGCCTCCCCGAACCGCCGCGCAAGCAGCTGATGATGCCTACAAGTTCCTGGATGGGATCTGTAGGCGTGCGTATCGTGTTCTAGATACGGGCTGTAGATGCCTTGCCATCCAGGTTTGAGTCCTTCAAATCTTTTGTCCCTGACGATGAAAAAAACAAACTATCCCGAACAGCTGTTGATGCTGGTCTATCTCGCACGCTGGCTGATCCTGGCCTCGCTGGTGGGCGCTTTGGCCGGCCTGGCCTCAGCATTGTTGCTGCTCTCGCTGGAATGGGCTACCGACACCCGCAATGCCCACCGCTGGCTGCTCTGGCTATTGCCATTGGCGGGCTTGGCGGTCGGCCTGATCTATCACTTTCTGGGCAAGTCGGTCGAGGGCGGCAACAATCTCTTGATCGATGAGATCCACGATCCCCAGCGCATCGTGCCGAAGCGCATGGCGCCGCTGATTTTCCTGGGCACCGTGATCACGCACCTGTTCGGCGGCTCGGCTGGCCGCGAGGGAACTGCAGTGCAGATGGGTGGTGCGCTGGCTGACGTCCTGACCCGCATCACCCGCCTTGGGCCGGACGAGCGCCGCATCTTGCTGATGGCGGGGATCAGCGCCGGTTTCGCTTCTGTGTTCGGGACGCCCCTGGCAGGCGCAGTGTTCGGCCTGGAAGTGCTGGCCATCGGGCGTTTGCGCTACGACGCCATCCTGCCTTGCTTTATCGCCGCCATCATCAGCGACCAGATCCCGGCTTTATTGGGCGTACAACACACGCATTATGCGATTCCCTTCGTGCCGCATTTCGGCCTGGGGATCTTTGCCGCGACGCTGCTGGCCGGCATCGTCTTCGGCCTGGTCGGCATGCTGTTCGCACAGGCGACGCACGGTTTGTCGCACCTGATCAAACGCTTGATCAAGTTTCCGCCGCTGCGGCCGTTCGCGGGCGGTGTCGCCGTGCTGTTGCTGGCGATGCTGCCGGCGACGGATAAATACCTGGGATTGGGGATTCCTACCATCGTCGACGCGTTCGAGAAGCCGTTGCCGGTGTATGACTTCGCCGGCAAGATCGTTTTCACTGTGGTGACGCTGGCGTCCGGCTTCAAGGGGGGCGAGGTGACACCGCTGTTCTATATCGGCGCCACCCTGGGCAATGCCCTGGCGCAGATTTTGTCCATGCCGATTCCGGTGCTTGCCGGATTGGGATTTGTGGCGGTATTCGCGGGAGCGGCCAATACGCCGATTGCATCGACCATCATGGCGATCGAATTATTCGGGCCGGAAATCGGCGTGCTGGCAGGGATTGCCTGCGTGGTCAGCTACCTGTTTTCCGGCCACACCGGGATTTATCATGCACAGCGCGTTGGTCAATCCAAGCGCTTGAAGATTCCCGAGGACGAGATCAAATAGCGATCAAGTAGTGATCAAGCAGGGCAATCAACCGAACTTGCGCACCGCATCCAGCGCCAGGCCGGCGCCGATGCTGCCGAACAGGTCGCCTTCCACCGCTTTTGCCGACGGCACCAAGGCGGCGATCTTGTGGCGCAACAGTTGCACGCCGCTGGAACCGCCGGTGAAAAACACCGTATCGACCTGGTCAGCTGTCACGCCGGCATCGCGCAGCAAATTGGTGACAGTATCTTCGACGCTGGTGACCAGATGGTTGATGCTGGCGTTGAATTGTTCACGCGTCAGATGCAAGGCTTCGCCGGGTGCGATACGGTCCAGGCTGAGCGCCACCGTTTCTGCATCGGACAGGCCGATCTTGCCTTGCTCCACTTGCAAGGCGAGCCAATGGCCGGCGCGTTGCTCGACCAGATCCAGCAAGCGGCCGAATTTTTCGCGCTCGACGGTTTCACGCTGCACGTCCTTCAATTGCAGCCAGGCCTTGCGGGTATAAATCTGGTTGATGGTGTGCCAGGTCGCCAGGTTGAAGTAATAGCTGGATGGTACCTCGCTATTGTTCAGCAAGCGCGTACCCAGTCCCAGCATCGGCATTACGCTCGACAGGCTCAGGTATTTATCGAAATCGGTACCGCCGATATGTACGCCGCCGGTGGCCAGGATATCGTCGCGGCGCTCGCTGCTGGCAGCCCGTTGCGGCGACAAACGCACCAGCGAAAAGTCTGAAGTACCGCCGCCGATGTCGGCGATCAGCACCAGTTCTTCGCGGTCTATGGTCGATTCATAATCGAAGGCTGCAGCGATCGGTTCGTACTGAAAATCGATGTGTTCAAAGCCGACCGAGCGGGCGATTTCTTCCAGGGTATCTTCAGCGCGCTGGTCTGCCGCGGGATTGTCGTCGACAAAAAACACCGGACGGCCCAGCACCACGCTCTTGAATTCCTTGCCGGCGGCGCTTTCGGCGCGCTGCTTGAGTTCGGCGATGAAATGGGTCAGCAAGGCGCGGAACGGCAGCGCCCGGCCGCCGACTTCGGTCTGGGCGTCGATCAGGCTGGAGCCGAGCAGGCTCTTGAGCGAACGCATCAGGCGTCCCTCGTAACCGGTCAGGTAGGCGCCGAGTGCGGCGCGGCCGAAACTGAAGGCGTCCTCTTCAGCATTGAAGAACACGACCGACGGCAAAGTGACCTTGCCGTCTTCCAGCGGCAGCAAGGCGTTGTGTCCGGGCCTGCTCCAGCCAACCGTGGAATTAGACGTGCCGAAATCCACGCCACAAGCATTTGACATCGCCATACCTCGCATACAAAATTGGCCGGCAATGGTATACCAAACGGTTTGGCCGCGCAGTGGAAATGCAAAGGGTGTTGGAAATTTGCAAATCGGGGTGCGGTTAAATTGGTTTTAGGCAATGTTGCAAACGCTATTGTCTGTTGCAAGCGCTATTGTCGGCGCTATTACCGGCGTTATTACCAGCGCGAGAAATGCTCCTCGGTCACTCCCACCAGATGTTCCACCGGCCGAGGCGTCGCATCGCGCGCTGGTTTGACCCAGCCGCTGAAGCTACCGACCGGCTGGATGTAGCGGGTAGCGGCGATCAGCAGGTTCTTGTTTTCACGGCGCGCGCCCTCCGGCATGAATTGCAGGTCGAGCAAGCCGTCGTCGGTATAGATGTGCCAGGGCGCCAGCGGCGCCGCCAAGTCATATTCAAAGCGCACATGGCCAAGCGCATGCAGCTGGCCGTCCAGCCACAGCACGTTCTCTTGCTTGCCGAAATAGCCGGCCTGTAAATTGAAGCCGATGTCCAATCCGTGGGCTGAAGCCCAACGCCACTCGGTATTGCGCGCCAGCAAGCCGTTCGAATAGTCGAAGCTGGCGACGCCATCCTGCAAATCGAAGCGCTGACCGTCCACCAGCACCTCGCCGCTGAGCGGCATGCCTGGCGATTTCTGGGTGGCGTGGACTGAACCGTTGACGATCGGGCCGACCGCCAGCAGTTGCGGAGCGGCGTCGTTGTCGTCGAACTCAGCTTCAATGCTGAATTGCCGGCTGTGCAGGCTGAGTTGATATTTACCCTTGTTGCCAGGCGCACCCGCCGGCGGCTGATAGACGATGCGGTTGCCGCCGCAGCTGAAGCGGCTGGCGCCGCCGGGCTGGTTACTGACCTGCGCGCTCAGGCCAGGGATGCCGTCCTGCGAAAAGCCGGCGATCTGCTTGCCCTGGATACGGTCGAATACATAGGCAAAGGCGGTATTGGTCCAGCCGACGTCGACAATCGCAATGCCGCACAGCAGTTGCGGCGTCGACAGTGCGACGTACTGCCAGCGCTTGTGATGGAAGCGTCGCCACAGACCGCTGCGGGCATAGGGTGCGGCCAAAGCAGTCCAGTCGATGGCGCCGGTCTGGCCGGCGTAGCGGCCCATGCGCGGCTGGCCCGCCTCATCGACGACATTGGCGGGGGCGGCAGGCAGGTTTTGCGGGATTGCCGGGGAGGATGTCATGGCAGTTGGCGCCGCATGGCAATGCAGGGGTGATAAGTCGGACAAAACGATAACATGACGTCTCCTGGTGGTTATTCTGGCAATTTATGATTGCATTATGGAAAGGGATGTTACGGATAGCCTTGGCTCCTGTCTACTGTCAAAGAGGCTGTTGCAAACACAGCTGGCTAGGCGCACCGGCGAAGACAGTACGAGCAGTACGGCTAGGAGGGTGTAGCAGGGGTTTCAGGCGACATTGTCGTCTGCCTGCGGAACGACCTGGGCTTGCAAGCCCGGGTGCACCCTGCAAGGGCAACAACGCCAGATGTGTTTGCAACAGCCTCTAAGCTACCTGTCGACGGCCTGAGCCTTTACAATGGCAGGTTAGGCCAAATCGTCGGGAAGGCCGCTTGCGGCCAGCCGCAGCCATATCGCGATATATTCTATTTTTTGCAACTTTTGCAGGCAAGCCGATTGTTTTTTGAACCAGACCGATTAAATTTCTTCAGGCCCCTGGCCGGTAAACACCGTAGCGTGGTGGTGGCTTGCGTGCGTGCCTTGTACGAGCGCCTACATGGCCCCAGTGCTGACTACGGCCAGAACCTGACGCGCGACGGCTTGCGCGACCTGCTGTTGCCGGTGGTGCAGGAATCGCGCCAGAACATGCTGCAGCAAGAAGAAGCGGCGGCCGAACTGGCCTTGGCCGATGACGATTTCATCCCCCCCGGCGCCGACGACCAGCAGAGCAGCAGCGCGCTGCTGCGCACCTTGCTGCGCGACGGCTGGCTGGAAACCTTCGGCGACCGCGCCGGCCTGGTGACCGCTTACCGCTTCACCCGTGCCGGCAAATTGTTTGCAGAAGCGTTCTGGGCAATCGACCGGCGCAGCGCCCGTACTCGCCAGCGCAATGTGCGCAGCTGCCGCAATGCGCTCAATGCAGCCTTGCGCAATGTCGATGCCTACGACCTGATCGACGCCTACGACTATGCCGAGAAAGTCATCAGCGATTTGTCGGAAGGGGTCGACTATTTCCAGGAGCTGGTGCGGCGCCTGATGCTGGAAGCGTCGCAAACGCCATGGGACGGTTTCATGGAGTTTCTCGACCGCTTCGAAAAGGAATTCAAGAAACAACTTACCGCCGACAGCATCGAACGGCATCGCCAGGCGATCCGCGATGTAATCGCCCGCCTGCACAGCCTGGAAGAAGACAAGGCGCGGGCGCTGGAAGATCAGCTGAACGATATCGCGCGCTGGGCCAGCCAGGAACGGCAAGGGCCGTCGACCCTGGACTGGATGCTGGACCGCATCGAAGAGATGGTTGAAGCTGCCTGCACCACCAAGCATCCGGAATTGATCAAGGCCATGAGCGTCTACATGCAGCGCGCTGCCAGCATTGTGCAGCAGGCGTTGATGCTGCGCGGCGGCCAGACCCGCCAGGCCTACAGCGTGGCCATCAGCAAGACCGCCAAACTAAGCGGGGCGGCGCAGGATGCCTTGCTGGAGCGGATAGGCGCGGCGATTGCCCCGGCTGAAATCCGTTTGCTGGATCCTGCCAGCTTCAAATTGCGCAGCGCCTCGCAACGGCGCAAGGCGCTGACTGTCACCGCGCAACCGAAGGTGACGCGCGACTCCCGCTTGGCAGCCGCCATGTATCGCGCTGAGGCCGATGCCTTTGCGCTGTCCAACGATGACATCGTGCACCGTATCCGCGCTGAATTGCGCCTGCGCGACCGGCCGATCCGTCTGTCGACCCTGCCGGTGGCGACTACCACCGACGTGCTCAACAACATGCAGATCGTCGAAGCGGTGCGCGGTGCGCGCGACGAACGGCTGACCGTGCAGAAACTGCCGAGCAAGCTCTGGAACGAGTTCTATGCCGGCGATGACTATCAGATCGAGATGAAAAATGACACCGAGTAGCACATTAACCGAGACCTTGAACGAGCAACTGGCGTTGCATGCCTTGCCGCTGGAACGCTTTCGCGAGATTGCCAATCGCTTGTTCGCCGCCGGTATCGTGATTCGTGAAGAAGACGGCGTCGAGCAGCGCTTGTATGACGATGCACGGCGTATCGAAGCCACCTTGCAGGATTATTTCCAGCTCGCCGGTTTCCGTCTTGAACACAATCTGAAAGGCGAATTTTTCCGCCTGTATGCGCCGGGCGCCGAAGTGCCCGGCATGCCGGAAGACGGCCTGGATCCGGTGCCGGGTTTGCGCGCGCGGCTGTCGCCGGATTTTGTCGCTGCGGCGTTGGCGTTGCGCTTCCAGTATCAGCAAGGCTTGTCGGAAGGCGGCAATCGGCTCACCGACTCGGGTGAAGTGCTGACCCGTTTTGAAGAATTGTCTGCCACGTTGCAGACGCAGTTGAAACGTGCGCTGCCGCCGACCAGCGTTGAACGCCAGCGTTTGCTGAACGATCTCAAGCGGCATCGCCTGATCAGGCTGGCGGCCAATTTCTCGATGGACGACGAAGACGCCTTGCTGGCGATCCGGCCGACCATCCTCGGCATCATCAGCGACGACATGCTGGAAGCTGCGCTGGAATCCGAACCGCTATCGGTCGCTGAGCGGGTCGAGGGTGAGCAAGCCGGCTTGCAAGTGATGTTGGATGCGGCGGATGCGGCGGAAGACGAAAGCATTGAAGGAAACCTCGAATGAAGCTGGACAAACTGATCCTGGTGAACTGGGGCGCGCTGCGCTCGCAGGAATACCCGATGGGCAATATGACTTTGCTGACCGGTCCCACCGGTTCCGGCAAATCGACCATGCTGGATGCCTTGCAAACCGTGATGACGGCGGTCTACCAGAATATTTTCAGCTACAACCCCGGACAGGATGAAACTACCCAGGGCGCGCGCAACGGCAAGACCAAACGCACCTTGTGGTCCTACGTGGTTGGCGCCGAAGATAATTTGTTCGCCCGCCCGAACGGCGCGCATGGCTATATCGCCGCGGTATTCAAACCGAGCGAGGGTGAAGAAGGGCGCGAGTTCACCGCGCTGGTCGCCGCCTCGGCCCGCGTCGACGGCGCCGGCGAACGGCGTCAGGCGGTATCGGAAAAACTGGCGTTGCTGATCATCGATGGCGTCGCATTACAATTGGGCGATCTGACCTCGATCGAGATCGACGGTGGCATGGCGGTGGTGGCGGTGGAAAAGATCGAGCATCATTTATCTGGAAAATACCGCGGCGTCACCAATTTCCGCGACAGCAAGCGCGAATACCTGTGCCAGTTATACGGCCGCTTCCGTGGCCAGAAAACCGTGTCCTTCGCCGAAGCGGAAAGCGCCGCCCGCGCCTGGAGCCAGTCGATCGCGCACAAGCCCATCGGCAGCGTTGATGATCTGGTCAAGCACCAGATCCTGGAACTCGACACCACGCAACTATCGCAACGCATCGGCCAGATCAGCAAGCTGATGCGCCAGGTGAACGAGTTGCGCAAGGAGGGCGAGCGCCTGAGCGATAACGTCAAGCGCCTGGATAAGCTCGGCAAGGCTGTCGGTGACACCGCCCGCGCGCATCAATCGGCTAGCCAGTCACAGCTGCTGGTATCGTCGTTAGCCCTGCGCGAAGACCAGCGCCAGCTGGAAGCGGCAACGTCGGCGATCGAGGGTTTGCAAGCGCTGATTGACGAAGAAACCGACAGCGCCGACAAACTGGAGCAGGATCGCAACGCCAAGAACCGCAGCCTGACGCAGATCCACGCGCAAATGATGGGAATTCCGGCCGCCGAACAAAAGACCCGCATTCAACACCAGATCGAACAATGCGACGGCAAGATCAAAGCGGTGTTCAACGCCTTGCAACATAACGCATCAACCGCCCAGCAACTGGATACGGCGGCGCGCAGCGTAGCGGGCATGCAGATTCCGCCGGAGCAAAAGGAAATTGCCGATGCCGCGCGCCAGGTAGTGCTGGCGCTGGCCGCCGCCGGTACGCTGGATATCGCCACGCATCTGCGCAGCATCAATGAATTGGCCAGGGCCGAAGAGGTTGACGTCTTGAAATCGCTGATGCTGGTCAACGACTTTGAAGGTGTCGATGCGGCCTTGGTGAAATTGCATGGTGCGCTGGCTGGCACTGAAAAGAGTTTCGTGTCGGCCTTGCACACCCAGATCGCGCAATTGCGCGCCGGCGAGCATGAAGCCTTGCGGCGCGAGAAAGACACCGCTTCACGCAAGGCCAATCTGGCCGAAGGCGGCGCTGATTATCCGCCGCATATCCGTCATGCGTTGAAAGAATTCCGTTCCGAGCTCGGCGCGGCGCGGGCGCAGGTGCTGTGCGACCTGGTGGAGCCGGTATCAGCCGATTGGCAGGCAGCGATCGAAGGCTACCTCGGCGGCGCGCGTTTCAACCTGGTGGTGGATCAGGCATGGGAAGGAAAAGCAATCGATTTCGTCCGCCAGAAAAGATTGCGTGCCAATGTGATCCAGGGCAGCTTCTGCCTGAAAAACCTGAAAGTCGAAAGAACCGCCAGCGACTCGATTATTCACGAACTCAGCACCGAGCATCCGATCGCCCATGCCTATCTGCACGACCAGTTCGGCCAGGTAGTCAAGGTTGCCGATACCGAAGCGCTGCGCCATACATCGCGCGGTTTGACCAAGGACGGCAAAGGCAGCGGATCGCGCACCATGTTCACCGCCGATACCGATATGCTGGTATTCGGCCAGGAAGCCAAGCGCCTCGCCAAGCAGCGCGCCGAACAAGAACATGCGCAAGCCGAGCAGGAACTGACGCAGATACGCGTGCAATTGCGCGAGTTGCAAGGCGCGCTGGCGCTGATGGGACAGCTGCAATGTCCGTCGTTTGCCGCTATCGCCGATCTGGAAAGCCTGGCGCGGCAGCTCGACGCGGCGCGCCAGGATCTGAGCCGGCTCGACCTGACACAGGTCAGCAAGCTGGAAGACGAAGCGCAGGCGCTGAGCATAGAAATCACGGCGCTGGAAGCGCGCAAGACCGCTTGCAGCAAGAATATCGGCGGCCATGAAAAAGCGATCCAAGGTCATCAGGCGGCAATCACTCGCCTGCATTTCGGCATGGGCGGCAAGCAAAGCCGCGTCGACGCCGATACCGAGCGCCTGCGTGACCTGTGCATCGTCAACGGCAGTTTGTCTTTCACTGCCGTCACCGACGAAGTGGCGGCTTGGGTCAACGACAGTACGTATTCGCAATCGCAAGCGTCGAACAATGTCGGTAAGCAGACTGCTCTCAGCTGGCAGTTGTACGGCGACGCACGCAACGCGCTGGGCGAATATCACGCCCATGCCCGGATCGACGAGCGCTTTGAAACAGCGCAAGGCGATGATCTGCGCGATGGCGACTTCACACCGCTGTACGCGATGATGGTGACGCTGCAAGAACGCACCCGCGCGCAATTGACGCGGCAGAAAGACATCGGCCTGATCAAGAACCTGGAACAGTTGCGCACCGCCGAATCATCGTTCAACGATGTCTTCACCAAGCAGTTCTGCTACGAAATCCGCAATGCCGTCGATACCGGTGTGCGCACCTTGAAGACGCTCAATACTGAGCTCGATAAACTCAAATTCGGCACCGACAAATTCCGCATCGACTGGTCGGAGTGGATACCGGAGTTCAAAGCCTATTACGACTTCTTCTGCGCCACCTCGGAAATGGCGGATACCCAGGAAGCCAGCAGCAGCTTGTTTGCCGATCCCGTTCTCAGCGCCGACAATTGCGTGGTGCGTGACCGGCTGGTGCAATTGCTGTTGTCGGACGATGAAGACAAGGCGGTCAAGGAATTGCAGCGTGTGGCCGACTACCGCAATTACCGCCGCTACGAAATCTACAAGGAATCCGATACCGGTTCGCACGTGCGTCTGTCCGAGTGGGGCACCGGTTCCGGCGGCCAGCTGGAAACGCCTGCCTACATCATCCATGCCGCGGTGGTGACCAACCGCCTCAAACGCTTTGAGAAAGGAAACAGCCTGCATCTGCTGGTCAACGACGAATCGTTCGCCAAGATGGATGAAGGGCGCGCACGCGATGTCTTGAAATTCTTGCGCGACAATCTCGGCATGCAACTGATCTGCGCCATGCCGACCAAACACGCCGGTGCGATCAAACCGGAGTTCTCGCGCGAATGGAGTTTCAGCCGAACCGTCGCCGATGGCAATGGCGAAGTCGGTTTTGTTTCAGAGTCGGATGAACGCGAACTGCGTTCGGACAAATTGCGTGAGTTGTGGGAATTGCGGCGCGCGCAGGTGCGTGAACAGGCTCAGATTAATTTTGAGGCGGCGGAACAGGCCGTGGCATGACCAGGTAACTTGTGGACTGTAACAGTGAAATCGAGAGTGCTTGCCACACAGGAGCAGCGCATGGCGGCGTTGCAAATGCTCGCGATAGCCAGCTATCGCTGCGCTGTGCCCGGGGCGGCCATCCGCTTGCCCTGCACGCCGCCTGTGCGTCCTTCACTCCCTATTTCACTGTTACAGTCCACTAGGTAGAGTTTCGTGGCTTCATGTACGATGAGTTTTTCTCTGAATTTCTCTGAATCCGGACAAACATGACAACCGAAATCCTGAAGCTTGCAGCATTCTCAGATGGCGATCAAGGCGGTAATCCCGCCGGCGTCTGGATAGGCGATGCACTGCCGGACGCGACGACGATGCAAGAAATTGCTGCGGAAGTCGGGTTCTCGGAAACGGTGTTTGCCATGCCAACCGGCGATGGCTGGCGTGCGCGCTATTTTTCTCCCGAATCGGAAGTGCCGTTTTGCGGCCATGCGACCATTGCACTGGGCGCCGCGCTGGCGTCGGCGCATGGCGATGGTCTGTTTCATCTTGTCTTGAACGAAGCGCACATTACCGTTGAAGGCCAGCGCCAAGGCGGATTAATCGCTGCGGCGTTGCAATCTCCGCCGACATACAGTGAGCCGGTCGATCCATCGTTGCTACAGGATGCGCTGGCTTTGTTCGGTTATACCCGGGATGACTTGAACCTGGAAATTTCTCCTGCCATCGCACATGGCGGCGCAACACACCTGGTGCTGGCGTTGAATCACAGGGACAAGCTGCGCGCCATGCGTTATGAGCTTGAACAAGGTAAACGCTTGATGAACGATGCCGGCTTGGTGACTATCGTTCTTGCGTTTGCAGAAACTCCACGGTTATTTCATACCCGCAATCCGTTTGCATCGGGCGGGGTGTACGAAGACCCGGCCACGGGTGCGTCGACAGCGGCGCTGGCGGGCTATTTGCGCGATATTGATTGGCCCCATGGCGGAGCGATTGATTTTATCCAGGGTGAAGACATGGGTTGTCGTTCGCGCTTGCGCGCAGAAATATCGCCAGTTATCGGCAGCTCGATTCGCGTTTCAGGTACGGCCAGGTTCATGGCGCCTTAATCGCACATATGGAAGGAAATCCTGTGTCAGCCCGTACCTTGGATGACAATCCCTACCTGGCGTTCAGCACCTATATCGATGGCGATCACCCGGCCGTGGCAAGCAAAGCGGTTGCTCTGGCGAGCGGCTGCGCAACGGAAGAAGAAATAGTAAAAGCCTGTTTTGAATTTGTCCGCGACGCCATCAAGCACAGCGGGGATTTCAAACTCAATCCGGTGACCTGTAGCGCCTCTGATACATTAATCCACGGCACCGGCTATTGCTACGCCAAGAGCCATCTGCTGGCGGCGCTGTTGCGCTGCAATGGCATTCCGACCGGCTTGTGTTACCAGCGTCTGTCGGTGGGGATGGAAGGGCCGTCGTTCTGCCTGCATGGCTTGAATGCCGTGTACCTGAAAAACCATGGCTGGTACCGGATTGATGCGCGCGGTAACAAGTCCGGGGTTGATGCGCAGTGCACGCCGCCGCTGGAGCGGCTGGCGTTTCCGGTCCTGGCGGAACAGGAAAGGGATTTGCCGGAGATCTGGCCGGAGCCTTTGCCGCAGGTGGTGCATGCATTATTAGCGTATTCTTCGGTGCTGGAAGTGGCTGAGCACCTTCCTGATATTGAATTGATCTCGGCTCATCCGATTAACTGATTCTTCGGCATTTGGAGTTAGGCGCATGGCGATTCCTGCTCATCCTTCCCTGGTGGTCACCCTTGGCATCGGCGCGCTGATCGTCTGGCGTATGTATTCGCGCGTGCGGCGCATGGTCACTCGCCAGAGAATGTCGAATAGACGGACCTGGATTCGCATCGCATTCTTCAGCATCCTGATCGCAGCGCTGCTGTTTGCTTCCGCGATCCATCCTATGCATGCGGCCGCGCTGGTGGGCGGCGTAGCGGTCGGTGCGGTGCTGGGCTGGTACGGCATCAGGCTGACCAGGTTTGAGCAGACGCCGGAGGGCTTGTTTTACACGCCGAGCCTTCATCTTGGCATCGCACTGTCGACGCTGTTCATCGTTCGCCTGGTCTATCGTGGCGTGCTTCTTTATTCGATGTCGAACTCAGCCTCGACTGCAGCGCCGGGTGCTTTCCCATCGGCGGAGTTTTCAGGCAGCCCGCTGACCTTGCTGATCTTCGGTATCCTTGCCGGCTATTACGTCGCCTATGCGATCGGCTTGCTGCGGTGGAGTCGTCGCGCCGGGGCGCCTGGTCCGGACGTGCATTAATTGCCTTTTCAGAAAAGAGCCCGATAGGCTTGCCCTGTCTGCCGCAGCTGTCCATTAAGTGAAAGTGAAAGTGAAAGGAATTCCCTTGCCTGTCTCGAAGCCTTTATTCAATACGCTGCGCCGCAGCGCGTCTGCCTTGCTACTTGGCGCGGCGCTGACGAGCGCCGTCGGTTCAGCGGCGGCAGCGGATAAACATTGCCTGACCGACTGCAAGCCGCGTATCGGTATCGTCTCTGCATTCGGCGCAGAGGCCGATATCCTGTTGGAGCAGACGCAAAAGAAGCGCGACTGGAAAATCAACGGCAACCGGTTCACGACCGGTGAACTACGCGGTAACCCGGTAGTGATCGTGCTGAGCGGTGTCAGTGTGGTCAACGCCACCATGGTGACGCAGCTGATGATGGATCATTTCCACGTCGAGCGGCTGCTGATGAGCGGCATCGCCGGCGGCGTCAATCCGGGCAACCATGTGGGTGATGTGATCGTACCGGAAAGCTGGGCGATGCCGATGGAAGTTTACTGGAATGGCGACGGCAGTCTGCCGGCGCCATGCGGAACGGCTGGCGATGTCGGCTGCCTGGGCGTCAGGCTGGCGACGGAAAACGGCAAGCCGCGTCCGGATTTCAAGATCGATACGCCGCATGGCCAGGTCAGCAGCGGGCTTTTCATGCGCGAGAATTTTGTGATGAACGCCGGTAATGCGCCGCAAGGCGAATTTCGCTTCGAGTTCCAGGCCGATGCCGAGATGCTGGCGCTGGCGCGTACCTTGAAACCTGCGCTGGCCAAATGCGGACCGAAGAATCCGGCGCTGTGCGTCAGCGTCCAGCCGGAACTGCGGGTCGGCGGCCGTGGGGTTTCCGGCACGGCCTTCCTGGCTAATCCGGGTTATCGCGCTTATCTCTACGACAATCTGCAAGCACAGGTGGTGGATATGGAAACGGCAGCCTTTGCCCAGGTAGCGTATGCCAATCGCGTACCCTTTATCGCCTTCCGCAGCTTGTCGGACCTGGCTGGCGGCAACGATTTCAAGGATGTCGGCGCCTTCTTTGGCAGCGGTCTGGCGGAGACCAACGAGGCGAATGTAACGCTGGCTTTCCTGGAAGCCTGGAGCCGCCGCAGCCAGCGCTAATCTGAGACCTGATTGTCGCGCTTCCAGGAAATCCGGCAAGACTACTTGAGAGATGCCAGTTTCTGTTCCAGAGCCTTGGCGTCGAGTGCGCTGCCAGTCCTGGTACCGTCGGAGAAATACACAGTGGGAGTGCCGACGATACGCAATTTTTTGCCCAAGGCCAGCACCTTGTCGTTTGGCGTAGGGCAGGCCGTTGCGACCGTTGCGGCCGGTTTGCCGTCGACCATCCATTCGTTCCAGGCTTTGCTGCGATCCGCCGCGCACCAGATATTGCGCGATTTCACCGCGGAATCGTCGGACAGGATATTCAGCAGGAAGGTGTAAACCGTCACGTTGTCGATGTCCTGCAGGGTTTTGTGCAGGTTCTTGCAATAGGGACAGTTCGGGTCCTCGAATATCGCCATGACGCGTTTGCCGTTGCCTTTGACAGTCTTGATCGCTTCGTCGAGCGGCAGATCGGCGAAATTGATTACCGCCAGCTGGTCCACTCTTTCCTTCGTCAGGTCCTTGTAGGTGTGGGTGTCGATGACCTTGCCGACCACGATGTAGTCGGCGTTTTCGTCGGTATAGAAAATATCGCCATTGGTGCGGATTTCATACAATCCGGCATATGGCGTCTTTGTGACGGAATCGACTTTGATATTGGCGCCCATGCGCGGTTCTATCAGTTTCTTGACACGCGCTTCCTGCACGGTTTCAGCGCAGACCGCGGTGGCCGCCAGGCTGCATAGCAAGACCAGCGTGCTTTTGATCCGGTTCATTACGACTCCATTTGAAAAGTGATAAATGTCAGCCTGGTCCTGCGCCGCGCATCAGATTTTCTTCTTGATTTTCGGCTCGGACAGGTCGGCTCCCGGGACCGTTTGTTGTTTGTCGGCCGGCGCGGCATAGCGGACGGCCAGCTTCCAGTCGCCTTCGACCTGCTTCCAGGTGTCGACCACAAATATCTGCTTGGCGATGGTGCCGGTTGCCGGGACATCGAGAGACCACAGGAAGCTGACCACCATCAGATTGCCATATTCATGAACCGCCATTTGCTGCACCTCGGATGCGAACGGCGCTGCTTTCTGCAAGGCGGCGATAGATTCGGCGCGTGGGGTCGGGCGGCCGGGAGCGCCGGCTGTGCGCAGTTCGTAGTCATTGGCCAAACGTTTTTCCACGACGCCGCTGTTGCGCTGCTGTACGGCGTCATTCAATTCGTTTTCCAGCGTGCTGAAAATCTGTACGGTACGGGTGACGGTGGGTATGGTTCTGGTGGCTGCCGGAGCCGGAGCTTGCTGCGCCAGGCTGAACACAGGGATTGCCAGCAGTAGCGCAAGCAGAAGAGGACTTTTTTTCATAGCGTTGGATCCTGACGATGAATGCATGAAGAAGATCGCAGTGACATTCCGTCGCTGAGCGCTCAGCGGCAGAATGTCATGTTACATCACGCGGTTCTTTTCATTAAGGATAGTGTTGGGCGCAAGCCTGTGTCGGCAGCAGGGTCCAGTTTTGCTGGATCAGGTACTTCATGGTGCCGATGGTCTGGTTGTATGTCGCGCCGTTTGAAGCTGTTGAAGTCGCGCCGAAATTCCATGCGCATTTATCGCCATTTTCCATACCGTTGGATAACGCATACCAGGCATTGCCATCCGGATCGGTGGTGGTTTCTTCCATTTCATGCGACAGGATGCTGGCCATGGCATCGGCGCCCGGCGTATTGTTCGGGCTCGGTGTGCTGGCTCCGCAGGAAGATGCACACTGTGTTTCAGGATTGCCGATGAAGGCGTACTTGATGTCCTGGCCGTTGATCGTGGCATTGGTATGCCAGCCGCAATACTGGGTGCAGAAGCCCGAAGTTGCAGTGGTGTTCTTGTCGGTCAGCACGAAGTAGATGCCGTTCGGATCCAGTGGCAGGGCACCTGCGGTGATCTGGTTGGAAACGATGGTCTGGATATTGGCGTCCGACAGTTGGGTGCCAAGCGAGCCGCTGTCGGTGGCGCTGGAGGCGTAGTTGACGACGTTCTGCACATGCGTGCCGGCCTTGTTGGTATAGGTGGTATTGATGTTGAAATAAGGCGAGCCGCCGATATGCGTGCCGAGATTGGTCAATACGTTTTTCGAGGCGGCGTCCCAGCTGCCGTACCAGATGTAGTAGACGTTTTTCGGCCCTGTCATGACCGGACCACCCTGGTTGGTCAGGTTGCCGCTGCGTTGCGCGCGCAGGGTAGCAGCTTTTTGCGCGTGGCTTTGTGCGTCCAGGTCCAGCTCGCCCCAGCCCTTGCCGGTCGGCTTGTAGACCGAGTCGCTGCTTTCTTTGACTGCCCCTGCCAGCGCGACGCTTGCGTATGCACAGGACAACGCCAGCACAACTAATTTGCGATTCAATTTCATTGCATCTCTCCGTGGTTGATGTGAATTGACATAGCCGGAGTTCCGATCGGGAACGTCCGGTCACCGCATCTGCAGCGGAACTACTGGCCGCTACAGAGTCAACGCATTGCAGATCGCCATGTGTGACGGCGAAACGGCAGATGCGTCTAAGACAACCCGGACGTTTGTGCACAACGCCAGGGCTGAAATTCGATAAAACGGGAAATTGGATGAATTGCCGGACAGGGTTCAGGCGGCGCTAGCGCACCTTACCGCTTTGTCCTCGATTGATTAGCGGCGAAGCGGTGGAGCGAGCAGTCCTGATGCGGCTTGGAAGGCAAACGGCTGGAAACGAATGAAGCTGAGCATCATATTATTCCTCCTGTTGTACTGCCATGTGCAGGCATTGCGTTGATAACGCATGCCACATCATTTACGTGATGGCGGGGTTGTCAATGGGAAACGAGTGTACTCTTCAGTTTTTACAAGCTGCAACATATTTCAATTGTTACCGTACGACAATTTGTAACCAGATGTTACATCCTGAAATATTCCGCCAGCGTGTCACGGAGGGCGGCATCTTGCAAAAAAAATGACAGCCGCAGCTGTCATTTTTGGGATAAGCCCGGTCAGGGCTACCGCATTTACTTGAACATCAAACGGATCGAATCCCAGGCGCGGCCGAAGATGGTGGCCTGGCCGACGTTTTCCAGCGCCACTACCGGGAATTCGGCAATCGTCTTGCCGTCGGCGTTGACCTTGACGGTGCCAACCTTGGCGTTTTGCTGGATCGGCGCGATCAGCGGGTCTGTGCGTTCCAGCACCGGCTTGATCTTGTCGGTGATGCCCTTCGGTACGGTCACATAGACGTCGTGGGTGAAGCCGATCTTGACCTGGCTCTTGGCGCCCTTCCAGACTTGCGGCGTATCGACTGCCTGGTCCTTGGCGTACAGCTTGACGGTGTCGAAGTTCTGGAAGCCCCAGTTCAACAGCTTTTGCGCTTCCTGGGTACGAGTGCCGTCGGAATTGGTGCCGATCACGACTGCCATCAAGCGGCGGTCGCCGCCTGCATTAGGGCGCTTGGCGCTGGCGATGATGGAGTAGCCGGCGCTGCTGGTGTGGCCGGTCTTCATGCCGTCGACGGTCGGATCGCTCCACAGCAGGCGGTTGCGGTTAGGCTGGGTGATCTTGTTGTAAGTGTATTTCTTGGTCGAGTCGATCTTGTAGAACTCAGGGAAATCGATGGTCACGCGCGCCGCCAGGTTAGCCAGGTCGCGTGCAGTGGAGTAGGTGTCCGCGCTAGGCAAGCCGTGCGGATTGCCGAAATGCGTGTTTTTCATGCCCATGCGCTCTGCTTCGTGGTTCATCAGCGCGACGAAGGAGTCTTCGGTACCAGCCACGGCTTCGGCCAATGCAACAGCGGCGTCGTTACCCGATACCACCATCAGACCGTACAGCAGGTCGTTGATCGATACCGGCGTGGCTGGATCGATAAACATTTTCGAGCTGCTCGGGTCGACTTTCCAGGCACGCACCGAGACGTTGACCATCTGGTCGAGGCTGACCTTCTTGTCCCTGAGGGCTTCGAAGACGACGTAAGCGGTCATGATCTTGGCCAGCGAAGCCGGTTCGATACGCATGTCCGGGTCTTGCGACGCGATCACCTGGTTGCTGGTGGTGTCCAGCAACAGCCATGATTTGGCGGCCACTGTCGGCGAGGGCAGGGTCTGGGCAAAGGCAACGGATATGGAGAGGACAGTTGCAGCGAGCGCCGCGAATATTTTTTTCATGGAATATCTAGTAATGAAATCAAGGCCGACAAAACTACATCTATAGTGATAAAGAGCAATTTTATTGGCGTGAATGGGTTGAAAAAATGCGTAAGCGGAGGCGGTGAGCAAACAGCCGCATACAAGCGTGCCGACAGAATTATAGCGCTACCGCCCGGCTGGTCGACTTAACAATAATCCAAGTTGCGCGAATCGCGTTGAAATCGCCGTCCTAGCGGTGCCACATTTCGACCATGAGATTCTTGATATGTTGCAGCCGTCGGTGAAAAAAATGATCGGCGCCTGGAATCACGATGACCGGGATGTCTTGCGGGCGCGCCCATTCAAACACCCAGTTCAGCGGAATGGTCTCGTCCAGCTCGCCATGGATCAGGATGCTGTTGGCCGGCACTGTCGGCAACGGCCACTTGCCGGCGGCGGTGCCTACCAGCACCAGCCGTTCGGCAGGCGTGCCGGACGCGATCAGGCGTTGCTGCAATTGCGACTGCACGAAGGTGCCGAAGGAAAAGCCGCCGAGCGCCAGCGGCAGCTCCGGATACTGCTGGCGCATATGCGCCAGCAGCAGCGCCATGTCGTCGGTCTCGCCACGGCCTTCGTCATGCACGCCTTCGGACTTGCCGACGCCGCGGAAATTCATGCGTACCGTGACGTAGCCTAGCGTCAGGAAACCGCGCGCCAGCGTGTGCACCACCTTGTTGTCCATGGTGCCGCCGAACAGAGGGTGGGGATGGGCCACGAGCGCCAGTCCGCGCGGTACCGGAAAGACGTCGGGATCAGGCAGGTCTAGTGCGCATTCAAGCTGGCCGACGGCGCCGGCGATAAAGAAAGATAAGGTTTGGGCGTTCATTGGATCAATTCAAGGGAATAACGACAGCGTGCGCATTGCGCGTAAAGTTTAAATTTTCAGGCGTTCAACGATCTTGCCGCCAACGATATGGACGTCGATGATTTCGTCGATATCTTCATTGTCGACATAGGTATACCAGGTGCCTTGCGGATAAATCACCAGCGCCGGCCCCTCTTCGCAGCGTTCGAGACAACCGGCCTTGTTGATGCGGACTTTACCGTCGCCGGCCAGGCCGAGTTGCTTGATACGCTTTTTTGCATGCTCCTGCGCTGCCTGGGCGCCGCTGTTGGCGCAGCAAACCCGCTCGCCCGGGGCGCGCTGGTTGAGGCAGAAGAAGACGTGGTGTTCGTAGAAGGGTTTATCGCTCATGACGGAATGCTGGAATGGTTGGCTGCCTGATGCAAGCAGGATAGGCAGGAATCATACACCTGCACCGGTTTTGTTTCAGTGCGGCCGGCCAGGTATGGCCCGCGAGGTGGGGCGGGCGAGTTATCTCTATCTGGAGTCCCGCTGGGGCTCGCTGGCGCGCCGCTTGTGCATCGGATGCAACAAGAACCACAGCGTGCAAAACGGCCATAGCATCGCCAGGAACTGAGCAACGCCGTTAAAGTTCAGGAATTTGCCTTGGGTCCAGGTCTGCACGGTTTCCACATAGTAGGGATTGTCCGGCATGACATTCACCAGCACCAGCCCAATGATCAAGGTCAACGCCGCCAGCCGCCGTTGCGCCAGTTGCGGCGCATAAGCCAGCCCGCCCAGCATCAGGCCGCCTATCAGCAAGCCGCCGAACGAGCCGGGGGTGAACCAGACCAGGGCGTTATCCGGTGCAAACAGTAGCGCCGTCGCCAGTGTCTTGGTCATCAGCGTGACGAATACCAGCAACAGGCTCAGTGGCAATTTCGGCGCCTGCTGGCGCAGTACGATCAGGAAGGTAAGGGCGGCGCCGGTCAGGCCGCAGGCGGTGATGATGGTTTCGGTCAGCCAGTACTGGTCGGCGCTGAACTGGAAATCGTTGGTGATCCAGCCTTGCAAGTCGACCGGTTGCTCCAGCAGGTCCGACAGCCAGTTGGACAGCATCGATGTCACCTGGCCGAAGCCGAAAAGATGGCTGAGCGGATAAATCTGCGCCAGCGGCCACAGGGCCACCACTACCATGCCCTGGCTGGCTTCGCGATTGAACCAGCGCTCGCGCAGTTGCAGCAGGCGGCTGTCCGGTCCGAAGCGCGGCCGCAGGATGGCGCCCAGCACCGCCCCGAGCAGGGCGCCGGCGCTATTCGTCATCAGGTCCAGGTTGGAGGCGACCCGGGTCGGCAGGAAGGTTTGCACTGCTTCCATGCTGCCGGAAATCAGGACGCCGGCCAGCGTTGCCAGCAGCACGGCCCAGTAAGGCGACCAGTGACGCCAGCGCGGCAATGAAAGCACCATCAGCATGCCTAGCGGCAGATAGCCGGCGACATTGGTCCAGACATCGAACACGGTCCAGTAGTGCGGCAAGGGCGCCGTCAGGTAGGCAAAGGCAGTCAGTCCGAGGTCGCGCCAGCCAGCAAACGGATACCAGCTCGCATAAATAATCAGCAGCAAATAAATCAGGAGACTGACACGTGCAAACGACGATGCCGCAGAGGGGCTTGGGGCTGTGGGTTCCTGTCCCATTTTTTCCTGCATTATTTTTTCGGCGCGACTGTCGCCAGCCAGCTCATCATGTCGTCGATTACAGCGTCGTTAGCGCCGGCAAAAGCGCGGGCGGCGCCGGCAGCATCAGCGCTGGGAGTTGCCGCCTGGCTGCTGAAATTCTTTTGCGCCAGCAACGCGCGGCCATTGAACAGCGAAGCGCGGACTTGCAATGTCGCCACGCTGTGCGAGGCCGTGTCGAAGGTTTGCGTGTAGTCGTCCATGTCGATGCGCAGTACAGGAATGTTGAGCGCTGCGTCCGACATCGCCAGCACGGTGCCGCCCGCCTGCGCCAGCCGTGATTTCAGGCGCTGCTGGAACAGCTGCGCCGGCGGCATGGTCCATCGGCTGCCGGCGTAGGGCCGCGGTTGCTGGTCGTTGGCGTAGGCCAGGCGGTAGAACATCATGTTGTTATCCAGCCAGGCGGGTGAATTGACGTCGGCCAGGCTGATAGGCGGCAGGGCCGCAGCAGCAGTCGCCGCGACGGTTGGCAGCGGGCCGAGATCGTACTGGATCGGCGCGTCAACCTTGCTGGCGCAACCGGCAATCAGCGCAATCGCTGCGAAGGCTGACAGTATTCTTGGAATGGTCATGGCTTACCTTTAGATTGTTATTTGGCCGGGGCGACAAAGCCAGCTTCCCCGGGGCCGGGGGGCAGCGGCTTGCTGCCAAACAGGATGCTTTGCGGCTGCTGGTTGAAATGGTCCAGGGTCTGGTTCAGCGTTCGCATCGAGCTGCGCATTTCGTTGGTGAGCGTGTTGAAGCGGGGCAGCGTATCGTACTCGACGCCATTGGCGACCGAGCCGATGTTTTGCACGGCACCGGTCAGGTTGGTCACGGCGCCGTCCGGTCCTTGCAAGCTGGCGGTCAGGCTGTTCAGGTTCTTGCTGAGCACGCTCATGTTGTTGGACAGCGCAGTAACCGACGTTAGCGCCTGGTTCAGTTCGCCGGTCAATGTCGGCAACTGGCGCAAGGTCGGTTCCAGTTGCTGCGGAATGCCCCGGTAGGCATTGGCTGTATCGCTGACGTCGCTAAAGGCTTTCACCATGGTTTTCTGGTTTTCCGGATCCAGCAAGGCATTCAGTTTGTTGATCATGTCTTCGGCGCGCGCCAGGATCACGGAGCCCCTGCTTTGCAGGTTGTCGAACAGGCTGGGACGTAGTTCGATGCGGGCCAGTTGCTGCTTGCTGCTGACCAGCTTGACCGGCTTGCTGCCGTCGTCATCCAGCTGGATGTAGGCAATCCCGGTGACACCCTGGTAGCCGAGGGTAGCGAAGGTCGATTGTGTGACCGGCGTATCGGGATTGAGCTTGATCTTGATCAGGATCTGTCCGGGGAATTTGGGATCGAAGGTGATCGCATCGACTTTGCCTGCATCGAGGCCGCGGTAGCGCACATCGGCTTGCGGGTTAAGGCCCGGTACCGATAGCTTGGTGGCGATTTCATACGGCACCCGTTCCACCCGGTCGCTGTTGAACCACATGACGCCGACGATCGCCGCGATCAGCAAGACCACGGTGAACAGGCCGGCGATCAGGGCATGTGCTTTGTTTTCCATAAAATTCCTATTTACGCTGCCAGCAGCTGCTTAGCCGCAAGTGTCATGCTCGTAGCGATTGGCAGTGAGAAAAAATGTTTCGATAAACGGATGGCGCACTTTCATTACGCGCTCCGGGGTGTCGTAGGCGATCACGCGCTTGTCCGCCAACACAGCAATCTTGGTCGACAACGCCAGCAGCGGTTCCAGGTCATGGGTGATCATCACTACCGTCAAGTGCATGTCCTTGTGCAGCGAACGGATCAGTTCGATAAATGTGGCCGAGGACGCAGGATCGAGGCCGGCAGTCGGCTCGTCCAGGAACAGCAGTTCCGGTTCCAGCGACAAGGCCCGCGCCAGCGCCACCCGCTTGATCATGCCGCCCGACAGGTCGGACGGCATCTTCAGCGCATGCTCGGGGCCGATACCGGCCATTTGCAACTTGAGCAAGGCGGCGTCACGGATCAGCCGGTCCGGCAAGGCGCGCAGCTCCCGCATCGGCAGCGCCACGTTATCCAGCACCGTCAGCGCGGAGAACAGTGCGCCTTGCTGGAACAGCATGCCCCAGCGGTTTTGCAAGACGTACATCTGATCGACATCGGCCTGGCTGACATCGGTACCGAATACCACGACCTTGCCTTTGGTAGGGCGGTTCAGGCCAAGAATCTGCCGTACCAGCGTGGTCTTGCCGGAGCCGGAGCCCCCCACCAGGCCGACGATTTCGCCGGCCTTGATGCTGAGGTCCAGATCCTGATGGATCACTACCGGGCCGAACTGGGTCCAGAGCTTGTCGATCTCGATGATCGGTTGTGGATCGCTAGCCATCAGAACCCCACGCCGCTGAAAATGATGGCAAATATCGCATCGGCGACGATCACGATGGTGATGGCGGTGACCACCGAGGTGGTGGTGCCGTGGCCGAGGCTTTCGGTGTTGGGTTCGATGCGCAGGCCGAAATAACAAGCGACCATCGCGATCAGGCCGCCGAATACCGCGCCTTTGCCAAGGCCGATCAGGTAATTCGGCAGCGGCACCGCATTTGGCAATTGCTGCAGGAAATAGGTCGGCGACAAACCTAGTTGCAATTGCGCCGCCACCATCCCGCCTAGCAAGGCAATTGCATCGGTCCAGATCACCAGCAAGGGCATCGCCACCAGCAAGGCCAGCACGCGCGGCAGGATCAGCCGGAAACCGTGCGGCAGGCCCATCACCAGCATCGCATCCAGTTCTTCGGTGACGCGCATCACGCCCAGTTGGGCGGTAATCGCCGAACCGGAACGGCCAGCCACCAGGATTGCCGCCAGCAGCGGTCCCAGCTCGCGGATGATGCTCATGCCGAGAATATTGACCAGATAGATATCGCCGCCGAAAGTGTGCAATTGTTGCGCCGACAAGAACGACAGCACGACGCCGATCAGGAAACCGACCAGCGCGGTGATGCCCAAGGCTTGATAGCCGACATGATAGATATTCGCGGAAATTTCTTTCCAGGGCGCGCGATGCGGCTGTTGCAGCATGCGCAAGAAATCCAGCATCAGCTGTCCCAGCAACGTGATGAAACCGGACACGTGGCCGAAAGCTTCGCTGCCCTTGTCGTAGATGGCATTGAACAGGCGCCGGCGGGGTGGCTTGGGCGGCAACTCAAGGGGGCCGGCATCCGCCAGACGCCGGAAAAAATCGCGGTGCTGCGGCGCGACGGTCAATTGCTGCGGTCGCTGCTTGCCCCAAGCGTTCCACAAGAACTGTGCGCCGATATGGTCCAGCGTACCGATCGCCGACAAATCCCAGCGCAGCTTGTCCGACTGGCTGGCGAAGTTTCTCAGCTTGGCCTGGATCGTCTGGATGACGCCAGGTTGCGTGAGGGCGTGCACCTGCCAGTTGCCGCGCGCGGCGACCAGGCTGCCATCGGAGAGCTCAAGGACGGGCGTAGTGGAATCGGGATTCGGCATCGCATCAGTTTAAGGGAGAATTGCTGTCAGCACTATTGCAGTAGTGATAAAACTTGTAGGTAAAGTGTAATAGGACGCGTGACTTGTCGATTATGAAATGAAAATCCTGGTCAATGGCAGTTGGTCTGAGGGTTTTCATAGTTGCGTCGCGCATTGCCCGCCGCATTTCGTCATAACTCCCGCTACAATGCGCGGCATGACTGTACAAACTATTGCACCAACCCATACGCCGGGCCAGTTGTCGGCCGCGCGTATCGCTGCCTTCGCCGGCCATTACGCCGAGCATTGCCTGATTGAAGTGGTGGCCGAAACCGGTTCTACCAATGCTGACCTGCTGGCGCGCGCTGTGATGGCCCCTGGTCGCGGCGGCTTGCAGGCGCCGACCTTGCTGGCGGCGGAAACCCAGACGGCCGGGCGTGGCCGGGCCGGCCGGGTCTGGCTGACTGCACCTTCGGCGGCGTTGACCTTTTCGCTGGCCTGGCCGTTTGCCGCACCTTTGCATGCTCTGGTCGGCTTACCGCTGGCGGTGGGCGTGACAATCGCCGAGACGTTGGCCGATTTCGGCGTGGATGTGCAGTTGAAATGGCCGAACGATGTTTTGCAAAGCGGCCGCAAGCTGGCCGGCATCCTGATTGAAACCGCGACTGCCGCCGACCGCCAGGTGTGGGCGGTGATCGGCATCGGCATCAACCTGAGCGTGCCGGAAGAGCTGCAACAGCAAATCGGCCAGCGCGCCGCCAGTTTGCCGACAGCCGCCGCGCAAGACCGCAACCTGTTGCTGGCTTCGCTATTGGGCGCGCTGGCGCAAAACATGCGCCAGTTCGAAAGCCAGGGGCTGCCTGTTTTCGTCGAACGCTGGAACCGGCTGCATGCCTTTGCCGGCCAGCAGGTATCGATCCTGGACCAGGGCAAGGTGCTGTACGAAGGCCGGGCGCTCGGCATAGACCAGATCGGCCGTTTGATGTTGCAAGCGGATGGCGACGCTAACCCGATCGCCATCATGGCCGGCGATATTTCTTTGCGTGTGAAGGAGGGTTGAACCATGGCCATGCTTTTGGTCGATGTCGGCAATACCCGTATTAAATGGGCCCTGGCGCCATTGCCTGAAACCCGCCAGCCGGCGGGTAACTGGCTTGAGAGCGGTTCGGCGGGGCTGTCGGAGTTGTCGGCGTTGAGCGAGCGCTGGCGCAAGCTGGCGGTGTCGCGTATCTTGCTCTCCAATGTAGCTGGCGAACATACGCAAGAGCGCTTGCAGACCATGCTGGAGATTGTGTTCGGTGCCGGTTTGCGGCCGCAGTGGTTTGCCTCACCGTCGCAACTGGCGGGATTGCGCAACGGCTACCGGAATCCGGCGCAACTTGGCTGCGACCGTTTTGCCGCAGCGCTGGGAGCGCAACGGCTATTTCCGCTGCAAACCTTGCTGGTCGCCACCTGCGGCACGGCAACCACGATTGATGCGGTAAGCGCCGACGGCTTGTTCAGCGGCGGCATGATCTTGCCGGGACTAGGCCTGATGGCGACCTCGCTGGCGCGCAGCACCGCCAAATTACCGCATATCACTGATCACGTGCAGGTGGGCGCGCTGTTTGCAGACAACACGGATGACGCTATCATCAGCGGTTGCATTAACGCTCAGGTGGGCGCGATTGAAAGGGCGTTTGCAATGCTGGGCCGGCAAGCAGGCGATACACGCCTGCGCTGCATTGTGGCAGGCGGATCGGCGTCGTTGATTGCGCCCTACCTGTCGATCCAGCATGAAACAATTGATAATCTGGTATTAATCGGTCTACAAACTGCTGCGGCGACTATCTAAAACATGTTGAAACTCATTTTCTGGCTGTTGTTGCTGGCCAATGCCGCTTTGTTCGCGATGCAAAAAGGCTATCTTGGCGCGCTCTACAGCGACGGCAGGGAGCCGACCCGCATCAGCAAGCAGTTGCAGGCGGATAAAATCAAGCTGGTCGTGGTCGATGCAGCTTCTGTTTCGGCCGCGGGTACAGCTCCTGCTCCAGCGGCGGCTTCCACGGCAGCCGCTGCCAGCGTGTCATCGGCGGCCGATCTGGCGCCGGTCGCCTGCACCGAAATCGGCAATTTCAGCGCATCCGAAGCACGCCGTTTCTCCAGCCAGCTGGCGGAACGTACGCCGACCCTGAAATTCGTCCGCAGGGAAATCCAGGAAGTGGCCAGCCACATGGTGTATCTGCCGTCGCTCGGCAGCAAGGAAGCGGCCGACAAAAAAGCGGATGAAGTACGCCGTCTCGGTATCAACGATTTTTTCGTGATCCAGGATTCCAGCGCGTTGCGCTATGGCATTTCGCTCGGTATTTTCAAAACCGACGAAGCTGCGCAAAAGCAGGTCGCCAGTCTGGCCAAGCGCGGCCTGAGCGGCGCCAAGGTCGGCACCCGCAGTGTCAGCTCCAGCAAAGTTGCGTTTCAGTTGCGCGATATGGGAGGCGACGCCAAGTTGGCGTTCGACAAGATCAAGATAGATTTTCCTTCCCAGGAAGTGCGTAGCTGTCCCTGATAATCAAGATAGTGGTTTTTGATTGCCCGCCGTGGCGGCCTGTTCTTGCAACAGGCGCGTCAGGCAGGTTGGGCAATAGCATTGCGCGGACGCTGCCAAGCTGGCCCCAGCCAACGGCGGCATCCGGCTGCACCAGCAGGGCTGATCCGGATGCTGGCCGGCGCCGCAATGGAAGTGCTGTTGACATACGGGGCATTGCGCCATTCTGGCTATCCTGTGACTGGTTGGCTAACGGCTATAAAACAGCCGATTTGAGCTGTCATGATAACCATATTGCCGGGTGTGATATATCCGCGCAACAACCGCAACACATCACGCGCTTGTCATACCTAAGCAAGCGCATTTCCATGTAAAATCTCGCTGATCCATCGCGCAGCGATTTTTAACTCTCCCGAGTTGCAGTCTTTGCACCCTTTTACTTTCTTCTGACAAGCTGTCTCAGGTCCAAGCCTCCGCCACGGGTCGTTAGCCGCCGGTATCCGACCGGGCTGCGATTCTCCCTCAGGCAGCCGCTCAGAAATCTCTTGTAGGACTGTTCATGGCCGATTTGACCAACGATCTTGCCAACGTTGCACCAGGAATCAAAGCTGAAATTCTGGCCGAGGCGTTACCGTATATCCGTCAATTCCACGGGAAAACCATTGTCGTCAAATACGGCGGCAATGCGATGACCGAAGAACGCCTGAAGCACGGCTTCGCGCGCGACGTGATCTTGTTGAAACTGGTCGGCATGAACCCGGTAGTGGTGCATGGCGGCGGCCCGCAAATCGACAATGCGCTGAAGAAAATCGGTAAGCAGGGTACGTTCGTGCAAGGCATGCGGATCACCGACGAAGAAACCATGGAAGTGGTGGAGTGGGTGCTGGGCGGCGAAGTGCAGCAGGACATCGTGATGCTGATCAACCACTACGGCGGCCAGGCAGTCGGCCTGACCGGCAAGGACGGTGGCCTGATCCGTGCCCGCAAATACCGCATGCCGGACCGTGAACATCCAGGCGAATTCCTCGATATCGGTTTTGTCGGCGAAATCGAAGCGATCAATCCCGCCGTGGTCAAGGCCCTGCAGGACGACGCCTTCATCCCGATCATTTCGCCGATCGGTTTCGGCGCCGATGGTCAGGCTTACAACATCAATGCTGACGTTGTCGCCGGCAAGATCGCCGAAATCCTGCACGCGGAAAAGCTGATCATGATGACCAATATTGCTGGCGTGCAAGATAAGCAAGGCAATCTGGTGACCGATTTGTCGGCACGTGAAATCGACGAAATGTTCAAGGACGGCACCATCTCCGGCGGCATGCTGCCGAAGATTTCATCGGCGCTGGACGCCGCCAAGTCGGGCGTCAACACCGTGCACATCATCGATGGCCGGATCGAACATTCGCTGTTGCTGGAAGTGTTGACCGAGCAGGCGTTCGGCACCATGATCCGTTCGCACTGATCTGCGGCAAACCGGAAGCAAAAAAGCGCAAGGCTCAGGCCCTGCGCTTTTTTTATGCCTGGGCTGGCACCAGTAGCGCCAGGTGTTCCGGCTCCAGGTAGCACCATTCACCCAGTTCCAGTTCCAGCGCATCCAGCGTCAGGCCGCCGATTGCGGTGCGGCGCAAGGCCGTGCAATGATTGCCGGCGGCGACAAGCATGCGCTTGACCTGATGGTATTTACCCTGCTCCAGCACGATTTCGATTTCATGCGTGCCCAGGATACGGCAGCTGATGGCCGCCAGGGTTTGCGGCTCATCGTGCAACTTCACCCCGGCCAGCAGGCTTTGCACCAGCTCATCAGTTACCGGCTCATGCGTAGTGGCCACATATAACTTGGGGACGTGCCGTTTTGGCGACGATTGCGCGTGGATGAAGGTGCCGTCGTCCGACATCAGCAGCAAGCCGGTCGTATCGTGATCAAGCCGTCCCACCGGCTGCACGTCGCGCCAGCTGAACTGTTCCGGCAAGATGCTCAGTACTCCGGGGTGATGGCTGGGTTTGCGCGAGCATTCGATATCAGCGGGTTTGTTGAGCACAATGTAGACGTGTTCGCGGTAAGTCCATTCCTCTTCGAACAGGGTAAACACCAGGACGTCGGTATCCGGCACGGATTTATAGTCGGTCACGGCTTCACCGTTGATGACGACTTCGCCGTCTTCAATTAATTCACGGCAATATTTTCGGCTGCCGAAACCCTGCGATTGCAGGATCCGGTCTAAGGTCAGTTTAGGCATGGCGGGAATGTAGCAGAACGACAGGCAGACGGAAAGGGGTCATGTAGCATGCTGCCAGATCAAATAAATAACAAAAACGATAAAAACGATAAAAGCGATAAATGACCAGATTACTCTTTGTTTGCAGCCGTAACCAATGGCGCAGCCCCACGGGAGAGCAAATATGGCGACGCCAGCCGGACATCCGGGCGCGCTCGGCAGGCACCAGCCCGAATGCGCGCAAGACAATCAGCGCCGCCGATATTGCCTGGGCCGATCTGATCTTTGTGATGGAGAGCAAGCACAAGCGCCGCATCATGGCGGAGTTTGGAAGCTTGCTTGAAAACAAAAAGATCCATGTGCTGGATATTCCCGATGAATACAAGTACATGGATCCTGAGCTGGTTGAGCAACTCACCGATGCTGTCGCCTGTGTGCTGGCAAACGACAACCTTGGACAGACGTAGCTGCCCGCCTGTGCTCATGCCAGCTTGGCATAAGCTTCCAGCAAACGCCGGTGCATTTCACAGCCTTCCAGGTTCAGCCAGGAGCGCTCGTCAATGTGAGAACCGAGCATTTCCGATCTGGATTTCATCGAACTGACGGGGGAGTCAAGCGAGGCGTCTTTGCCCGGGATAAAGTTTTCGGTTGTCGCGGGGTCTCCTGGATGGAGAGTGGGAGAGGTGGAGCGACAAAGTGTCCATTGCCGCAATGGCAACAGCGCAACAATCTTGGCATCGCGGAATGGCCTGACGACACCTTGCCTTGTGCCGCCGCTCACAGCCACCTCGGCCAAGATTACTTCTGTACGGCGTGGTGCCTGTAACATTCGACGCAATGGTCATTGACCATGCCGATTGCCTGCATATAAGCGTAAATGATGGTGGATCCGACGAATTTGAAGCCGCGCTTGGCCAAATCCTTGGAAATCCGGTCAGATAACGGCGTCTTGGCAGGATTGCCTCCCAGTAATGTCCATTGATTCTGGATCGGCTCGCCATCGACAAAGGCCCACAAATAAGCATCGAGACCACCCAGTTCAGCCTGTAGCTTCAGATAGGCTTGCGCATTGGTGATGGCGGCCGCGACTTTCAGGCGATTGCGGACGATGCCGGCATCGGCCAGCAGAGACGCCACCTTGCTTTCATCGTAACGGGCGATCTTTTTGGCATTCCAGCCATCGAACGCGCGCCAGTAATTCTCGCGCTTGTTGAGAATGGTTTCCCAGCTAAGGCCAGCTTGCGCTCCCTCCAGGTTGAGCATTTCGAACAGGCGCACTTCGTCGTGGCAAGGCTGGCCCCATTCCTCGTCGTGATAGGCAAGGTAACGCGGATTGGCGGGATTGGCCCAGGCACAGCGGACAACGGGAGAGGAAGCAGAGTCGGTCATGGCGAGCGGGCGGAGGAACTGCTACGTTCCCCGGGAGTTGAATTACGCACATGCTACCGCACAAAATCATCTGCTGCGGCAACGCCGCCAGGCGATCACGATTCCGCTTGCGCTCAACACAAAACCGCCCACGCTGAAAAAGATCAGCGCAATGTCCCACAAGGGCCGGCTGGCCAGCATCGGCGGCAGATCCCAGCTATGCAGGAAAGAGAATAGCCAGCGTTGCAGACGCTGGCGTGCGTCAAGCTGGCCGAGAATGACGCCGCTGTAGGGATCGATGTGGACCCAGGTTTGTTGCGGGTCGGCGAATTTGACGCGCAGCATCGGCAGGCGTTGCGTGGCGTCGCCCATCATGGTGTGGGCATCGCGGCTGTAGTAGTACGCGTCATAACGCCGGAGCAATTCTGTTTCACCAATCGCGGCCGGAAACAAATGACTGGCGGCGGCAACCAGCTGCTGCGTCGGGAAAGAGGAAAGCGCGGGCCGGTCTGCTGCCGACACAATCCGTGTGCGCCCAATACTATCCTTTGCAACCAGGTAAGGCAGGCCGTCCAGCAGATGCCAGCTGATTTCGCGTGTCCGCAAGTCTCCCCGCAAACCTGCCAGCGCATCCCGGGCCTCGATCCTGAATTGCGTCGGCTGCAGTTCGCCGCCTGCATACGCTAGCCGGTTTATCGGCGCACCGCCGGTATGGAAGATTTTCCATGGATTCATCGACATCAGACCGCTGAAGATCCAGGTGACCGTTACCGCCGCAAATAGCAATCCGCTGAGATGATGCCAGCGCATCATCGATGCGCGATACGGTGTCTTGCCGCCCGATTTGAACTTGCCGCGAAAGCGCCAGCGCAGCAAGCCAACCACAGTGCCGGTAAGCGCCAGCACTACGCCGGCCAGCGACAGGTAGACCACGATGCCGGTCCAGGCCCAGTCCACCGGCCCGCCACGGAACATGTACAGCCAATGCAGCCAGGCGCCGGCATAATTCCAAAGCCGTTCGTTGCGGGTCGCAGTGCGCACCACATCGCCGGTGGCCGACGACACGTAGAGCAAAGTACGGGCGCCATCGGTCATGTGCACGCGATGCAAGGGCCGGTGCGGATCCAAAGACCGCGAATGGCTCCAGCTGTCTTCCGTCACTGCATCCTGGTAAGTCGCCTCCGCCCGCGGCATAAAAGCGCGCGCGGCGCGCAACGCGTCTTCTGCATCAACCTTGGTCAACCGGACGCCGCTGACGGCATCCACGGCGGCAATGCCATGCCCGATGCGGAACTGGTACTGCGGCTTGCCGGCTACGCTGGTGAGCGTGATCGCCGATGGCTTTGCATCCGGCGGCAAAGCCTGGGACGCACGCGCCAGGGAAATGATGGCCGGTGCAGCCGCGCCGGCATCCAGTTCAGGCAAGTGTGTCAGCCGCTCGGCCGCCGTCAGCTTGGGATAGCCCACATACATCATCACTACACCGCTGAAAAACCAGAGCGCCATGAACAGGCACAAGCTCACGCCCAGCCAGCGGTGCAGCAGATACAGGTAGCGTTTCATTTTTCGTGCAAAGCGCTGGTCACAGGTCGACGCTCAGGGCAAGCTCAACGCTGCGCGGCGCACCCAGGTAAAACATGGGCGTGCTGGTGATGTTGTCGGCGTATATCTTGTCCGTCAGGTTTTTTACCCTAAGTGCGACGCTGCTGCTTTTCTGCAA
Source organism: Collimonas arenae (assembly GCF_000786695.1). NCBI lineage: Bacteria > Pseudomonadati > Pseudomonadota > Betaproteobacteria > Burkholderiales > Oxalobacteraceae > Collimonas > Collimonas arenae. The sequence continues at coordinate 5,349,890 of NZ_CP009962.1, read as the reverse complement.
GCGATAACTGAGGCTGGCGCCATAAATCGTATAGGCAGGTGCGCTGACCGTGTTGGCCGTATTGCCGTAGACCGAGGAGACATAGCGCGCATCGGCGCCGATATTCCAGTCTCGCAGAAAGCGGTAATCCAGCCACAGGTTGGCGACACGCGAAGGCGTATTGGTTGGGCGCTTGCCGGCCCGTGAGACGCTGACGCCGCCGACGTTCTCGGTGAAATCGTCGAACTGCGCGCTAACCAGCGCCAGGTTGCCTTGTATACGCAAGTCGTCCAGCGGACGCAAGCCGAATGCCAGTTCGACGCCCTTGGACGATTGTGCGCCGACCGGCAAGGTCATGGTTGGATTGTTGGGATCGGCTACCGCCAGGTTCTTGCGCTTGATGCTATACGCCGCCAGAGTGGCGTTGCCGCAGCCATTCCAGAAATCGGCCTTGCTGCCGATTTCGACCTGGCGTCCGGTACTGAGATTGAAATCGCGCACCTGCCCCAGGCTGGCGGTGCTGAGTATCCCGGCCGGCGGATCGGCGGCGGTGCTGTACTGGATGTAGACGTTGGCATGCGGCGTGATATCCAGCACCAGTCCGGCGCGGCCGGTTGTGGGAGCGTAGTTGCGCTTGAAATAGGCGGGATTGCTGGCGCTGGCCACACGCTTGTTATCCACTTCCAGCGTGATTTCATCATGCCGCAAGCCGCTCACCAGCGACAGGTTCGGCAGCAAGCGTGTGCGGTTTTCGAGGAAGGCCGAGAAGGTGCTGACGTGGTTGGTCCGGTCCGGTGAGAAGCCAGGCTGCATGCCAGGTATCGCAAAGAAAGATCCGGTGCTGAAGTCATAAGGATCCACCGTGCTGACCGGTCCCGGCAAGGAACGCGGGAAGCGCGTGGTTTTGTTGACGCTGTAATCGATGCCACCGGCCCAGTCGGAAGCGAGCTTGCCGAGCTTGCCCCGATGTTGCACTTCCAGCCGGTCGCCGATCAGTTCCTGATCGTGCCGTTGCAGCAGCGCTCCGGAACGGATGATCTGGCTGTTGTCGGCGTTGTAGCGGTATTCCTCCACGTTGCGGAAATCGCGCAGCGCCGTGTAGCGGTAGAAGGTGTTTTTGACGGAAGTCTGCGAGGACAGGCGGTAGTCCAGTATCGAGCGCAGCCACTGCACATTTTGCTGATACAGCGCATCGCTGGCGTTGTAGTTTTTGAAGCGGATACCGCTGTCGATGCGGCCGTCGCCCAATATCGGATTGAGCAGCGGCGTACCCCAGTAAGGTCGTTTCACGGTTTCCTTTTGATACTCATAAGCCAGGGTGTGCGAAAGGTTCGGCGTGAAATCGCTGAGCAGCGACAGTGCAATATTATTCGCGCGCCGTGATACGCCATCGACATAGCCATCGCCGGCCGAGCGACTGGCGTCAATCCGAAAATAGTTGGCGATGCCTTGACGGTCATCGCTGATTTTGCGGTTCAGGCCGAATGCCAATACCGACGTATTGTGCGAGCCATAGCTGCCGAACAGCTGCGTTGCGTTACCGTCGCGATTGGCCAGCTTGGTGATGTAATTGATCGAACCGCCGACCGCGCCCGCGCCATACAAAAAGCTGGAAGCGCCGCCGACCGCTTCCACACGGTCGTAGATCCAGCTGTCGACGGGACGGGCGGCGATGGTGTCGTACTGTACCGTGATGCCGTTGAACAGTTGTGTGATCTGGCTGCCGCTGAAACCGCGATAGGAAACAAAGCCGGCGCTGCCGGGCGGCGAGGAGGCGGTAATGCCGGGCACGCCTTTGAGAATCTGCTGGGTGTCGGAAGCGCCGCGCGCTTCGATGGCCGCGCGGTCGACGATGCTCACGCTGGCCGGCGTTTCACGCAGGGTCAGGCCGAGCCGGCTGCCGGTAGAGCCAGTTTCGTCCAGTGGCAGCTGGGCATTCGGCGCCTCACGCGTGGCGCTCACATGGACTACGTCGAGCGTGGTTTCTGGCTGGGTTTGCGGGGTGGCGGCATGACTTGTGCCGGTCATCATGCCGATCAGGTTGCAGGCGGCAAATACGGCCAGGGCCATGCTGTGCGGAGCGCATTGCCGGGGCAGGGAGGTACAGGCGGAATGGAAAATACGGCTCACCGGTGAACTCCAAAAACGAGGAATTCTACGGTTGGCGCGCGGGCTTGCACATGTGACAGATTGTCGCAGCGGCAGTCAGCCAGCCAGCGGCAACATACTTTTTTTGCATACCCCGCATGGCGGCGCTGTGCCAGAATTGAGTTCTCTACTCTTTCAGGAAGCCGATTGTGCAAGATTCTATGCAAGACCCGCTGGTCTATCTCAATGGCAGCATGACTCCGCTCTCGGAAGCGCACATCCCTGTGCTCGATCGTGGCTTCATTTTTGGCGACGGCGTATACGAAGTGGTCCCTATCTATGGCCGCAAACTGTTTCGTTCGGAGCATCATCTGGCGCGCCTGTTCCGCAGCCTGGCGAAGATCAGTATTCCGAATCCGCATGACAAGCAGCAGTGGCTGGCGCTGATCCAGGGTGTGATCGACGCCCATCCGGCGGCTGACCAGATGGTCTATATCCACGTTACCCGCGGCGTCGCCAAGCGTGGGCACGCGTTTCCGAAGGAACCGTTGACGCCGACCGTGTTCATCATGACCAACCCGCTGGTATTGCCGAGCGCGGCTTTGCGCGCCAGCGGCGTGCCTTGCGTGGCGATGGAAGACCAGCGCTGGCTGCACTGCGAGATCAAGTCGATCTCGTTGCTGGGTAACGTGCTGGCGGCGCAGAATGCGGCCGAGCACGGCGTGGTCGAGGCGATCCAGTTTCGCGACGGCTGGCTGACCGAGGCTTCGTCTTCCAATGTCTGGATCGTCAAGCACGGCAAGCTGATGGCGCCGCCCAAGAACAACCTGATCCTGGAAGGCATCCGCTATCAGCTGATCGAGGAATTGTGCGCCGGCGGCGGCATTCCGTTCGAGGCGCGCCGCATTGCGCGCGAAGAAGTGTTTGCCGCCGATGAAGTGCTGCTGTCGTCGGCCACCAAGGAAGTGCTGCCGGTAGTGTCGATTGACGGCAAGACTATTGGAAATGGCGCACCCGGCCCCATATACAAGCAGTTATACGAGGCTTATCAAGCAGCGAAGGCGGCTTGAACAGAAGTCGTTGTTGCAGCTGGCAGCTGACAGTTAAGTGATTACAGGATGGAAAACCCAGCGTCTTTCCATCCTGTTTCCATTTGCGCAACGGATTCTTGCGGATTGTCTTACCTTTGATAAGCTTGGAGAGTAAACTACCTGATCACCATTGAAGAGCAGCTACCATGACCAAGCCCATCGATCCAAGCAAACCCCTCGATCTGAACGCGCCTATCGATCCGGCTGACAGCCTGATCGAATATCCCAGTGTTTTTCCGATCAAGATCATGGGGCCGACGCATGATGCTTTTGCCGAAACCATCGTCGGCGTGGTGACCCAGCATGATCCGACTTTTCATATCGGCAAGCTGGAAGTACGGCCATCGGCCAAAGGCAACTACACCGGCCTGACGGCCAATGTGTACGCCACCCACCGTGAGCAGCTGGACAACCTGTACCGGGCCTTGTCTTCGCATCCGATGGTCAAGATGGTGTTGTAGCGCTCTCGTCAAGGGACAGCGGCGGCGGCCCCGGCCAGTCGCTCTGCGCCTTGAAAATCTTCACTTCCTCCAGCAGCCAGCGATAAAACGCCTGGACTTGCGGTTTGTTCATGGCTTCCGGCGTGCAGGCGAAATAATAGGAAGTCGGGCAGCGCGCCACGACATCGAACAGGCGTATCAGCTGTCCCGAGGCGATTTCCTGCAGCGCAATCGCATGCCTGGTCAAGGCAATCCCCAACCCGTCCGAGGCCGAACGCAGCAGCATGGAGGCGTCCTCGATCAGCAAGCCGCCGGTCGGCTCTACCAGATTCACCTTGGCGGCATCGAACCACGGCAGCCACGATGCCTCCGTATCCATTCTCAGCAGGCTGCACTGCTCCAGCTCCTGTGGCGATTTCGGCAGGTTGCCGTTTCGATAGGTCGGGCTGGCCACCGGATAATAAAAGTCGTCCATCAGTTTCTCGACCACCATGCCCGGATAGTTGCCAAAGCCGAAGCGCAGTCCCACATCAATCGGTTCGCGCGCCAAGTCGTTGAGGTGGCTGCTCGATTGCAACACCACCTCGGTGTCAGGATGCAGGTCAATGAATTTCCACAGGCGCGGCGCTAGCCAGCGCGATGCAAACGATGGCAAGGCTGAAATCGTCAGTCGCTTCTGCTTGGCGTCGAATTTCAAGGTTTCGGTGGCAAGTGCGATTTCATCCAGTGATTTACGGATGGTGGCGGCGAAGCGCTGCCCCTGTTCGGTGATGGTGATGCGCTTGCCGTGACGGGTAAACAACTGCACGCCCAATTCCTGTTCCAGAGTCCGGATCTGATGACTGATCGCCCCCGGCGTCACGTAGATTTCTTCTGCCGCGCGTGAACAACTGCCGGTACGGGCAGCAGCTTCAAAAGCGCGCAAGGCAGAGAGATTCGGCAGTTTTCTGAGATCGACCATGGCGGACCTGGATTTATGTGAGAAAAATTAGCAAGAGAGAGGAAAATTACTCGTTTTGTTAACACTCTTGGCTTGATTAAAATAACCCTCTAGAAACAACAAACGGCTATATCAAGCGCTCTAAAGATGTAGCGGTCAATATACCAGCAGTTTCAAGGAGTGACATCATGAGAAAATTATTAGCTAACGAATCGTTGACTATCGGCGCCGGCCAAGCCATGTCGGTGACTGCGCCAGTGGCGCAAACCCTGCAAATCACCCAAGGCCGGGTATGGGTGACAGTATCGGGTCAAGGCGACGATTATTGGTTGTCTGCCGGTCAATTCCTGAATGTCGCGGCCGACAGCCATATCGTGATCGAAGCGTACAAGGGCAACAGCGTGGTGCAAGTCCAGCAGCAAGCGACTCGCCTGCCTGCGGTCAGCGCACGTGCCGGTTTCAGCAAGCCGCTGACGGCAGGCCGCACTCCGGCGACTTGCTGATCAGATACCGGATATGCAAGACCAGATCGCGTTTTACGGCAACGCCGTTTCCGGACACGCTTACAAAGTCGGTTTGATGCTGGCCGTGAGCGGTGTTGCGCACACTTACCAGTCTATCGATATCGACCAGCCGCGCCATTTGCGGCCGGAGCCGTTTCGCAGCCTCGCCAAGTTCGGCGAGGTGCCGTTGTTGGTGCACAACGGTCAGCCCTATATCCAGTCCGACGCCATTCTCATGTATCTGGCGGAGCATACCGGCCGTTTTGGCGCCGAATCGCCATTGCGTCTGGCGCGTGTGCGCGAATGGCTGTTCTGGGAAGCCAACCGGCTCGGCATGTGCTTGCCGCAGTTACGCCAGGCGCGCAGTTTTTCGCCGCAAGACTATCCTGCCGGGGCGCTGACCTGGCTGCAAAGCCGGTTTGACCTGGATATCGCCAAGCTGGAAGCAGAGCTGGCCGACGGCCGTCATTTCATCATCGATGACCGGCCGACCATCGCCGATTTCTCCTTGTGCGGCTATCTGTTCTGGGCCGATGCCGCCGAAGTGATCCTGCCGCCGCACGTCGTTGCGTGGTTGCAACGTATCAGTGAGTTGCCGAACTGGCAATCTCCCGAGAGTTTACTGGCTCCCCTGAGGACCTGACGGTGGGGCGGCGTGCCAGCCATATCCGCACGCCGTCCGCCTTTTTTCGTTACACTTGCGCTTATGTCCAGCGTGCAGCAACTTCTTTCCCCCGTTCATCCGCCCAGCCTTCAGATCATCCAGCGCGGCGTCGAATCTTACCCGGTCAGTTTTGACGCCATGCGTGCGTTTACTGCAGCGCGCAGCCTCGATACGCCCGACCAGTTGTGGATAGTCGAGCATCCGCCGGTGTATACATTAGGCTTGGGCGCAGATCCTGGCCATGTCCTGGCGCCGCACGAGATTCCTGTTATCCAGACCGACCGTGGCGGCGAAGTGACTTATCACGGCCCCGGACAGGTGGTGATTTACCTGTTGCTGGACCTGCGTCGCCGGCGTCCCGCCGCGCGCCTGTTCGTGCGCGAATTCGTGCAAAGTATTGAGCAGGCGGTGATAGACACGCTGGCAGCGTATAATCTGGCCGGTGAACGCAAGCCCGGCGCGCCTGGAATATATATTGCCGACGGTGCCTGGCAGGGTGCGAAAATCGCCGCTCTCGGCTTGAAAGTAAAAGCCAGCGGCTGCACCTACCACGGTGTGTCGCTCAATGTCGCGATGGACCTGACGCCTTTTTCCTGGATCAACCCATGCGGCTACGAAGGCCTGCAAACCGTTGACATGAAAACACTAGGCGTTGATATAGCTCTCTCTGAGATGCAGTTAGCGCTTGCTCACAAACTGATAGAACGTTTTAACTGAGTCTCCTCCCGAGACTCCAGCAAGGACTTGCCTAGACCATGACTACCGAAACCACGCCGTCGCAGCCCACTGAACCCGTAGTTGCAACTGCTAGCTACAATCCATCCGAAAAGCAGAAGGGCGCCAGCAAGACTGCACGCATCCCGATCAAGATCATCCCGATCGAGCGCCTGAAAAAGCCGGACTGGATCAGAGTCAAGGCGGCGTCGCCTTCCTCGCGTTTCTATGAAATCAAGGACATCCTGCGCGCCAACAACCTGGTGACGGTGTGCGAAGAAGCCAGCTGCCCGAACATCGGCGAATGCTTCGGCAAAGGCACGGCCACCTTCATGATCATGGGTGACAAGTGCACCCGCCGCTGCCCGTTCTGCGATGTCGGCCATGGCCGTCCGGATCCGCTCGACGTCAACGAGCCGGAAAACCTTGCCAAGACCATTGCAGCGCTGAGACTGAACTACGTCGTCATCACCAGCGTTGACCGTGATGACCTGCGCGACGGTGGCGCCGGCCACTTCGCCGACTGTATTCGTCACGTGCGGGCGCTGTCGCCGAATACCCGTATCGAAGTCCTGGTGCCCGACTTCCGCGGCCGCATGGACCGTGCGCTGGAAATTCTCAATATGGCGCCGCCGGACGTGATGAATCACAATCTGGAAACCGCCCCACGCCTGTACAAGGAAGCGCGTCCCGGTTCGGACTACGAATATTCGCTGAACCTGCTGAAGCGCTTCAAGGCCCTGCATCCGAACGTCCCAACCAAATCCGGCATCATGGTCGGCCTCGGCGAAACCGACGAAGAAGTGCTGCAAGTGATGCGCGACATGCGCGCCCACGACGTTGACATGCTGACCATCGGCCAATACCTGATGCCAAGCGGGAATCACCTGCCGGTACGGCGCTATGTCCATCCTGATGTTTTCAAAATGTACGAAGAAGAAGCCTACAAGATGGGCTTTGCCCACGCTGCGGTGGGCGCGATGGTGCGCAGCTCCTATCATGCGGACCAGCAGGCACATGATGCTGGCATGGTTGTAGATAATCAGTAGAAAACTCTTTTTTATGCAGTAAGCCGACATGGATTTTCATCCTTCCAAAGGATGAAAATCCATGTCGAATTGACCAGTTCGGCGAACTAGCCTTCCCTCACAGGGTGTTTGGCCGGAAACAACCTTCCGCTCTATTGCATGTGTCGCGTGTACCAGACGATAGCTATTGCGACAATCCCAGTGTTTTACACTCCTCCCAGAATCCACAACTGCCGTCAAGCAGCAGCGCAAGTGCCCCTTTTTCTTGCAGAATTGATCCTATTTAACGGATTCGCTCGCCTTGTGATGCAAGGACAGTAACTCGATCGTACGGCCCCTAAAAATTCCGATAAGCTGCAGCTACTGGCTCACGAGCCGCGTGGCGCGATTGCTGCTGTTGAAGGAAGATGTGGTCCAACAGTTCACGCTGGCAGGGATCGCGGGGTTTGCTTGGCGGAGATTGGAGATATCCGGCTAAGTTTTTCCTAAGTATTGGCTGGTAGCTTCGCCATCGCGCAGATTCTTTCGGGGACAGGCATTGCTTCGCCGGGCACATGACACAACGGCAATTGCCTGGATTTACCGCATGGGAATTTTCCTGCATCGCCATCTCCCATATCAAAAAAGATACAGCATGAAATTGAAAAGATCCTGGTACTTGGCTGCTGCCCTTTGCGCTGTGGCAGTTTTGTACTTTGGCGCTGCCAGGTCGGGCCTGTTTGGCCATGTCAAGAAGGGCGGCGACGCCAGACCGGCGATTGCGGTCAAGTTTGCGCTGGCCGAGCGCGGCAACGTGCACAGCTACCTGGACAGCGCCGCCACTGTGCAAGCGTTGAATACGGTAGTGGTGCATGCGCGGGTGGATGGCCAGATCAGCAAAGTGCTGTTCCAGGAAGGAAAAAGTGTCAAGAGCGGCGAGGTGCTGGTCGAGCTCGACCGCCAGCCGTTTGAAGTGCAGCTGCGCGCTGCGCTGGCGCAAAAGCAGAAAGACCGCGCGCAATTCGACAACGCCAGACTTGATCTGGGGCGTTACGAAACGTTGGCGAAAACCGAATCGGGCACCATGCAAACGCTAGACACGACGCGCGCGCTGGTGGAGCAATTGCGGGGTACGCTGAACGGCGATGAGGCGCAAATCGACCTGGCTCGCCTGCAGCTGGATTACGCCACTGTGCGGGCGCCGATGGATGGACGGCTGGGGGCGAGGCTGGTCGATGCCGGCAATCTGGTCCACGCCGGCGACACCACCGGCCTGGTCATCCTTAGCCAGATCAAGCCGATAGCGGTGACCTTCTCGCTGCCGCAGGGCGTGTTAGCTGTATTGCGCCAGCAGCAGGAGCGCCAGGTTCTGCGCGTGCTGGCATTGGCCGACGATGGCAAGGCGGTGCTCGATGAAGGCGATCTGACGCTGATAGAGAGCCAGATCGATCCGCTCACCGGCACCATCCGTTGCAAGGCAATTTTTAAAAACGCCCAGGAAAATTTGTGGCCGGGCGCCTTTGTCGCGGTGCGCGTGCAGCTCAACGATTTGCCGAATGTCGTATCAGTGCCGAGCACCGCGATCCAAGCGGGAGCCAAGCGTCCGTTCGTGTATATCGTCAAGCCGGACAACGTCGTCGAATCCAGGGAAATAACGACCGGGCCGCTGGCCGACGGCCGCAGCGTCGTCCTGGCTGGATTAACCGGCGGCGAGCGGGTGGTGGTGGAAGGCCAGTTCCAGCTTGAGGATGGCGCTCGGGTGGAGCCCAGGGATGCCGCTGTCGCCAAAGCCCTCGCACGTTAATCTTTCCGGACTGATGCCTTGAACCTCTCCGCATGGTTTATCCGACGCCCGGTAGCGACATTCTTGCTGATGCTGGGATTGTTGTTCGTGGGCGTCGCCAGTTACACGCAGTTGCCGATCGCCGGTGTGCCGCAGGTGGATATCCCGACCATTTCGGTGAATACCTCCTTGCCAGGCGCCAGTGCCGAAACTGTCGCATCCTCCATCACTTCGCCGCTTGAGCGGGCGCTCGCCATCCTGCCAGGCGTTACTTCGCTGACCTCTTCCAGCTCGCTTGGCGTCAGTTCGATCAGCGTGCAGTTCGACCTGGCGCGCAGCGTCGATGCAGCTGCCCTGGACGTGCAAAGCGCGATCAATGCGGCGCTGGGCGACTTGCCAAAGGACTTGCCGCATCCGCCGACTTTCGAGAAAAAGAATCCATCGGACGCGTTGCTGATGACGATCGCCGTTTATGCCGATCACCTGCCGATCGGCCAGGTCGACGATTACGTCGAGAATTTCCTGACGCCGGAACTCGCACGCGTGCGCGGCGTCGGTGCGATTGATTATCACGGTCAGCAAAAGCCGGCGGTGCGGATTCAGATTGATCCGGGGCGCATCGCAAGCATGGGCTTGACCATGGAAGATGTACGCCAGCGGATTAGCGAATCAACCGCGAACGGTCCGAAAGGCAGCCTGAACGGCGACCGGCAAGCGATAACGCTCGATACCAGCGATCAGCTCAGCGTAGCGGCGCAATATGGCGATATTGCACTGACCTCGCGCAATGGCGCCATTGTCAAATTGCGCGATGTGGGCACAACCATCGCCGGCGTCGAAGATGTTCGCCAGAGCGCCTGGCTTGGCCAGCATCAGGCGGTCATGATCGATGTACACAAGCAGATAGGTTTCAACGTGAACGCCACCGTGGCGAGCATCAAGGAAGTATTGCCCGCACTGCAGCGCAACCTGCCGCCGTCGCTGCACCTGGTGTTGCTGGGCGACCGTACCCAGACCATCCGCTCCTCGGTCAGTGATGTCCAGTTCACCCTGTTCATCACCTGCCTGCTGGTGGTACTTGTCGTCTACCTGTTTCTGGGCAGCCTGCGTGCGACCTTGATTCCTGCGATCGTGATTCCGCTGTCGCTGTTCGGCACCATGGCCGCCATGTACGGGCTGGGCTATACCCTGGACAATGTCTCGCTGATGGCGCTGACCATTTCCATCGGTTTCGTGGTGGACGATGCAATCGTGATGCTGGAAAATATTTTGCGTCATGTGGAAGAGGGAATGGATCCGCAAGCCGCGGCGTTCCAAGGCTCGCGTGAAATCGGCTTCACGATCTTTTCCATGACGATCTCCCTGGTGGCGGTATTCATACCGCTGTTGTTCATGGGCGGCGTGGTGGGGCGTTTGTTCCGCGAATTTGCCGATACCGTTGCGATAGCCATCCTCATTTCCGGTGTGGTGTCACTGACGCTGACGCCGGTTCTCTGTGCCCGCTTTCTCAACCCGCAAACGGTTCACCGCGGCCTGTTTCACCAACGCTGCGAGAAAGTCCTTGAGCGCTTGCGGCAAGGCTACGCCCGCGGTTTGCGCGCCGTGCTGCGGCATCAGCCGTTGACCTTGGGCGTGATGCTGGCGACGCTGGTAGTCACGTTGGGAATCTACGTCTACATTCCCAAGGGATTTTTCCCGCAGCAGGATAACGGCCTGATCGCAGGCGTCACCGAAGCCTCACCCGATATTTCCTACCCGGCGATGCTGGAGCGGATGCAGTCGCTGGCGGCCGCGGTCAGGAAAGACGACGCTGTCGAGAATGTCTATTTCTCGATTGAAGGCGATCCCTCCACCAATGTCGGACGATTGCTGATTGACCTGAAGCCTTTTGAAAACCGCAATGTCTCGGTTTACCAGGTCATCGACCGTATCGGCAAGCGGGTCAAGAATATCCCGGAAATTACACTACACATGCAAGCTCGGCAGGATTTGCAGATTGGCGCCCGCGTCAGCAAAACCCAATTCCAGTACACGCTGCGCGACGCTAATTTGGCAGAGCTGCAGCAATGGGGGCCGCGCATGCTGGCGGCGTTGCGGACCCTCCCTGAACTGCGCGACGTCGAAGGCGATTCCCAGCCTACCGCGCCACGCTTGCAGATTGTGCTGGACCGCGACGCGATGGCGCGCCTCGGGGTCAACGTCCAGGCGGTTGACGACACCCTGTACGACGCCTTCGGCCAGCGCCAGGTCGCCAGTTTTTATACGCAAGTCAGCATCTATCGGGTGATTCTGGAGGTCGATCCGCGCTTCCAGTTGGATGCGAATGCGCTTGGCCGCATTTACGTGCCGTCCAAGAGCGGCGTTCCGGTACTCTTGAGCGCCATCAGCAGACTTGAAAGTTCGGCGGCGCCGCTCACGGTGAATCACGACGGCCAGTTTCCAGCCACCACCCTGTCATTCAACCTGGCGCCGGGACAAGCCTTGGGCGATGCGATCAACGCCATCAATGCGAAAGAGCGGTCGATGGCCAAGCCTGCCGGTTTGAGCTCGGTCTTTGCGGGCAGCGCGCAAGCCTTTCAAGAGTCGCTGGCCAACCAGCCGTTCCTGATCCTGGCGGCGCTGTTGACCATCTATATCGTACTCGGCATGCTGTATGAAAGCTTTATCCATCCAATCACGATCATGTCCACGCTGCCGTCAGCCGGTATCGGCGGTTTGCTGGCGCTACTGCTGCTGCACTACGATTTTTCCCTGGTGGCGCTGATCGGGATCATGCTGCTGATCGGCATCGTCAAGAAGAACGGCATCATGATGGTGGACGTCGCCATCGTCGAGGAAAATGCCGGCCTGTCGCCCGAAGAGGCGATTTACAAAGCATGCCTGTTGCGATTCCGGCCGATCATGATGACCACCATGGTCGCCTTGCTAGGCGCCTTGCCGCTGGCTCTGGGCAGCGGCGCGGGGTCCGAATTGCGGCGGCCGCTAGGGATCGCCATGGTCGGCGGCCTGCTGCTGTCACAAGTGTTGACCTTGTATACGACGCCGGTGGTGTATCTGTATATGGACCGCCTGGTGCAAAGATTCCGCCGCCGTCGCTTGCAAGGCAGCGGCGGAGAGATTTGACTGCGGCATTTACGGATCAGCGGTTGATCAGTTCCAACTCTGGTTTGTTGTAACGCTGACCTACGATCCGGTCCTCGTCCAGCACTGTGCGGATAGCGGCGAGTTCATCAGCGCGTAATACGATATCCGCCGCCGCGGCATTCTCTTCCAGATGCCTGATTTGCCGCGCGCCAGGAATCGGCACGATGTAATCGCCCTGCGCCAGCAGCCATGCCAGCGCCAGTTGCGCCGGCGTGCAGCCGCGTTCGCTGGCCAGCGGCGTGAGCGCGTCCAGCAGGATGCGGTTGCTTTGCAGCGCGCCTTCCTGGAAACGCGGCAAGCTGCGGCGGAAGTCATCGGCCGCCAGTTGCTGGGGGCTGTTGATTTTGCCGGTCAGGAAGCCGCGACCAAGCGGACTGTACGGCACAAATCCTATCCCCAACTCGGCGCATAGCGGCAAAATCTCTTGCTCCTGGTCGCGGCTCCACAAGGAGTATTCCGATTGCACTGCGGCGATCGGATGCACCGCATGCGCGCGGCGCAAAGTGGCGGCCGACATTTCCGACAATCCAAGATGCCGGACTTTACCGGCGCGCACCAGATCGGCCATGGCGCCGACCACGTCTTCGATCGGCACCTGCGGATCGACCCGGTGCTGGTACAGCAGATCGATGGTTTCCACACCGAGCCGCTTGAGAGACGCTTCGACCACATCGCGCACGTGCTGCGGCCGGCTATCGACGCCGACCAAACGCGCCGTGCCTTGCACCTCTTTGCTTTCCGGCAGGATCTTGAAGCCGAATTTGGTGGCGATGGTGACCTTGTTACGCACCGCCTTGAGGGCGCGCCCGACCAGTTCTTCGTTGACGTAAGGGCCGTAAAGTTCGGCGGTATCGAAATGGGTGACGCCAAGGTCGACCGCATGTTGCAGGGTCTTGATGGAGGTCGCATCGTCGCTGGCGCCGTAGCCGAAGCTCATGCCCATGCAGCCCAGGCCGATGGCGGAAACTTGCAGGCCGTTGCGGCCAAGTGTGCGGGTTTTCATTGGAATTGTTCCGTAGGTTGTGATGACAGGCTCAGTATCTCTTGTGCAATTACCGTTGATAAGTCATGTTATATTTCATGTAATACTGAAAATATTTCATCAATGAGCAAACCCGACCTGACTGAACTGGACGCCTTTGCCAGCGTTGCCCGCCATCGCAGCTTTACCAAGGCGGCGCTGGAATGCGGGGTTTCCGCCTCGGCGCTGAGCCACGCCATGCGTACGCTGGAAAGCCGTCTTGGCGTGCGCTTGCTCAACCGCACCACGCGCAGCGTGACGCCGACCGAGGCCGGCGAACAGTTGCTGACGCGCCTGGGGCCGGCGTTGCGCGAAATCGGCGAGGCGCTGGACCAGGTCAACCAGTTTCGCGATACCCCGCGTGGGACCTTGCGGCTGAACGTCCCGCGCACGGCGGCGCGCTGGCTGCTGGCCCCGGTGTTCGCACGCTTCCTGGCGGCATATCCGGAAATCCGGCTGGAAGTGGTGACCGACGACAGTCTGGTTGATATCGTTGCGCAGGGTTTCGACGCCGGCATCCGCTTCGGCGAGACCCTGGCGCGCGACATGATCGCACTGCCGATGGGGCCGCCGCTGCGCCTGATCGTAGTCTGCTCGCCGCTGTATGCAGCGCGTCGTGGCTTGCCGCGCCATCCGCAGGACTTGAAACAGCATGCCTGCATCGGCCGCCGCTTTCCCAGCGGCGCACTCTATGCATGGGAGTTTGCCAAGGACGGCGAGGCGCTGGCGGTTGCGGTCGACGGCCCTTTGCTACTGGACGATGATGAGTTGATGCTGGGCGCGGCGCTGGACGGCATCGGCCTGAGTTATCTCTATGAAGAACAGGCGCGGGAATGGCTGGCGCAAGGCCGGCTGGTGCGGGCGTTGGACGACTGGTGCCCGCCGATGCCAGGTTTCTTCCTCTACTATCCGAGCCGCCGCCAGTTGCCGACCGCCTTGCGCTTATTCATTGAAATGCTGCGCGCCAGCCTGGAACGATCAAGGTAGGGTGTCGTTGGAGAGACTGTTTTTACTGCTATGTTGCAAGTTTTTCGGGGTATCCTTGATCGCAATTAAGTAGGATATAAGTAGGATATTTCATCGATTGCACTTCAGGAGCCAGCCCATGATCCGCATCCGTTTGATTCCTCTACTTGCCGCCGCCTGCCTGGTTTTCCCTGTGGCAGCCATGGCGCAGCAGGCATTTACCAGCAAGCCTGTCAATTTGCGCGCCGGTCCGGCGCGCGACTATCCGCTGGTGGCCCAGCTTGCCCCGGGCACGCCGGTATCGGTGGCCGGTTGCATCAATGGTTATAGCTGGTGCGATGTCACTTTACCGGATGGCAATCGCGGCTGGGTTTATGCACAGAACCTGAATTATCCGTACCAGGGCAACCAGGTGCCGTTGATTAACTACGGTAGCGCCATCGGATTACCGATCGTCGTCTTTTCGTTGGGGACGTATTGGGGGCGGTATTATCGCGGCCGGCCGTGGTATGGCCAGCAGTCGCACTGGGCGCACCGGCCGCATCGTCCGCGGCCACCGGCAGTACGGCCGCCGCCAAGACCGCATCCGCGGCCGCCGGCGATCTTGCCAGGAAAGCCGCGTCCACCTGGATTAGGTGGTGGCCAGCGGCCGCCGCCAAACGGTATCAGGCCGCCAAGTGGCAGACCTCCGGGCGGAGGGCGTCCACCGCATGGCGGCAACCGGCCTCAGCCTCGCTGATTGACGAGAGCGCGTCCGGCACAAGACCGGCGTCTCCCCAGCTTATTTTCCGCGTCGCATTTGCGCCAACGTCGCGAGTTGTGCGGTGGCTTGCGCCAGCTCCGCTTGCGCTAGTGCATAGTCGATATCCGAATGGAGGTTTTGCAAACGTTCCTCGGCTTTCTGCCGCGCCAGGGTGGCTTTGGCTTCGTCCAGGTCCTTGCCGCGGATTGCGGTGTCGGCCAGGATAGTGACGGCATGCGGCTGGATTTCGGCGTAGCCGCCGGCGACATAAATGAAATCGTCTTCGCCGCTGGGGCGTTTGATATGGACTGCGCCCGGCCTCAGGCGCGTCAGCAGCGGCGTATGGCCGGGCAGGATGCCGAGCGAACCTTCGATGCCCGGCAGGGTGACTAATCCGGCGCTGCCAGCGTACAGCTCGCCTTCCGGACTAACGACGACGACTTGAGTTTCCGACATACGGGTTCCTGTTGCAAGACTCGATCTTCAGGGAGTAACGAATCTCCCAGTCGAGTCTATGATACAAGATCGGCCGTACCAGAATCAGGAAATTCGCTGAACTGGCGCGGGCGGCATTCAATGCAGCTGGCCGCCGCCTTCGACGACATCTTGTTGCAAGGTCATGGCGCTCTGGATTGCCGTACGCAAGCCTTCAATCACGGTGTCCAGCGCCAGGCTTGGCTGGCCCGGATGACGCGCCGCCTGCGATGGAATGTAGGGGATGTGGATAAAGCCGCCGCGTATCGCCGGCGTGTGCTGCGTCAGCTGATGCAGCAAGCCGTAGAACACATGGTTGCAAACGAAGGTGCCGGCGGTTTGCGATACTTCAGCCGGGATGCCGGCGGCACGCATCGCCTTGACCATGCTCTTGATGGGCAAGGTCGAAAAATAGGCAGCGGGGCCGTCATTGTAGATAGGCTGGTCGATCGGCTGGCGGCCGGCGTTGTCGGCAATCCGCGCATCGTCGACATTGATCGCAACGCGTTCCAGCGACAACTGGCTGCGGCCGCCGGCCTGGCCGACGCATATCACCAGCGCCGGCTTGAATTCCGTGAGCATCTGGTCCAATACTTCCAATGCCTTGCCGAACACGCAAGGCAGCTGGCGTGCCACTACCTGAGCGCCTTGGCATTGCCAGCCCTCAAGCGCACGCACCGCTTCCCAGGAAGGATTGAGCGGTTCTTGTTCGAACGGTTCGAAACCGGTTAACAGGATATTTTGGGTAGTCATAAATTGTGCCTTAGTTGACCGCTTCCATCGCCAGCATGGCGAAGGTCGCCAGCCAATGCTCGCCGGCGTATTCGCCGCTGACCACATTGGGCAGGCCGGCTTCGATATGGCGTCTTGCCGCGGCGCTCAGGATAGGACCCGCCGGATCGCTTTCCGGCAGGCGTCGCGCAATCCGTTTCATGCACCAGGCGCGGCTCAGGTTCAAGCCGTTCAGGTGGGCGATCTTGGGATCGCTATGATCGCTGACGTCGGCCGGATTCATCAGGCGGCCGATATCGCCCAATGCCGGCAGATACTGGGCGAACCAGTCGGGGAAAACATTCGGCTCCAGCACATCCGACATCAGCAAGGCTTCGGTCAGCGCCGCCGACAGGAATTCGTCGCCGCCCGGCTCGTAATGCGCCGGATAATTGCTGTCGCCCATGAAATAGCGGCAGGATGCGGTGACCACTGCGCTTTCCAGTTCTATATCGTTGCGGTGACGGGCGAAATCCAGGATCAGCTTCAAGGCGAAGGCGCTGTTGTAATGGGTGCCAACCCGGATCGCATAACTGAGCTTGGCGAAGTAACTGAATACGCGGCTGCGGATTTCTGCCACCAGCGGCTCCATGGCTGCCAGCCAGATTTTTGCCTTGGGATGCTGCCAGGTATCCAGTTCTTGCGCTAATGCCATGATCCAGGCCCAGCCGTAAGGGCGTTCAAACGATACGCGCCCAGGCGTCTGGAAGTAAGCCCGTTCCTGTTGCATGTTGGCGGCGGTGAAGTGTTCATCGAACAGCACAGCGATGTTGTCCTGCTGCGGCAACGTGGGATACTGCCTGGCGCAACGCGCCAGCAGCCAATAGCCATGCACCGCCGAATGCCAGTCGTAGCAGCCGTAGAACACAGGATGCAGCGCACGCGGCGAGAGCACGTCTTGCGGACCGTTGAGGGCATGCATGATGTGGTTCGGATATTCATGGCGCAGCGAGCGCAACGGCAAGGCTGCAAAAGCCGAAACCTGATCGAGAGTGAGGTGCATGGCTTCTCCTTAGCGGAAAATCAGGAAATACATCAGGAAAATATTGGCGACCAGCAGCGTCAGCGCCGTCGGGATTTGCGTTTTGATCACTAGGTATTTATCTTTAAGCTCCAACAATGCCGCCGGCACGATGTTGTAGTTGGCGCCCATCGGCGTCATCAATGTACCGCAATAACCTGCCAGCATGCCGATGGTCACCAGTGGCGCCGGATCGGCGTGCTGGCCGACAATCAGAAACGGCAGCGCGATGCCGGCGGTCAGCACCGGGAAGGCGGCAAAGGCGTTGCCCATGATCATGGTGAACAGCGCCATGCCGACGCAGTAGATTACCACCAGCATGAAGCGGTTGTGCGGATCGACGAACAGGCTAACGATTTCTTGCACCGATTTGCCGGTCTGGGCCACGACGAACACGCCGCCCAGCATCGCCAGCATTTGCGGCAGGACCGAGGCCCAGCCGATCGAATCCAGCAAGCGGCGCGATTCGCGGACAGCATGCAGCGGCGTACCGCCGGTCAGCTTCCAGCCGGCAAGGATGGCGCAGATACAACCGACGCATAGCGCGGCCAGGGTCAGCTGCTTCTGGTCGAGAATATACATGCCGCCAATGGCGACGTCTTTCAGGAGCACCGTGCACAGTACGGTGACTACCGGGATCAGTATCGCTGGCAGGAACAGCCAGTTACCCAGCTTGTTGGCTGAGGCCTGGCGTTGTTCGGCGTTGCGCTGTTTGTAAGTGCCGATCGACAGCAGGCCGCAACCGGCGATCAGCGAAATCAGCACGACAATCACGCCGACAATGCGATACGCCATCGGCTTGCCAAGCGTAGAGATCAGCAGGTCGCTGAACAGGAATACCGAACCGAACAGGAACCAGAAAAGCGCCGTGGTAACGCGCTTGGGATTACCCTTGTCGCGCAGGGTCATGCCGACCAGCAGCATCAGGATGACGCCGATCAGATAGTAGATTTCGTTGATGGTGATCAGTGCGCTCATGCTGTCACCTCATTGGCGTTGGACGCGTTGGTTTTTTTCCATGCATCGACGTCGCGCTGGATGCTGGCATCCAGTCGCACCAGGCGGAACATGTGGATGGCGAGCGCAGCGAGAGCGGTCGGGATAGCCCACAGGCCGAGATGCAAGGGTTCGATGCCGGCGATGCCGTTTTCCTTGAGGAAGGCGTCCATCAGCAGCACGGCGCCGAAGGCGATGAAAATATCTTCACCGAAGAACACGGCGATGTTGTCGCAGGCAGCAGAGTGGGCGCGCAGCTTGTCGCGTATGTGTTGCGGCAGGTCGCCGTGGCGTGCTGCCGCAGCGCCTTCCACCATCGGCGCCAGCAATGGCCGCACGGTTTGTGCCTGGCCGCCGATGTAGGTGAGCCCGAGCGCACCAAAACCCTGGCGCAACACGAAATACAACATCAGGATACGGGCGGAGGTGGCGCTGGCCAGGCTGGAGATCCAGTCTTGCGCACGCTCTTTCAAACCGTAGCTTTCCAGCAGGCCGATGATCGGCAGGATCAGCACATAGACTGCCAGCGAACGGCTGTTGATGAATTTTTCGCCGAAGGTTTCCAGCAAGGTACCGGGGTCCATGCCGACCGAAAGGCCGGTCGCCAGCCCTGCCACGGTGACTACCAGAAGGGGGTTGAATTTAAGCGCAAAACCAGCCACCACAATGGGTATGCCTATCAGCGGCAGTAATTCCGTTACGGTCATTGCTATCTCCTCATGTTGATGACGGTCGTTGCTGCGCCGTCGATTTTATTAACTACATTCTGTGGTGATCGATATTCCAAAAAAATTAACCGAGCAAAGGAAACAAGGTATCGCCGCCGCTCATCTGCGGGGCGCGAATCGCTATCCCTTGCTGCGTAAGCTCGCCATGGATGCGCCGTGCAAAAGCCAGTGCATGCGCACCGTCGCCGTGCAGGCAGACGGTATCGGCCTTGACCTCTGCCCAGCTGCCGTCAATTGCATATACCTTGCCCTCGCGGATCATATGCATGGTTTGTGCCAGAGCCTGTTCTTCATCTTCGATCAGCGCGCCCGGCGTGCCGCGCTTGACCAGGCTGCCGTCGGCCATGTAGCCGCGGTCGGCAAATACTTCTTCTACCGCGTGCAGGCCGGCGCGGTGGGCGGCGGCGATCAGTTCGCTGCCAGCCAGGCCGAACAGCGCCAGCGACGGATCGATATCGCGGATCGCGGCGACGATGGTGTCTGCCAGATCCGCATCGCGTGCGGCCATGTTGTACAGCGCGCCATGTGGCTTGACGTGCGCCAGCTGCGCACCGTGGGCGCCGGCAATAGCTGCCAGCGCACCGATCTGGTACTGCACACCGCTATAGATTTCGTTGGCAGGCAGTTGCATTTCGGTGCGGCCGAAATTGTCGCGGTCGGGAAAGCTCGGATGAGCGCCGATGGCGACTCCTTGCGCTACCGCCCATCTGACGCATTGCTGCATCATCAGGGCGCTGCCGGCGTGCCAGCCGCAAGCGATATTGGCTGAACTGACCAGCGCCAGCAGCGCTTCGTCGCTGCCATTGTCTTGTTCGCCGAGATCGGCGTTGAGATCTACCTGCCGTGATTTGTCTTTTCTGGGCATCATCTGCTCCCCGTCGTCATTTGGCCGGACGCAGCCAGTGCATCGCGGATTCGATTTGTTGTAGATACAAGGCTTCTTCGCGCAATGCGTCGCGCGCCTCGGTGGCGTCGGTTTCGACGAATTGCAAAGTACGGTTGAAGCGCAGTTGCGCCAGCTTTGCCAGGTCGGCCCCGATCACGACGCCGATCTTCGGATAACCGCCGGTGGTCTGCGCATCCGCCATCAGCACGATCGGCTGGCCTGCGGGCGGCACCTGGATCACGCCGGGCAGTACGCCATGCGATAGCAGGTCGCCGCCTTTTTTTATTTTCAATTCAGGTCCGCTCAGGCGGAAACCCATGCGATTGCTTTGCGGCGTCAAGGTCCAGTGATCGTTCCAGAACGCCTTTTGCGCAGCAACGCTGAACATGCCATATTCGGGGCCGGGGATAACGCGGATCGCCAGCGATTCGGCATCGTCGGGTTCGTACCAGGATGGCGCGCGTACGCCAAATGAAGGGGCAGTGTGAACCGCGGCCTCTGGCTTATCCAGCGCGCCGGCGGAGAGAGCGTCGCCTTCCGTCAGTGCGCGACCGCCGTGGCCGCCGAAGCCTGCTTGCAAATCGGTGGCGCGCGAACCCAGCTGGGCCGCAGAGTTGATGCCGCCAGCGACTGCGAGGTAGGTACGCATGCCGTGGCGCGCCGCATTCAGTTTGAGGATCTGGCCTGCGCGGGCGCACACACTCCACCACGGCAGCAGCGGCCGGCCGGCCAGGGTCGCGCCGAAATCGGCGCCGCCGAGGGCGATGCGGGTGTCGACGGTAAATTCCAGCTCGCAAGGACCGAGTGTAAATTCGATGGCAGCGCAGTCACGCGGATTACCCACCAACAGATTGGCGATGGCTAGCGCGGTGCGGTCCAGCGCGCCGGATTGGCAAATGCCGAGATGGCGAAAGCCGTTGCGGCCCATGTCCTGGACCGAGTTGATGCGGCCGGCGCGGATGATCTTGATCATGCCAGCACCTCGCTGGCGACAAAACGCACGCGGTCGCCGGGTTGCAGCAAGGTTGGCGGATTGAAGCCGGGATCGAACAGTTGCAGCTCGCTGCGGCCAATCAGTTGCCAGCCGCCCGGCGAGGCCGCCGGATAGATCCCGGTCTGGCTGCCGCCGATGCCCACCGAGCCGGCAGGCACAACCAGGCGAGGCTCGCTGCGGCGCGGCGTCGCCAGTTTGGGATCAAGTCCGCCGAGATAGGGGAAACCAGGCTGGAAGCCGATGAAATAGACAATGTATTCAGCCGCCGTGTGGCGCTTGACGATTTCCGCCGGCGACAGGCCAGTGTGAATCGCTACCTGCTCCAGGTCGGGGCCGCTGTCGCCGCCATATATCACGGGAATCTCGATTTTCCTGCCAGCCTTCTGGCTGATCAGATCTGCATCCCAGGCGGTCTGGAGTTTCTCGGCCAGTTGCGCGCCGTCGGTCGCCAGCGGGTCGAACAGGATGGTCAGGTTATTCATGCCAGGCACCACATCGCTCACGTACGGCCAATGCGTCGCCTTGGCCGCGATCGCCCACAGGCGTTGCTGGCATTCGAGAGTGGCGTTGGCTCCGGTGTTCAATATCAGAGCATTTTCGCCAAGAGCTTGTATGACGGGTTGAGTCATTGCGGCCGGATTCTTTCTGCACGAAATCAGCGCGGCAGGATCGAGTCCGAGCGCCGTCGGACAATGCCGGTGGCGATTTCCTCTGCCCTTCACTGATCAGATCAATATTTACATTGCTCAGAAAATAATTGCGAACAGCTGTCGTTGAAACATCCCGAATCCCCTGTCCCCAACCAGCTTACTCTTTGTAAATCAGAGTTTAAGCAAAGGGCAATATCGTTCATCAAAAATAAAATGTCAATAATTTGTATGTAAATAGTTTATATTCCTGTTGAAATACAGATGTTCAACCACCTCAGATTCAGCCTGGTTTTTGCGTAACTGGTTGTATGATTTGGTTTTCTTGGCGTTTAGCGAGATACCTATGAACGTTGCCGCACCTAAAATCCTGTCTTCCGCACATCTGGCTTCGGAAAGCAGCGTCGAATTGTCTGAACTTGAATATGCCTTGATTATTGCGGGTAATGCGTTCAATCGCTGGATGTCGCGCTGCATGTCTGCCGCCGGGGTCAAGGATATGACACCAGTCGAAGTTTCTTTGTTGCACCATGTGTGCCACCGCGAACGTAAGAAAAGCCTGGCCGACATTTGCTTCGTGCTCAATATCGAGGATACACACATTGCCAGTTATGCTCTGAAAAAACTGGTGAAGGCGGGCTATATACAAAGCGAGAAAGTCGGCAAGGAAGCTTATTTTTCCGCCACCGAGGAAGGTTATGCGCTCTGTCTCAAATACCGTGAAATGCGCGAAGAGTGCCTGATCACCGTGCTGTCCGATACCGGTCTCTCGAATCAGGCGCTGGGCGATGCGGCGAAATTGCTGCGCACGGCCTCCGGCTTGTACGACACCGCTTCGCGTGGCGCGACTTCGAGGTAGGCGTGAACGCAGGGCGGTCATAAAAAAAGGCGCTCAGGGCGCCTTTTTGGTTTATGTTGCTAATGCCTTGTCTAGTAGTGCATGCAACTCGGCGAACTTGGGCTCGCCTACGTAGCGCTTGATGATATTGCCTTGCTTGTCGATGACGAAGGTAGTCGGCGTCAGCCTGACGTCGCCGAAGGCATCGGCCAGCTTGCTTTGCGTATCCAGCGTGACCTGAAACGGCAGGCTGCGGGTCTGAACGAAATTCACGACGTAATTCGGCTGGTCGTAACTCATCGCCACAGCGACATAATCCAGGCCCTTGTCTTTGTAGGCATTATAGGTCTGCACCATTTGCGGCATTTCCGCGACGCAAGTGGTGCAACTTGTAGCCCAGAAATTCACCATCACGACTTTTCCGCGCATGCTCTTCAGCGATACTTGTTCACCTTTGAGATTGGTGAAACTGACATCGGGCGCAGCATGTGTATTTGACATCGACATGTAACCGCCTACCGCCAGCGCCACCACAACGGCTACGGCTGACAGTTTTATCCAGAGCCGCTTGCCAGCAGTGTTTTCAATTTGAGCTTGCATGACAGAAATCCAATACGGGCGAAGCCCGAGAACAATCATTATAGCTATCTGCCGCCGGCTCTGCCTGAAAGCGAAAATTTGCAGTGAGCTGTAACAGTGAAATCGAGAGTGCCTGCCACGCAGGCGCTGCGCATGGAGGCGTTGCAAATGCTCGCGATAGCCAAACTATCGCTGCGCTGTGCGCCTGACCCTGCGCGTCCTTCACTCCCAATTTCACTGTTACAGTCCACTAATTATCGAACTGCCAGGGATAGGCTTGATAGGTGGCGGCAACGGCAGGCGGGATCGGTGCTTCGATGCCGGCGCAAATGGCGCGTAAGATGTCAGCGCTGGAAATCTGCAAGGCCTCGCCGCCATCGGCTGCTGCCAGCAGCGCCTTGACCAGTTGCGGCTTGGCGAGCGGCGCCAGCTGATTGACGTTGTCCAGCGCCTGCCGGACGCGCGGAAAGCTGAGCGTCGCGCCGTCGCAATAGTCATGGCTGGCAAGCTTGAGTTCAGGGCAGGCGGCAGCGCCGCGCAGGAAAGCGGTCAGCCGCGCTGCGGTCACATCGGTGCGGCCGGCCGGCACTGCCACGTGGGCCACCAGTGATAGCAGCAGCGCGACGTCTGCGCTCAAGTCCGACAGCCGATTGAATCTGATCGGCACCAGACGTCCGGCGCGTGGCGCCAGGCGGCGCGTGAGGACGGTCTGCAATACAAACTCGGCTAGCGTGATACGGCTGTCGGCGGCGATAAGTTGCTCGACAATCGCTAGCAAGCGATCACGGTCGGCTTGCGCCAGTTGCCGCAGCGCCGGCGCGGCAAGATCAACCAAAGGCAGGCGGGCGCTGAGCGGCAGCTGGGCCACAGCTTCGGCCAGGAAGGTGGTTAATGCAGCTTGTTGCGGCGTTTCCTTCTTGAGGATGGCCAGTTGTGTATCGCGTTCTGCGCCTTCACCCAGCAACAACGCATACACGACGGCGCAAGCGCCAGCCGGATCGCGCACCGCGCCATCGAGTTGCGGCGACAAAGGAGATTTCATGCCGCTGCTGTTACCGAATTCAAGCGAAGGTGTTGCTGCTGCGCCGGATACAGTAACTGGAGCGGGCATGCTAGTCGATGCGACGGCGCTGGCAAAGCCGGCGGCGGCAAACGGCAAGTCCGCCAGACGTTCAGTGGTTTCGGCATAAGGCGTGGACAGTTCAGGCGCTTCCAGCGGCGACATGCTTCTGCCGTAAATTCGTTTCAGGCGTTCAGTCAGTGGCGGATGGGTGGCGAACCAGCCGTCCAGCAGATTGGGGCGGGCGCTGCCGAGAAACAGATGCGACAGCTGTTCTGCGTTGGGGTGATTGATCTGCGAGCCGATTTTTTTGCCATCGGTAAGGCCGCCTATCTTGCGCAAGGCGCCGCCGATGCCTTCCGGATTACGGGTGAATTGCACTGCGCTGGCATCGGCCAGAAATTCGCGCTGGCGCGACACCGCAGATTTGATCACGCGGCCGAAGAAGATGCCGATATAGCCAACCACGAACAGTGCCAGGCCAGCAAACAGCATGATTAGCTGCCACGGCGGTCCTTTGTCGTCGCGGCTACTAGATGAAAATCTGCCGAAATTCATCAGTTGCTGGCCAAAGCCGGCAATCATCTGGATGCCGAACAAGACGCCGATCAGATGTACATTCAAACGCATGTCGCCATTCAGGATATGACTGAATTCGTGGCCGACCACGCCTTGCAACTCATCGCGCGTGAGCCGGTTGAGGGTGCCGCGCGTAACCGCAACCACCGCTTCATTCTGGTTGTAGCCAGCGGCAAAGGCGTTGATTGAATCTTCTTGTTCCAGCAGATAAACCTTGGGACAGGCGATGCCGGAAGCCAGCGCCATTTCCTCTACGACGTTGAGCAATCGGCGTTCTTGCAGGTCGCCGGTGGCAGGCGAGACCAGGCGGCCGCCAGCCATCTGCGCCACGGCGTCGCCGCCGTCGCGCAAATTGAACGTCTGGATCAGGGTGCCGCCGCCGATCAACGCCAGCGTGATCAGGGTATTGATGGCGAAGAAACCCTTGGGATAGCTGCGCATCAATTCATGATGGCCGCCGAACTTGAAATTCCACAGTAGTGCCATCGCCAGGTTGACGGCGATAACGATGGCGAGGACTGCCAGCGCGAACAGGAATACCAGTTTCTTGGTCTCCTGTCGCGCCTGGTGCTGCTGTTCAAAGAAGGTCATGTAGACGGTTCAGTCAAAGGCTTTGTCAAATTTAACTAAGAGGTTGTTGCAAACACAGATGGCTAGGCGCTCCGACGAAGACAGTACGAGTAATACGGCTAGGAGGGTGTAGCAGGGGTTTCAGGCGACACTGTCGTCTGTCTGCGGAACGGCCCGGGCTTGCAAGCCCGGGCGCGCCCTGCAAGGGCAACAACGCCAGGTGTGTTTGCAACAGCCTCTAAAGACCTTAAAACGTGACCTTGACTGCCTTGCGTTCTTCCGGCGCTTCGGTCGCTTGCAGCAACTCAGCCGGCTTGAACGCAAACATATTCGCCAGGATCGAGCCCGGGAACTGTTCGATTGCCGTGTTGTATTCCATCACGCTGTCGTTGTATGCCTGGCGCGAGAAGCCGATCTTGTTTTCGGTGCCGGTCAACTCTTCCGTGAGCTGCATCATGTTCTGGTTAGCCTTCAGGTCCGGATAGGCTTCCGATAAGGCGAACAGTTTGCCAAGGCTGGCGCTCAGCGCGCCTTCGCTGGCCGCCATCTGCTGTACTGCAGCAGCATCAGTAGCGTTGCCGCCGACTTTGGCGTTTGCGGTGACCGCCTGGTTGCGCGCCGAGATCACTGCTTCCAGTGTTTCGCGCTCATGTTTCATGTAGCCTTTGGCAGTTTCCACCAGATTCGGAATCAGGTCGTAACGCCGTTTCAGCTGGACGTCGATCTGCGCAAAGGCGTTCTTGAAGCGATTGCGAAAGCTCACCAGACCGTTATAAATGCCGACAATCCAAAAGACGATGACAAGCACGATTGCCAGAAAGATGATGAAGCCGATCATGTTTTTTCCCCAAAAAAAAGCCGCCGAACATTTGTTCAGCGGCAACGTTACTTGAGTAATTGAGGAAATGCAAGCCGCTCCCGGCTCACCTGCTGTTTTTAAGGCTGTGTGGATGGCTTGGCCGATTCCCTTGGCGCAGATGACATTTGTGTCAATTCGTCTTCGGTAATGTATTCAAACACCTTGACAACTTTTTGCACGCCACTCACGCCGGCAGCGATTTCACCTGCGCGCTTGCCTTCACGTTCCGTCACCCGGCCCATCAGGTAGACATTGCCGCGTTCGGTCACAACCTTGATGGAATTGCCGAATACGTCCTTGGCGTCGACCAGGGAAGCGATGACTTTGCTGGTGATATAGGTATCGTTGGAGCGCGAGGAGAAGGAAGACGGCGCGCCAATCGCCAGTTCATTCGCTACCGAATGGACGTTTTCAATCGATTGCGCTTCGCGTTCCGCCGCCGCCTTAGCGGCATCGTCGCGTACTTCGCCGGTCAGCAACACCTTGCGGTTGTAGCTGGTGGCGTTGACATGCCCATCCTGGCCGACGACGCCGGGAATCCGGGTTTCAGCCTTGACCATGATGGCTTTGTCTTCAGTCTGCGCGCCCAGAGTGCGGCGATCCGTTGCGGCAAAGCCGCCAGCCACCGCGCCGCCCAGCGCCAGCGCCACGCAACCTTGCAAGCCCATCACCACAGCGCCGCATAATGCGACTGCCGCCAACGGTCGTTGCAACGTGCTCCAGCCTACTTGTCGCTTAGTTTGCCCATCAATCATTCGCATCTCCTCCAAATAAAGCGACATCGATGCCGTCGCATAAGCAGTGAATCGTTAGCAGATGGACTTCCTGGATGCGCGCGGTGCGGTCGTGCGGCACACAGATGTGGACATCTGCTTCAGTCAGTTTCTTGCCGATGGCGCCGCCCCCTTTGCCGGTCATGGCTACCACCCGCATGTCGCGCTCCAGCGCGACATCGATAGCCGCCAGGATGTTGGCCGAATTACCTGAGGTCGAAAACGCTAACAATACATCGCCGGCTTGTCCAAACGCTTGTACCTGCTTGGAAAAGATTTCGTTGTAGCTGTAATCGTTGCCGACCGCGGTGATGATCGAGGTATCGGTTGTCAGCGCCAATGCAGGCAGCGGCAAGCGTTCCCGCTCGAAGCGTCCCACCAGTTCTGCGGCAAAATGCTGGCAGTCGGCAGCCGATCCGCCGTTACCGCAGGCAAGAATCTTGTTGCCATTGGACAGCGCTGAGAACATAAGTTCCACTGCGCTCGCAATCGGCGCCGCCAGGACTTCTGCTGCATGGGCCTTGAGTTCGGCGCTTTCATTGAAGTGCGCCAATATACGTTGAGTTATCATGATGTCGGTATTGAGAGTGAAATGCTGTGGCCGTATGGCGTGTTGAGCTTGGTGTTAGTCAGGTTAGTCAGTTTCTGGTCCTGATTATAGCGGCCTCTAGGGCCTGTTGACATATGATTTGGGAGTGCGAACGCGCGGCAGGCGTTGCGTGCCTAGGCGCAGCGACGCGACGTAGCGGTGCTACGGCAAGGAGATGCAACAACGGCATGCGACGCCTGCAGCCGTTCCCGGAGGGTTCAAGCCAAACCGTGCGCTGGCCGCGTTGCATGGCTTGCTGGGGCTGAAGCCCCAGCAAGCCACGCGCCTTGCCAGCACACGGTTTGACTTGAACGCATCTCCCAAATCATATGTCAACAGGCCCTAGGCTTCAAATGCCTGTTTGATCCAGTCGATGGTTTGGTCGTTCATGGCCAGCACGTCGAAACGGCAGGCAGGCGGATGCTGGTAGCGTTGCAGAAAAACCTGCGCGGCGAGAATCAGCTTG
Source organism: Collimonas arenae (assembly GCF_000786695.1). Lineage (NCBI taxonomy): Bacteria > Pseudomonadati > Pseudomonadota > Betaproteobacteria > Burkholderiales > Oxalobacteraceae > Collimonas > Collimonas arenae. Next base: position 5,321,978 of record NZ_CP009962.1, on the reverse strand, counting down.
GCCTGCTTGCCGGCCGTCACGCTGGCTGCTGCGCCGCCATAGCGTGGGTTGCTACGTTGCCTGACTTCGACAAATACCAGTAATTCCTGCGCGCCTTTATGCGTTGCCGGTTCGGACAGGATCAAATCGATCTCGCCACCCTTGCAACGAAAATTTCTTTCGACCAGTTTAAGTCCTTGCCGCTGCAAATAGATGAGCGCCTTGTCTTCTGCCAATTTGCCGCTGGTTTGGCTGCTGAAGATTGTCTTGAGCATTCTCATCAATTGGCCAGCCCTGTTTTCACGGGATGTCGAGCGGCATGACGATACCGTTCTGATATGCCGCCGTCGGTTCGACCCGCTCAAAGCCGGGTGTGCCTGCGCCGAAATTGACATTCAGTTTACCGGTGACGCCGTCGATCTGGAATACGGTATTGCGCGCGGCGACTTCGTGGGCGATGCGGAAAGCATCGATGCCGAGTGCATACAAGCGTTCCATATCGGCGTTACGGCGCTGATCGGCGGCCACTTCATGACGCGGGTAAATCATCACCGCAGGGTTATCCGGCTGTACTTGCCAAGGAATGTCCACCAGCCGTACGCCATTCAGTTCGGGGATTTGATGATCGGGATTGCTGTCGCCGAGGGTCAGCGGGTTTAACTGCGAAATTCCGAAGATCGGCGTCTGGTCGCCAATTGCGATGCGTATCTGCTTGGTCTGGTCGGCATTCAGTGCGGCAAACAGCAAACGCGGCATTTCGCCCTCGACCCGTTGTTGCAACTGGGTCAGCGCATCGACATTGAAGACGCCGTTTTCCAGGCTGAGCGTTACTACTTCGGCATGCAGTCCACTGCCTTGGATCTGTTGCGCGAAAGCGCTGGCGACCCGTTTCTGCCAGGCGGTACTGGTGCTCAGCACCAGTACCTTGCCGGGTGCGTAATCGGTGCCGACCCAATTGGCGACCTGGCGCGCCTCGGCTTCAATCGACAGGCCGATGGGCAATAACTGTGTCGGCAAAACAGCATCCTTGCCGCCCGAGAAATCCGGCTGGGTCAGGGCGATCGTCGGTTTTTCCACTTTGCCGTTCTGGATGATGGCGGTCAGGCCGGTACGCGACAGCGGTCCCACCAGGATATCGTATTTTTTGCTGGCGGCATTGTACGCGGCGAGCATGTCGCTGGGGGTATCGGCAGCTTCGATCACGGTCACCGCCAGACCACTCTTGTCGCGTTCGTAGGCATTCAGAAAGCCGCTGCGCACCGCATCGGCCGCCGCCCCCAAGGGACTGGAGCGCAAAGGCAACAATAAGGCGATGCTGGCCAGCGGAATGGTATTGCCGTCGGCGTCCGCGTTGGCGGCATCGCCGGTGGTTGTGTTTGCCAGCGCAGGCGGGCACAATCCGTTCAACAGGATACCCGCCGCTAGCGCCAGCTTGGCCCATTTATATAACATTCATAACTCCCAATGACTCATCAATCTGCCAATGCCCTCATCAACCCAGCAATTTTGGATGAGGTGGCGCAGCAAGCGTATCCAGCTTCAACATTATATGTGCTGGCCACACCGATCGGAAATGTCTGCGATATCAGCCTGCGCGCCCTGCATGTATTGTCGCTGGTCGACGCCGTGGCCTGTGAAGACACGCGCAATACCGCCCATTTGCTGGGCCGCTATGGCTTGTCCAAGCCCTTGCTGGCGGCGCACGAGCACAACGAGCGGGAAGTTGCGGAAAAAATCGTAGCCCGCTTGCAGGCAGGAGAGCGTATCGCACTGGTGTCCGATGCCGGCACGCCGGCGGTGTCGGATCCTGGCGCCCGCATCGTCGATGCGGTGCTGAGGGCGGGGTTGCGCGCCTTGCCGTTGCCGGGGCCGTCGGCGGCGGTGACGGCATTGTCAGTCAGCGGCCTGGTCAACGACCAGTTCCAGTTCATTGGATTCTTGCCAAGCAAGGCGCGTCAGCGCGAGATCATCCTGGCCGGACTGGCGGGCGCCAGTGCAACGCTGGTGCTGTATGAAGCGCCGCACCGCATTATTGAAACCGTCGATGCCCTGTTGCAGGCCTTCGGGCCGGAGCGCCAGGTGGTGCTGGCGCGCGAGCTGACCAAATTGTTCGAGAGCGTGCACCGTTGCGCGCTGGGCGAAGCGCCGGCCTGGCTGGTGGCTGACGCCAACCGGCAGAAGGGCGAATTTGTGCTGCTGGTCGAAGCGGCGCCGGTAGCGCGCGACGACAGCGCCGAAGGTGAGCGGGTGTTACAAATATTGCTTGCGGAATTGTCGATCAAGCAAGCTTCCGCGTTGGCGGCGCAGATCACCGGGCAAAAGAAAAATGCCTTGTATGAGCGAGCGTTAGCTTTGAAAGATGCGTAACGCGGGATAAGATGTCTTTAATATTTTCCATGTTTTTTTGTTATTGATAAGTTTGTACCTCTTTTGAAGCGGGCAAGGTTTCAACAAGACCGGTGCAGAAATATAGGCACAAAAATGCCTGGATGAGGATGTATTTTAGCAACGGCAGCTATACGGCAAATTAGTTTCCGCGCAAGGTTCGATAGTAAAATCCGCCTCCTTGTGCAATGCGACAAACAGTTTCAAGAAAGAAATCAAATTGAAGTAAGCGGGTCACGTGTTTAGCGATACTTGCCCTTACTAATAAGATGAGAGAGAACATGAGTACAACGCAAACCAGCAACCACCCCGGATTCAAGTCTTCCCGTCTACACATCATCACGCTGGCTGCCTTGGGAATCGTGTTCGGCGACATCGGCACCAGTCCGCTGTACGCGCTGAAAGAGTGCTTTAGCACTGATCACGGGATTCCATTCACACCTGATGCCGTGCTGGGGATTATCTCGATGCTGTTCTGGGCGATCACCATCGTGGTCTCGCTCAAGTACGTCTTGTTCGTCATGCGCGCCGATAACAACGGCGAAGGCGGCGTGCTGGCCTTGATGGCCCTGTCGCTGCGTACTGCCGCAAGCGGTTCGAAACGCGCCAAGACGCTGATGATGCTGGGCGTCTTCGGCGCCTGCATGTTTTATGGCGACGTCGTGATCACGCCGGCTATCTCGGTGCTGTCGGCGGTGGAAGGGTTGGAAATCGCCACGCCGGGATTGACGCGTTTTGTCTTGCCGCTGTCGCTCATTATTCTGATTGCCTTGTTTTTGATCCAGAAGCACGGCACCACGGTGGTCGGTAAATTATTTGGACCGGTCATGTTTGTGTGGTTTGTCGCGCTGGGTTTGCTGGGCGTTTATAACGTCCTCAAGGCGCCGGAAATCCTGGTTGCAATCAATCCTTACTACGCTGCTGCTTTCATGAAGACACACGCGTTGCAAGCATTCGTGGTGCTGGGTTCGGTAGTGCTGGTGCTGACCGGCGCCGAAGCCCTGTATGCTGACATGGGCCACTTCGGCATCCGTCCGATCCGTTTTGCGTGGCTGTTTACCGTCATGCCTTGCCTGATGCTGAATTACTTTGGCCAGGGTGCAAACTTGCTGATCAATCCAGCGGCTATCCAGAACCCGTTCTACCTGATGGTGCCGGACGCGTTGCTGTTGCCAATGGTGATCCTGGCGACCGCCGCCACCGTGATCGCTTCGCAGGCAGTCATCTCCGGCGCGTTCTCATTGACCAGCCAGGCCATCCTGCTGGGCTTTGTGCCGCGCATGCGCATCCTGCACACGTCGGAAGATGAGCGCGGCCAGATCTATGTGCCAGTGATCAACTGGATGCTGCTGTTGCTGGTGGTGGGCGTGGTGCTGGCTTTCAAGAAATCCGATAACCTGGCGGCAGCCTATGGCGTGGCGGTGACGACTACCATGCTGATCACCACCGTGCTGGCAGCGGTCGTCATGCGCACGGTCTGGAAGTGGAATCCTTTTCTGGTGGCGTTGGTCATCAGCGCTTTCTTCATTGTCGATTTCGCGTTCTTCGCCGCGAATCTGCTGAAGATCGTCGACGGTGGCTGGTTCCCATTGCTGCTTGGCGGCATCGCCTTCTTCCTGCTGATGACCTGGTACGCCGGTCGCATGCTGCTGCGTGAGCGCAGCAAGGATGAAGGGATTCCGCTGGAGCCCTTCATTGAAGGCTTGCTGGCGCATCCGCCGCATCGGGTCGATGGCACTGCTGTTTTCATGACCGGTAACAAAACCACCGTGCCGGTGGCCCTGCTGCATAACCTGAAGCACAACCGCATCTTGCATAAGCGCGTGTTCTTCCTGAAGATCAGTATCTGGGACGTGCCTTTCGTTGAAGACAGCAAGCGCCTGACTTTGAAAGAACTGGGCAGCGAGGTGTATGTCTTGCGCTCCGCCTTCGGGTTCAAGGAAGCGCCTGACGTGCAAACCGTGATGGCCTTGGCGACGGCGCAGTTCGGCCTGGAATTCGACGTGATGGATACGTCGTTCTTCCTGGCGCGCGATACGGTGATCCCAAGCAAGATCCCGGGTATGCAGCTGTGGCGGGAAAAACTGTTCGCGTGGATGTATCAGAACGCAGCCAAGCCGTCCGACTTTTTCCATATCCCGATCAACCGTGTAGTGGAACTGGGAACCAAGGTCGAAATTTAAAATGCCGAAAAAAGCCCCGCAAGCCGTTCAGGTTTGCGGGGCTTTTTCTTTTCAGGCGCCTGGCGCTGATCCGAGATTGACCTGACAACGCCACAGCTGATGGCCTGACGCCAGATATTTGCTTTCAAACGGCGTTATCGGAAGTTCTGGCCGATAAGCCTCGCAATCAACAGTCAAGCCGCTCAACTGGCGCAGGGCGCTGGCGCATTCCTCGACATAAATCTGCCAGTTGCTGCGGCACTCCAGGATACCTCCCAGCGCGACGATCGTCGGAAACACTGGATGGCCATGCCAGCGCCGGCTGAGCTGGCCGATTTTCGGCCATGGATTCGGATACAGCAGATAATGGCGCGCCGGAAAAACCTGCGCCGCCAGCAGCAATCGCCAGTAATCCACCAGGTCGGCGCGAATACGGATGAAGTTGTGCGGCAGCGCTGCCAGCCCCGGCCATAGCGTGTTGCGGCCAACCCGGTCGGCGGACTGGTCGACCCCGATCACAAAATGATCCGGATAACGTGCCGCCAGGTACATGGTCGAGAGACCGACGCCGCAACCCGCATCGAGGATCAGCGGTGCACTGCCGGCGGCGCGCCAGGCGGCAATGCTGTCGTCGAACGCACTTTGGTTATAGGCACTGACCGGCTTTTGAAATGTATGCGAGGCGTGCTTGGCGACGGTAGCCGCAAGCTGGTCGTGAATGCCGCTCTGGGCACTGTGAATCGGGCTGGAATTGGCGTACATGTCGACGTACCGGAAGAAATCTAAAAGGTACGGCAATATACATTAATAGGACTGACGCAAAATTCCGCCAGCGGCGTTATGCCTCCTAGCTGTATCTTCGTACTATCTTCGTCGGCATGCCTTGCTGGCGAAATTTTGCGTAAGTCCAAATTAATTATCCCAACCAGCCCGTTATTGCCGTGATTTTCGGCAACATCGGGTGAAGGGACGTGTTGGAAGTAAGGGTTATTGCAAAGTGACGGGCTGACTCATCATCGAGTCATAGTTACCCAGGAAAGCATCGATATCCTCGATGCTCGGCTCGGTCGCAATCAGATCTTCGACCCCTTTACGGAAAAATTCAGCCAAGGCACCAGCAATAAAAATCTCGCGCTTGAACGATTTATCGACGATTTCGTAGCCGCCGAAACGCAAAGCTTCGCGTTGTTCATCGGCACCAAATTCGACGACGCTGTATTGGTCACTGTTATAAATCAGGTTCATATGCGCTCCCGGTAGTTAGAACAGAAGGTAATGATCGAGTAAGCAGTTTTCAAGCCAGCAAGTGAAAATATTATTTCTCAACTCCTTTTCTGATCGATATGTTTCTTTTCAGACAGACATATTTCAGTGGTAAAAGAAATTTTGCGCTTGTTTCAATTACATAGTACGCCACAGGTTATTTTTGTCACGTGCTAAATACTTATCAAGGCAATGTATTTCTTCTAAGAGTGTATTTAATATTTATATATCACTGGGCGCAGGCCAATAGCGTCACCTAATGTTGCCCGCTAACGCTACATTATTCTTGCCACTCGAACATGATGTGCTGGTGCGATCCTGGCGTGATGGCGATCTTATGATCTTTTACTTGCCCATTCTTGGCTGCTTCCAGGTGATAGCTGCCAGCTGGCAGTTTTGCCAGGAAAAATGGCCCTTTGGAAACGGCGTCCAACACCACTTTATTACTTGCGTCGCTGATTTTCACGTGGATGTCGGCTGCATATTCGTCTTTCGGGGAAGCTTTGATGAGGAATTCCAGTTCCAGTGGATAGTTTTTCGCCTCTTGCTGTATCAGAGTCGATTCATCCAGACCGATGCCGCCAGACATGTAGGTGGCTACGCCTTTCGTGATCGGAGTGGGAGCTGCATTGGCGTTGAACGTCAATGCGGCGGCGATCAAGGCGGTTAGTGCGAGAACTGTGCGCTTGTTCATGATGGTTCCTCCTGTCGTGCGTTGGGTTTCCATTTCTGTGTGCCCATGAAACCCAGCATACGGGCTAAAAATTAAAACTGACTTAAATCCACAGGGATCTCAGATTTCAATTTCGGGCGCATTATCTACATGTCGTTTGCATAACGCTCAGGCTTGGCTTAAAGCCCGGCGATATTGAATCGCTTCGGCGACATGACTCGCGGCAATGTTTTCCGCTCCGCTCAAATCGGCAATCGTGCGTGCAACTTTAAGCGCGCGATGATAGCCGCGCGCCGACCAGTTCAGGCGGGTCATGGCCCCTCGCAACAGTTTTTCTCCAGCGTTATCAGGCTTGCAAAGCTGATCGATTTCACTCGCCGATAAGGCATTATTCTGCTTGCCTTGACGCGCCAGTTGCAAGGCACACACTTGTTCGATGCGCGTTGCGATGGCTGCCGACGATTCCCCTTGAGCGGCATTCAGCAGTTCATCATGAGGCAACGCCGGCACTAGAATCTGCATATCGATGCGGTCGAGCAATGGCCCCGAGATCTTGTTTTGATAACGCAGGATATTGTCGGGCGTGCAGCGGCATTGTTTGACGGTATGTCCGAGGTAGCCGCAAGGACAGGGGTTCATTGCCGCGATCAACTGAAATTGTGCCGGAAAATCTGCTTGCCGCGCGGCCCGCGAAATCGTGATGCGGCCGGATTCCAGCGGCTCACGTAGTACCTCCAGCACACGCTTGTCGAATTGCGGCAACTCATCCAAAAACAACACGCCACGATGCGCCAGTGAAATTTCGCCGGGGCGGGGCGGACTGCCTCCTCCGACCAGTGCAACGGCGGTCGCTGTGTGATGTGGCGAACGATATGGCCGTACCTTCCATGCCGCGCTGGAAAAGCCGCTGGTCAGCGATTGCACCGCAGCCGATTCCAGGGCATCACGGTCGCTCATCGGCGGCAGAATTCCAGGAAAACGCGTCGCCAGCATCGATTTTCCAGTGCCTGGCGGTCCCATCAGCAAGACGCTATGGCCACCGGCCGCGGCTACTTCCAGCGCGCGCTTGGCTTGCAGCTGACCCTTGACGTCGCTGAAATCCATGTAGCCAGGTAGTCTTGGCTGTGGTTCGGCAATATGGCGCGATAATCTTGTTTCTGCCTGCGCAGATGAGAAGTGGGCGCACACTTGCAACAGGCTGTCGGCCGGCAGGATACGGGCATCGGTGACCAGCGCCGCTTCGTCGGCATTGGCGCGTGGCAGGATGAAGGCACGGCTTTTGCCGTTTGGCGCATTGCTGCTTTGGGCAGTCATGGCGAAGGTCATCGCCAGCGCGCCGCGTATCGGCCTTAACTCGCCGGACAACGAGAGTTCGCCGGCAAATTCGTAGTCATCGAGTTTGTTCGCAGGCATCTGTCCGGATGCAGCCAGGATGCCGAGCGCAATCGGCAAGTCAAATCGTCCTGATTCTTTGGGTAGATCTGCAGGCGCGAGATTGACGGTGATACGACGGGAAGGAAATTCGAAACGGGCGTTTTGCAGCGCTGCGCGGACCCGGTCCTTGGATTCCTTGACCTCGGTTTCGGGTAGCCCGACGATGGTAAAACTAGGCAGGCCGTTGGCCAGGTGGACTTCAACTGTCACCTCGGGCGCCTGCATGCCTGCCAGCGCCCGGCTTTTCAATACTGCCAGCGTCACTGGCGCGGCATCATGGCTGTTTCAGGTGTGCTTCAAGCTCGGTCACGCGTGCCTCGAGTGCTTCGAGTTTGGCGCGCGTGCTCGCCAGCACCTGGGCTTGCACGTCGAATTCTTCACGGGTGACCAGATCCAGTTTGGCAAAGCCCTGACTCATCATGGCCTTGACGTTCTTCTCGATATCCTTGGCGGGGGAATTTTCGATGGCCTGGTTGATCTTGGCTTGGATGTCGTCGAAAAAGTTGGGTTTGTTCATGGCGGCCCTCTATCTGCAAATAAGAAAAATGATAACCGATACGAGCAAACCCCACATCGAAATTGTGGCCAGGCGCTGTAGTTTAAGTCTTTACTGCCTTAGAGGTTGTTGCAAACACACCTGGCGTTGTTGCCCTTGCAGGGTGCCCCCGAGCTTGCAAGCCCAGGTCGTTCCGGAGGCAGACGACAATGTCGTCTGAAACCCCTGCTACACCCTGCTGGCCGTACTGCTCGTACTGTCTTCGTCGGAGCGCCTAGCCATCTGTGTTTGCAACAGCCTCTTAGCCAAATCGCCAGGTATTTCAAGAAAGCGCAGCACGAATTTCATTTAGCGATTTCTTTTGACGTCCCTCCGCATCGAAATTATCCGCTTGCAACCAGGCTTCGAAAATCGCACGTTGCAATGGCCATTCGCTATCCAGCATCGAGAACCATGCGGTATCGCGATTTTTTCCTTTGAATACGCGATGTTGCCGGAATAGGCCCTCCGGCGTGAAGCCGAAGCGCAATGCCGCTTGCTGCGAACGCTGGTTGAGCGAATTGCATTTCCATTCCAGACGGCGGTAGCCAAGCACTTCGAACGCATGTCGCGCTAGCAGGTAAATCGCTTCGGTGGCCTGGCGGCTGCGCTGCATGCGGCCGCTAAACCAGATATGGCCGATTTCGATAGAGCCGTGTTCCGGCGTGATGGCGAGATAGCTGAGGACGCCGGTGGCCAGTCCGCTTTGCTGGTCGATCACGGTATAGAAGAATGGATCGCTGCTGACGGCGCACGTCTTTAGCCAGGCGCTGAAGTCGAGCTCGCTCTGGAACGGGCCAGCGGTCAGGAAGTCCCATTGGCTGGGGTCGGCGTCGGCAGCGTGTTCTGCCTGGTACAGGGCAGCGGCATCGCGCTCGGCGTCTAGCGGCAACAGCCGGATGCTGCCGCCTTGCAATTGGGTGCGCTGCGGCAGTGCGGCTGGCTGCCAGTCTGGCAGCGGCCGACCGGTTTCAGTGGATTGCTGTGGCATGGCTGAACTTTATCTGAGTGGGTGGATAAGTAAGGTTGATAGAGCGGGTGATAACGTTTTAATCAAGTTGCTTGCGGTACTGCACGAAGCCGGCGCGTTGGGCGATGCGATCATACAGTTGCATCGCGGTGCTGTTGGTTTCACGTGTGAGCCAATGCACACGGGTGCTACCGGCGGCCTTGGCTTGTGCGTACACGTGCTCGATCAGTTGCCGGCCGAGACCGGTGCCGCGCTGTTCCGGGGCGACATACAAATCTTGCAGATAACAGGAGTATTCCACGGTCCAGCACGAGCGATGGAAAATCCAGTGCACCACGCCGACTGCCTGTCCATCAACCATCGCCAACGCGCCGAACATTGGTTCCTTGTGATCCAGCAGGCGCTGCCAGGTGATCAGGCGCGTGGCTTCCGGTACTTCCGTCTGGTAGAAGCCAAGGTAACCAAGCCACTGCGGCTGCCAGAGAGCGAAGTCTTGTTCGCTGAGCGGTTTGATGTAAATATGCGGACGCGGTGCCGGTTCTGAAGCCAAGATGATCTCCTATGTGAAAACGCAACGGGGTAACGCTATGTATCCGGGCCGGATACAAAACAGTACTTATCGTAGCGCCTTAAGTTGGTATCATCAAAGATCCAAGATTGTTCTTATTTATAGGTCCAATCTCTGTAAGGCCGGTGGGCTGGCAAAGACAAAGATAGTCTTTTTAAAAAGACACTAATCGAGGAGCGACATGGTTCATAGGCAATTATTGATTCTGTTTGCGGCGTTCTGTTTTTCCGGGACTGCACTGGCGGATGCGCCGCAAGCGGTCGAGCATGATGCGGTGTTCAAGGATTTCCGTTTTGCGTCCGGCGAGACCTTGCCGGAACTGCGCATCCACTACCGCACCTTCGGTACGCCGCAGCGCGACGCCGGTGGCAAAGTCAGCAATGCCGTGCTGATCTTGCACGGCACCGGCGGTTCCGGCGCGCAGTTCATTCGTCCGGAATTTTCCGGCGAACTGTTCGGCGCCGGCCAGTTGCTCGATGCGTCACGTTATTTCCTGATACTGCCGGATGGCATCGGCCATGGCAATTCCAGCAAACCTAGTGACGGCCTGCGCAGCAAATTTCCGCATTATGGCTACCGCGATATGGTCGAAGCCCAGTACAAGCTGCTCACGGAAACCTTGGGAGTGAACCATTTACGCCTGGTGATGGGTACGTCGATGGGTGGCATGCAGACCTGGATGTGGGGTGAACAACATCCGGAATTCATGGATGCCCTAATGCCGCTGGCCAGTGTGCCGTCTCAGATTTCCGGCCGCAACCGCGTCTGGCGTCGCATCATCATCGATGCCATCCGCAACGATCCGCAGTGGCAGGGCGGTAATTACACGGTGCAGCCGCCGAGTTTGCGTACCACTGAGCAGATGCTTTTTTTCATGTCCAGCAATGCAGTGCTGCGCCAGCAGCAGATGCCGGATCTGGCGCAAGCCGATGCCGCGCTGGATGCTGCCGTCGCCATCTCGATGAAGACTGCCGACGCTAATGACACCTTGTATTTCATGGATGCTTCGCGCGATTACGATCCCGGACCGTTGCTGGAAAAGATCCGGGCTCCGCTGATTGCTGTAAATTCCGCCGACGATCTGATCAATCCGCCGGAAATCGGTGTTCTTGAACGTGAGGTCAAACGTGTGCCGGGCGCGCGTATGGTGATGGTCAAGCAAAGCGAGGTGACGCGCGGCCACGGCACCCACACAGTGGCGATCGTCTGGAAACCCTGGTTGCGGCAACTGCTGACATCGACGCAGCGCGATTAAGCATGAAACCAGTATCGCCAGCGCTATCCATGCATCTGGATCCGGCCGGGATTGCGCTCGAGGGTGGTAAAGGTCTGGCCAAGCAGCTCTGCCTGGCTTTGCGCCAGCGCATCCTGGCGACGCCGGCTACTTATCGCATCAAGCTGCCTACCTCGCGTAATCTGGCGCTGGCGCTGAATGTATCGCGCAACACTGTGGTGCGCGCTTACGAGCAGCTATATGCAGAAGGCTATATCAGCAGCAGAGTCGGCGATGGCACTTACGCCGATGGCTTGGCGGCGGCAGCCGCTCCCGATCTTGCTGCAACGGCCGCAGCCGTGCCGGCAATGCAGCAATCAACCATGCAGCAGCGCCTGAGCGGCTACGGAGTGCGCCAGCGCCGGTTTGACGGCCCGGCGCGCGCGTTTCGCCTTGGCGTGCCAGCCTATGATTTGTTCCCCAGCGCCATCTGGGCGCGCTTGCAAAGTAATTTCTGGCGTCATGCGCCGTTGGCGCATATGGGCTATGGCGAGGCTGCCGGCAATCTTCGTTTGCGCGAATTGGTCGCGGCCTATCTGCGCCATGCGCGCGGCCTGGTCTGCGAGCCGTCGCAGATCATGATTACCGCCGGCGCCCAGCATGGCATTGCCCTGTGCGCGCAGCTTTTGCTCGACGCCGGCGACAAGGTCGCCATAGAAAATCCCTGTTATCCATCGGCAGCAGCTGCATTGAAGGTGGCCGGCGCGCAGCTGGTGGGAATCGCGCTGGACCAGGATGGCATGGATACTGCGCAATTGGCTCAGCATACCGATTGCCGTATAGCGTACGTAACGCCATCGCACCAATATCCGGTCGGCGTCACGCTGTCGCTGGCGCGGCGGCTCGAATTGCTGGCCTGGGCCGAGCGCCACGACAGCTGGATTATCGAAGACGATTATGACGGAGAATATCGCTATGACGGCACGCCACTGGCGCCGTTGGCGGCCCTGGATCACAGCGCCCGCGTGCTCTACGTCGGCACCTTTTCAAAGATCGCCTTTCCCGGCTTGCGCCTGGGGTACCTGGTTTTGCCGGCCAAGCTGGTGCCGGCACTGAGCGCGCTACGTGCCATGAGTGATCGCCATCCGCCGGCCGCGGATCAGGTGGTGATGGCCGAATTCATCGCCGCCGGTCATTTTCAGCGTCACATCCGTCGCATGCGACGCGCCAGCCGCTCCCGGCGCGATGCCTTGATGGCGGCTTGGGCACCGTTGTTCGGCGCGCAGCTACCGCTGCCCAAGGTTGCCGCCGGTTTGCATCTGAGCCTGCCATTGGTCAGTTTGCAGCAAGAGGCTGAGCTGGTGGCCAAGGCGATTGCCGTTGGTGTCGAAATCAATCCGATGAGCCGTTTTTGCCTTTCTGGCCAGCCGGTGAACCCGCAGCATCGCGCTGGCCTGGCGCTGGGTTTTGCCGGCGTGGATGAAATTGCCATTCACAAAGCATTGCGATTATTGCAGCAGGCTTGGCATGATTTGTAGTCAGCTACAAAGCGTCATGTAGTTTAAACATATCTTATCTGCACCAAAATAACGCAGCTTAGGCTGCGCGCTTCGTTTTGGTGCGCTGCACTGCACAATATTTCTGCGCAAGAACGTCTCGAAATTAACAGTCACTAAAAAAACAGCAAATAAATAGCCTCATAAGTGGTATTGGCGGGGAAAAGGAAGTGCCGTAACAGTTGGCATGGGTTCTGCTATGGAAAGCCTGAAGAGTAATGATTTATCGGTTTTTCATTCAACATACCAACAGGGACTTTCATGAAGAAGCTGATTTTAGCCGCAGCAATAGCAGCAAGCGTCACAGCAAGTCTTACGGCAGGTCTGGCGCATGCCGAGGATGTCAAGCCGGATAATGAAGTCAGCTACAACATCGGTGCAGTCAACGACTATCGCTTCCGCGGGATTTCGCAAACGCGTTTCGATCCGGCGTTACAGGGCGGCGCCGACTACACCAATAATCCCACCGGCCTGTATGCAGGCACCTGGCTTTCTAACATCAAATGGATCAAGGATGCGGTCGACAGCGCGAATACCGGCACCGGCGGCAAGGGGCCGGTGGAATGGGATCTCTACGCTGGCAAGCGCGGCGATCTGCCTGGCGGCTTTACCTATGACGTCGGCGGTCTGTATTACTACTACCCGACCAACAACTACAGCCAGATCGGCCGCAACGCCAATACTTTCGAATTGTACGGTCAGCTCGGCTACGGTCCTGCTTACTTCAAATATTCGCATGCGATGACTAACCTGTTCGGCACCGTCGACAGCAAGAACAGCGCTTATTACGACGCCGGCGCCAATTTCGATGTCGGCGCGGGCGTCACGCTTGGGCTGCATCTTGGTCATCAGACCGTTGAGCACACCAGTTTTGCCAGCTATACCGATTGGAAAATCGGCGCCACCAAGACCTTTGACCAACTGGCCGGCATTACCTTGGGCCTGGCTTTCGTAGGTACGAATGCCAAGGACGGCGCTTATGTCAGCCCGAGCGGCAAGAACCTGGGCCGCAATGGAGCGGTGTTTTCTTTAGCGAAGACTTTCTAACAATATCAAACAGTAATAGCGGCAGGCGTTTCGCCTGTCCGTCCAACAAAACAACGAGGCCGACATGAAACTGATTACAGCGATCATCAAACCATTTAAGCTCGACGAGGTGCGCGAGGCGCTTTCGGCGATTGGAGTGCAGGGCATCACCGTGACTGAAGTCAAAGGCTTCGGTCGCCAAAAGGGCCACACCGAGCTGTATCGCGGCGCGGAATATGTGGTCGACTTTTTGCCGAAGACGAAAATCGAAGCAGCAGTAGACGACAGTATTCTTGAACAAGCTGTGGAAGCGATTGAAACCGCTGCCCGCACCGGCAAGATTGGCGACGGCAAGATTTTTGTATTTGATCTGCAGGAAGTTATTCGTATTCGTACCGGTGAAACCGGCAAAGACGCAATTTAAGGGGATAAAAATATGAACAGAATATTTGCAACGATTTTAGCGTCTTGCGCGCTGATCGCGGCGACTTCCATGCTGCCGGCATCGGCGGCGGACGAGGCGTCCGCTACAACAGCACCGGCTACGGCAAGTGTGGCGCCGGCCAGTGCCGGTGCAGGTGCTTCCACTGCAGCGCCAGCTGCACCGGCAGCAGTTGTCGCGGCACCCGCTCCGGCAACAACCGCTACGGCGGCGCCTGCCGCAGCAGCGCCGGCCGCACCGGTGCCTAACAAGGGCGACACCGCCTGGTTGCTGGTCTGTACCGCATTCGTAATCCTGATGACTTTGCCTGGTCTGGGTTTGTTCTATGGCGGCCTGGTTCGCAGCAAGAACATGCTGTCGGTGCTGATGCAATGCTTCACTGTATTCTCGCTGATTATCGTGCTGTGGATCCTTTACGGTTACAGCATCGCGTTTACGGAAGGGAATTCTATCTTCGGTGGCTTCAGCCGCCTGTTCTTGCACGGCATGACGCCTGATTCGGTGGCCGCAACCTTCAGCAAGGGCGTAGTCGTACCTGAGTTCGCGTACGTCGTGTTCCAAGGAGCGTTTGCTGCGATCACCTGCGCCCTGATCATCGGCGCTTTCGCTGAACGCGCCAAGTTCTCGGCGATCCTGGTATTCACCGTATTGTGGTTCACTTTCGCTTACCTGCCGATGGCGCATATGGTCTGGTTCTGGCCTGGTCCTGACGGTTTTGTCGATGCAGCTTCGGCGGAAAAACTGACCGCGACCGGCGGCTGGCTGTTCCAAAAAGGCGCGTTGGATTTCGCCGGCGGCACCGTGGTGCATATCAACGCCGCTATCGCCGGCCTGGTCGGTTCCTATGTCATCGGAAAACGCGTTGGTTTCGGCAAGGAAGCATTCAAGCCGCATAGCCTGACCCTCACCATGGTTGGTGCTTCGTTGCTGTGGTTCGGCTGGTTTGGTTTCAATGCCGGTTCCGCTCTGGAAGCCAACGGCAGCGCAGCATTGGCCTTTATTAACACCCTGCTGGCCACTGCCGCTGCGGTGCTGAGTTGGAGCGCAGGCGAATGGATCGGCAAGGGTAAGCCTTCCATGCTGGGCGGCGCTTCCGGCGCTGTCGCCGGTCTGGTGGCGATTACGCCCGCAGCCGGTTTTGTCGGCCCGATGGGCGCCTTGGTCATGGGTTTGCTGGCCGGCTTTGTCTGCCTGTGGGGCGTCACCGGCCTGAAGCGTTTGCTGGGTGCGGACGATGCGCTGGACGTGTTCGGCGTACATGGCGTCGGCGGCATCATGGGTGCATTGCTGACTGGCGTGTTTGCCGCGCCTAGCCTGGGCGGTACAGGGATCTATGACTACGTGACCAATGCGGTCCTGCCAGACTATTCGATTCCGGGTCAGCTGTGGATCCAGTTCGAAGGCGTGGCGACGACGTTGATCTGGTCTGGCGTGGTTTCGCTGATTGCATTCAAGCTGGTCGACATCGTCATGGGCTTGCGCGTGACTGAAGAAGAAGAGCGCGAAGGCCTGGATATTTCCAGCCATGGCGAATCTGCTTATCACGACTAAGCTTGGCGTGATTTCGCCGGATAGCAGGTAACACCGCTATCCGGCGGCTTGATTGGCGTTTTACGTAATCCCGGGTTGATTGCCATCGCCTGGGATTTTTTGTTTTGCTTTTCCTGTTTTTATGCAGCCTGCTTCTGGAGACTTGTCATGGACCCGACCATCACCCCGCAACGCTTGACTGCCTGTATGGTGGAAGATGTCAGGGCCGACCAGTTCGATCAGGTCGTGGGGCCGCTCACCGAAATCCTGATGGCCTGCGTGGCGCAAGGCGCCAGTGTCGGCTTCCTGGATACACCCGATGCCGAAGACGCCTTTTCCTTCTGGTACGGCGTCAGCGGTTCACTGGTGAGCGGCGGCCGGCGTCTGCTGGTGGCGCGTTTTGCCGGTCAGATTGTTGGTACAGTCCAAATCGTGTTGGCGACGCCGGCCAATGGCCATCATCGCGCCGAGATTTCCAAGCTGCTGGTGCATCCCGACATCAGGCGCAAAGGCGTGGCGCGCGCTCTGATGCAACGCGCAGAAGCAATCGCCCGCACCGACGGTCGCTCCCTGTTGATCCTTGATACCCGCACCGGGGATGCCGCCGAGTCTTTGTATTATTCCATCGGCTATGAACGGGCCGGGATTATTCCTGCCTACGCGCGGTCAACGACCGGCAAGCTGAGCGACACCAGTTTCATGTACAAGCAACTGTAACCGGGGGAAATGCGGTTCCCTTGCACATGGTGCGGTGCGGATAAAAAACCAAAATTGCAAATAAGGCAATTTTTTTGCCGGATAAAAACACAACGCAATGCCACGATATTCAACGCGCTTTTTGTTGCCCCCGGGGCTTTAAAAATCCATCAACGACCCGATGTAAAGCAGGCTGATTGGTCTAGCCTGTCAGCCATAGCGCCGTTTACGCAACATCGCGGCGAGTGACCGGCGAAATATTGTATTTCCCGTTAGAATCGGCGTCTCTCGCTTGTCGCGGAAGTCCTGGATTACGCTTCTTTGGCTGGCAGCAACGCATTGCACACGCTACATAGTTCCCAAAAGAAAGTTTTATATGGTTCCGCACCTTGTCACGGCCCTGAATGGCCCCTTGCTTGATCTAGAAAAGAAAATTCTCGCAGCTACTCCGGCTATCGAGCGCTGGTTCCGGATGGAGTGGCAAGAGCACACGCCGCCGTTCTATTGCTCGGTCGATCTGCGGAATTCGGGCTTCAAGCTGGCGCCTGTGGATACCAACTTGTTTCCGGGCGGTTTCAGCAACCTCTCGCCGGAGATGCTGCCGCTGGCTATACAGGCGGCGATGGCGGCTATCGAAAAATATTGTCCGGACGCCAAGAATCTGTTGCTGCTGCCGGAACTCAACACACGCAATACCTTTTATTTGCAAAATGTGGCGCGGCTGATGCAGGTCTTCCGCCAGACTGGCTTGCATGTGCGGCTTGGTTCGCTTGACGAAAGCATGAAGGAGTCGCAAACCATCGAACTGCCGGATGGCAGCACCATTACGCTGGAGCCGCTGGAACGTTCTGCCAATGGCCGTCGCCTGGGGCTGAAGAATTTCGATCCTTGCACGATTTTGCTGAACAACGATTTGTCGTCCGGCACGCCGTCCATCCTGGAAAATCTCAACGAGCAGAATGTCCTGCCGCCGCTGCATGCCGGCTGGACCGTGCGCCGCAAGAGCAACCATTTCACCGCCTACGACGAAGTGGTCAAGAAATTCGCCAAGCTGGTCGATGTCGACCCGTGGATGCTGAATCCGTTTTTCGCCAAGGTCGACCAGGTTGATTTCCAGGCCACCGACGGCGATGACAAACTGGCGGCGAGCGTCAGTTCCCTGCTGGCGAAAATCCGCAAGAAATACAAGGAATACGGCATTACTGAAAAGCCGTTTGTGATCGTCAAGGCTGATGCGGGCACCGATGGCATGGGCGTAATGAGCGTGACCGAGGTTAGCCAGATCAAGGAACTGAGCCGCAAGCAACGTGAGAAACTATCGTTGGGCAAGGCCGATGGCGAGATTCACGACCTGATCATTCAGGAAGGCGTGCATACTTTCGAGCATATCAACGATGCGGTTGCGGAGCCGGTGGTGTACATGATCGACCGCTACGTGGTCGGCGGCTTCTACCGGGTACATGCGGAACGCGGCATCAACGAGAACCTGAATGCGCCCGGAGCGCATTTTGTACCGTTGGCGTTTGCGCAGCAGCATGCATTGCCGGACATGTTGGCCAAGCCTGGCACGACTGCGCCGAATCGCTTCTATATGTATGGTGTGGTGGCGCGCCTGGGCTTGTTGGCGGCGTCGCTTGAAATGGAAAAGACCGATCCGAATCCGGAAGAATATTAATTTTGCTTTTACGGGATAAAAAATGAAAATTGCTTTCCTCGCCGATCCGCTTAATACCTTCAAGACGTATAAGGATTCCACTTACGCCATGATGGTGGAGGCCGTCAAGCGCGGCCATACGCTGTATGCGTTCGAGCAGAAAGACATGGCGCTGGAAAGCGGGATTGTGACCGCCAATGTCGTGAAGGTAACCCTGACTGGCGATGACAAGGACTGGTATCGCGCCAGTGCGCCAACGTCCATGTTCCTGTCGGAATTCGATGCGATCCTGTTGCGCAAGGATCCGCCGTTCGACATGGAATACATCTACACCACGTATCTGCTGGAACTGGCGGAAACCCAGGGGGCGCGCGTATTCAACAAGCCGCAGGCTATCCGCGACCATAATGAGAAACTGGCCATTGCACAATTCGCAAAATACACCTCGCCGACTCTGGTGACGCGTGATGCGGCACGCCTGCGCGCTTTCCATGACGAACATCAGGACGTGATCCTGAAGCCGCTCGACGGCATGGGCGGCACGGGGATTTTCCGGGTGCGTCAAGATGGCTTGAACCTTGGCTCCATCATTGAAACGCTGACAGATAACGGACATCGCACCATCATGATCCAGCGCTTCATCCCTGAGATCACGGCAGGCGACAAACGGGTGCTGGTGATTGGCGGTAAAGTGGTGCCGTTTTCGCTGGCGCGGATTCCGCAAGGCAGCGAAGTGCGTGGCAACCTGGCGGCAGGCGGTATCGGCGTGGCCCAGCCGCTGACAGTGCGCGATCGTGAAATCGGCGAAGCGCTTGGTCCGGTGTTGTCACAGCGGGGCTTGTTACTGGTAGGATTAGATGTGATCGGCGACTATCTGACCGAGGTCAATGTTACTAGTCCAACTTGCTTTCAGGAAATTAAACAGCAAGCGGGTTTTGACGTTGCCGCGATGTTCATTGATGCGCTGGAAGCCGCATTGGCGTAAAGAATTTTTCCCATCGTGGCCGGTCTTTGGCTGTCCACGATGTGTATTGTCGTAAAACCGTTGTAAACCGGGAACCATCCGCTCTGCGGATTTGAGTGAAATTATGATTGGCATTCTTCTTTTAACCCACGCCCCACTGGGCCAGGCATTCATCGCAGCTGCCTCTCACGTGTTTCGCCATACGCCGGAACGGCTTGAAGCGATTGACGTTATTGCTGACCAAAATCCGGCGGAAGTGCAGAAGCTGGCCAAGCAGGCAGCGGCGCGTCTTGACGACGGCTCAGGCGTGCTGGTGATTACCGACGTCATGGGCGGCACGCCGTCCAATTGCACGCTGCCGTTCTGCAGCGGCGCACAAACCCAGGTGATTGCCGGCATCAGCTTGCCGATGTTGCTGCGCGCGTTGACTTATCGCAACGATACGCTGGACGTGGTGACTGAAATGGCGCTGGCCGGCGGGCAGGGCGGCGCCGTCAGGGTGGATAACCGGGTCCGCGTATCACATTGATAATACATTGACGACGCATTGACAACGGATAGCCGGCAGATCGGATTCAATAGCAGTTACAGCTGATAGTTTAGATAGATAACATTATTCAAAGACAAAATGATTCAACAAGAAATCGAAATTATCAATAAGCTTGGACTGCATGCCCGTGCATCAGCCAAATTCACTCAACTGGCCAGCAAATTCAAATGTGAAGTGTGGATGACCCGCAACAAACGCCGCGTCAACGCCAAGTCGATCATGGGCGTGATGATGCTGGCGGCCGGCAAGGGCAGCACGATCTTGCTGGAAGCCGATGGCGAGGATGAGAAAACCTGTTTCGATGCCTTAAACCAGTTAATTCAGGATAAGTTTGGCGAGGGAGAGTAATAACTCTCCTGCAAGCTGACCCGGTTCCGCATTTACAGTTAGAAGTTGTTGCAACACACCAGGCGCTGATGTCCTCTTGGCCGTACTACTCGTACTGTCTTCGTTGGAGCGCTAGCCAGCTGTGTTTGCAGCGGCTTCTTGAATATCTTTTTTCAGCGGTGACCAGATGGCATCCTTTACCCTACATGGCATTCCGGTTTCGCGCGGCATCGCGATCGGCCGCGCGCATTTGCTGGCGCCGGCAGCAATGGACGTCAAACATTACCTGATCGGCGAAGCCGAGATCGAGGCGGAAGTACAGCGCCTGCAGAATGCGGTCACCACGGTGCGTACCGAACTGCAAACCATCCGCAACGATTTGCCGAAAGAATCCCCGCCCGAGTTGGGTGCATTTGTCGACGTTCATTTGCTGATCCTTTCCGACCCGATGCTGGCCGAGATGTCGCTTGATATCGTCCGCAACCGCCAGTACAACGCCGAATGGGCGCTGGTAACCCAGATCGACGAGTTGTCGACCCAGTTCGATGAAATCGAAGATCCCTATCTGCGCGAACGCAAGATGGACGTGCTGCAGGTCGGCGAGCGTTTGCTGAAAGTATTGACCGGCACGGCCACTCGCCTGCCTGAAGTCGACAGCGACGGTGCTTCATTCGCCAACATCGTGGTGGTGGCCTATGACATTTCGCCAGCCGACATGCTGCAGTTCCGCGACCGCGCTTTCGCCGGCTTTGTTACCGATCTCGGCGGCCAGAATTCGCATACTGCAATCGTCGCGCGCAGCCTGGATATCCCGGCCGCAGTCGGCATGAACAACGCTTCGCGCCTGATCAAGCAGGATGACTGGATCATCATCGACGGCGATGCCGGCGTGGTAATCGTCGATCCGGCTACCGTGATACTTAAGCAATACCGCGAACGCCAGGCGCATCTGCTGCGTTCGCGCCGGAAACTCGGCAAGATCAAGAAAACCCGTGCGGTGACGTTGGATGGTACGGAAATCACCTTGCTGGCGAATATCGAACTGCCCAGCGATTGTGCGGCGGCGATGGAGTCCGGCGCCAATGGCGTCGGGTTGTTCCGTTCGGAATTCCTGTTTATGGGCCGTATCGGCACCCAGCATGCATTGCCGACCGAGGACGAGCAGTTTGAATCCTACCGACAAGCAGTGGTGGCGATGAAAGGCCGGCCAGTGACTATCCGTACGCTGGATGTCGGCGCCGACAAGCCGTTGAACAATGACGAGCAGACCGCGCTCAATCCGGCGCTGGGTTTGCGGGCGATTCGCTATTGCCTGGCGGAACCACAGCTGTTCCTGACCCAGTTGCGAGCGATTTTGCGCGCCTCGGCCTTCGGCAAGGTCAAGTTGCTGATCCCGATGCTGGCGCATGCCTTTGAAATCGACCAGACCTTGGCCATGGTTGAGCAGGCCAAGCAGCAGCTGCGCGACGAGGGCGTCAAATTTGACGAAGCTATCAAGATCGGCGCCATGATCGAAATCCCGGCGGCGGCCCTGGCTTTGCCGATGTTTATCAAGCGCATGGATTTTTTGTCAATTGGCACCAACGACCTGATTCAGTACACGCTGGCGATCGATCGCGTCGATCATGAGGTGGCGCACCTGTACAACCCGCTGCATCCGGCTGTCCTGTTCTTGTTGTCGACTGTGATTGCTCTCGGCCGCAAGGCGGGGATTCCGGTCTCGGTCTGCGGAGAAATGGCCGGCGACGTCAAATTTACTCGTTTGTTGCTGGGTATGGGCTTGCTGGAATTCTCCATGCATCCGGCGCAATTGCTGGCAGTCAAGCAGGAAATATTGAACAGCGATCTCGACGACCTGACGCTGCAAACCAAGAAAATCCTGCGTAACACTGAACCTAGCGCGATTGCCACAGCAGTCAGCCAGATGCGCATGATGGCTTGATGTTTTAAGAGGCTGTTGCAAACACACCTGGCGTTGTTGCCCTTGCAGGGCGCGCCCGGGCTTGCAAGCCCGGGTCGTTCCGCAGGCAGACGACAATGTCGCCTGAAACCCCTGCTACACCCTCCTAGCCGTACTACTCGTACTGTCTTCGTCGGCGCGCCTAGCCATCTGTGTTAGCAACAGCCTCTAAGGAAGTAACAACATCATCATAGTTTGACGCCAAGCCCCGGTTTGGTTATTCTTGTCCTATCGCGCCGATTTGAATGGTTTCACCACCTCAGCTTGCGGGCGCGCGGCATCACCTGGTTTCCGGACCGGCGATGCTAAATAAATACGGCTAAAGCGAGCTTGAAGTACAAGCCCAGAATTTAGCCCGATTAGCGAAAGCTCTCGGGCTTTTTTTATTTCTACACAATATAGACAACGAGCCATGTCCCAAGGAATAGTTGCCCCGCAGTCCATGCACTTCGCGACGCCGTTGCAGTTGCAAAGCGGTGCGTTGCTGGCTGATTACACGCTGGTATACGAAACATATGGCGCCCTGAATGCCGATAAATCGAATGCGGTGCTGGTCTGCCATGCGCTGAACGCCTCGCACCACGTCGCCGGTATATATCAGGGCGATGAAAAGAATGTCGGCTGGTGGGACAACATGGTGGGCCCGGGCAAAGCGCTGGATACCAATAAATTCTTCGTCATCGGCGTCAATAACCTGGGCTCCTGTTTCGGTTCCACCGGCCCGATGCACATCAATGCAGCTACGGGAAAGCCATACGGCGCCGACTTCCCGGTGGTCACGGTGGAAGACTGGGTACAAGCCCAGGCGCGCCTTGCCGATGCGCTGGGCATCGCGCAGTTTGCTGCGGTGATGGGCGGTTCGCTGGGCGGCATGCAGGCGCTGGCCTGGAGCCTGGCGTATCCGGCCCGTCTGCGCCATTGTGTGGTGATTGCATCGACGCCAAAGCTGTCGGCGCAAAACATCGCCTTCAACGACGTGGCGCGGCAGGCGATCCTGACAGATCCGGGCTTTCACGGCGGCGACTACTACGCGCATGGCGTGGTGCCCAAGAATGGCTTGCGGGTGGCGCGCATGGTCGGTCACATCACCTATTTGTCGGATGACGACATGGCCGAGAAATTCGGCCGTGACCTGCGTTCCGGCGCTTACCAGTTCGGCTTCGGCATCGATTTTGAAATCGAATCATATCTACGCTATCAAGGTGATAAATTCTCTGAATATTTCGACGCCAACACCTATCTGCTAATCACCAAGGCGCTCGATTATTTCGATCCGGCCAAGGAATTCGACGGTGACCTGACCCGCGCGCTAAGCAAGACCCAGGCGCAGTTTCTACTGGTGTCGTTCATGACCGACTGGCGCTTTTCGCCGGAGCGCAGCCGCGAAATCGTCCAGGCGCTGGTCAACAACAAGCGCCGCGTCAGCTACGCCGAGATCGACGCACCGCATGGCCACGATGCCTTTTTGCTGGACGACCCACGCTACATGAGCGTGGTGGGCGAATATTACAAGCGCATCTGGCAGGAAATAAGCCAGCCGCAGACCGCAGTATCGAATGCAGTGACAGAAGTGGCGGGAACCGAACATGAACTTTGATCAATTAAGCAGTTTGCGCCCCGACCTGGCCTTTATCGCGCATTGGGTGCGCGGTGAGTCGCAGGTGCTCGACCTCGGTTGTGGCGACGGCGTCATGCTCGATTACCTGCAATCCGACAAGCAATGCGCCGGCTATGGCGTCGAAATCGACGATGCCAAGATACCTGTCTGCGTGGCGCGCGGGGTGTCGGTGATCCAGCAGGATATGGAAGCCGGCTTGAACCTGTTTGCCGATAACGCTTTCGATACCGTGCTGTGCCTGTCGGCGCTGCAGATGATGAAAAATGTGGAAGGCGTATTGCGCGATATCGCCCGGGTCGGTCGCGAAGCGATCGTCTCTTTTCCCAATTTTGCCTATTGGCCGCACCGGGTAGCGCTGCTGCGCGGCCGCATGCCGGTATCCAAATCGCTGCCGTATGAATGGTATGACACGCCCAATCTGCGCTGCGCCACCATCAAGGATTTTGAAGAATTGGCGAACGAAGTTGGTCTTGAAGTGCTCGAATGCGTAGCGCTGCACGACGGCCAGCCAATATCGGTACTGCCTAACTGGCGTGGTAGTCTTGCAGTATTCCGCTTTCGCAAGAAGTGAATCCGTAAAAAATAAAAGGATATTCCTGTCGCCCGTGGTTGCATGCAGGGCGGCAGGATTGTCCAAAACTCCCCGCTGCCGCGGGCGCATCTATGACATCAGCTTCAAATCCCTGGCATCACTATCTCAATCGGCGCATGCTGATTTGCGCTTTCCTAGGCTTCAGTTCCGGTCTGCCGCTATTTATTCTGCTCAGTTTGCTGCAAGCATGGCTGAGCAAATCCGGACTCAATGTGAAATCGCTGGGTTTGTTCGCGCTGGTGATGTTTCCCTACACCTGGAAATTCCTGTGGTCGCCGCTGATGGATCGTTTTCACTTCGGCAAACTCGGCCGCAGGCGCAGCTGGATGCTGCTGACGCAGGCCTGCCTGTTCGTTGCTATCGGAGGCATGGGCATGCTCGACCCGCACACGCAGGTGGCGACGATTGCCTTCATGGCTTCGCTGGTCGCGTTTTTGTCGGCGAGCCAGGATATCGTGATCGATGCCTACCGGCGCGAAATCCTGCCGGATAGCGAGCAGGGACTGGGCGCGGCCATCAATGTCAATGCTTACAAAGTCGCCGGCATGGTGCCCGGCGCCTTGTCGCTGTTCCTGGCTGATCACATGAGCTGGCAAGCGGTATTCTGGATCACCGCCGGCTTCATGCTGCCAGGGCTGATCTGTACCTTGCTGATCAAGGAGCCGGCAGTGTATGGTGCGCCGCCGAAGAATCTGCGCGAGGCGGTATTGTTGCCGTTTCAAGAATTCATTGCCCGTGATGGCTGGCGCAATGCGCTGTGGATCCTCGGATTCATTTTTCTGTATAAGCTGGGTGACAGCATGGCGACCGCGCTGGCTACCCGGTTTTATATCGATTTGGGCTTTACATTGACCCAGATCGGCGTGATTTCCAAAACCACCAGCTTGTGGGCCAGCCTTGTCGGTGGCCTGATCGGCGGCATCTGGATGGTCCAGATCGGCATCAATCGCGCCTTGTGGATTTTCGGCGTGGTGCAGGCTGTAACTATTCTCGGCTTTGCCTGGCTGGCGCAGGCCGGTCCGGATCCGCTGGTGCTGGCCATCGTCATCGGTGGCGAGGCATTTGGCGTGGGCCTGGGCACGGCCGCTTTCGTGGCCTATATTGCACGTACCACCGATCCGCGCTACACCGCAACGCAATATGCCTTGTTCACCAGCCTTGCCGCGGTGCCGCGTACCTTTGTCAACTCATCGGTGGGGTTTATCGTTGATCAGACAGGCTGGTTTAATTTCTTTATTTTATGTTTCGGGCTGGCCCTGCCAGGGATGCTGATTCTATTTAAAGTAGCGCCATGGAATCAAAAGTAACGTTTAGTTAGGAATTTATAATTTCCTGTTGCGACGTAGAAAAAGGTTTAGAATCAAAACGTGTAATCCTCTTCTGGACTGTGTCGAAAATGACAGTAGCCAAAACTAGGAACTGCGAGTAGCTGAAGAGGTCCAACTCGGTAGAAGTAATCTTCAATTTGTTTTCGCAACATCGTTGATGCGGGGGTGATATGGATATCTACAGCAGCTTTGCGAGCCGGTTCGACAAAACCAGAGAAGAAGAGTTTTCCCTAGAAGAATATCTTGCGCTTTGTAAGACTGATCCCAGCTGTTATGCAACGGCCGGTGAACGCATGCTGATGGCGATAGGCGAAGCGCAACAGGTCGACACGCGTCACGATCCGACTTTATCGCGCATCTTCGCCAACAAGGTACTCAAGGTTTATCCGGCCTTCAAGGAATTCTACGGTGCGGAAGAGGTGATCGAGCAAGTGGTCGCCTATTTCCGGCACGCCGCGCAAGGGCTGGAGGAGCGCAAGCAGATTCTGTATCTGCTGGGTCCGGTCGGCGGCGGCAAGTCGTCGATTGCCGAGCGTCTCAAGCAACTGATGGAACACATCCCGTTTTATTCCCTCAAGGGATCGCCGGTCAACGAGTCGCCGCTGGGCTTGTTCGATTACGACGAAGACGGCGCCATCCTGGAAGAACAGCATGGCATTCCGCGCCGTTACCTGAAATCGATCCTGAGTCCGTGGGCCGTCAAGCGGCTGCATGAGTTCAACGGCGATATACGTAAATTCCGCGTCGTGAAACGCTATCCCTCGATCTTGCGGCAAATCGCCATTTCCAAGACCGAGCCGGGCGATGAAAACAATCAAGACATTTCCACGTTGGTCGGTAAGGTAGACATCCGCAAGCTGGAGCAATATTCGCAGGACGACGCCGATGCCTACAGCTATTCCGGCGGCCTGTGCCTATCCAACCAGGGTTTGCTGGAATTCGTCGAAATGTTCAAGGCGCCGATCAAGGTGCTGCATCCATTGCTGACGGCGACCCAGGAAGGCAATTTCAAAGGCACCGAGGGCTTTGGCGCGATTCCGTTCGACGGTATCATCCTGGCCCACTCCAATGAGTCGGAATGGAAAGCCTTCCGCAACAACAAGAACAACGAGGCTTTGCTCGATCGTATCTACATCGTCAAGGTGCCGTATTGCCTGCGGGTCTCCGAAGAAATCAAGATTTACGAAAAGCTGATCCGCACTTCCTCCTTGGGGAAAGCAATCTGCGCCCCGGGTACGTTGAAAATGATGGCGCAATTCTCGATACTGACACGTTTGGGCGAACCTGAAAATTCCAGCATTTTCTCGAAAATGCAGGTATACGACGGCGATAACCTGAAAGACAGCGATCCGAAAGCCAAGTCGTTCCAGGAATATCGCGACTATGCCGGCGTCGACGAAGGCATGAGCGGCGTCTCGACTCGCTTTGCGTTCAAGATACTGTCGCGGGTGTTCAACTTCGATTCGACCGAAGTGGCGGCCAATCCGGTGCACCTGATGTATGTGCTGGAACAGCAGATCGAACGCGAGCAGTTCCCGCAAGAGCTGGAGCAGAAATACCTGTCCTACGTCAAGGATACGCTGGCGACACGCTATGCAGAATTTATCGGCAAGGAAATTCAGACCGCTTATCTCGAATCGTATTCAGAGTACGGCCAAAATGTCTTCGACCGTTACGTGACTTATGCCGATTTCTGGATTCAGGACCAGGAATTCCGTGATCACGACACCGGTGAGAGTTTTGATCGCGCGGCCTTGAACGGCGAGCTGGAAAAGATTGAAAAGCCGGCGGGCATCAGCAATCCGAAGGATTTCCGTAACGAAATCGTCAATTTCGTATTGCGTGCACGGGTCTCGAACGCCGGCAAGAATCCGCTCTGGACCAGCTACGAAAAACTGCGGGTGGTGATCGAGAAGAAAATGTTCTCGAACACAGAGGATCTGCTGCCGGTCATTTCATTCAACGCCAAAGGTTCTAACGAAGAGTTGCGCAAGCACGAAGATTTCGTCAATCGCATGGTCAGCAAAGGCTACACGCCAAAACAGGTGCGGCTGCTGTGCGAATGGTATCTGCGCGTGCGCAAGTCATCGTAAGGTGAGCCATAGGTAGTAGCGACTCACCGGATGCCGTCCGACTAGGAGAGCCGACCGTGTTGCATCAGATAATCGACCGTAGACTGTCTGGCAAGAACAAGAGTATTGCCAACCGAGAGCGCTTTCTACGTCGCTTTCGGGCGGCTATCCATCGCTCGGTGACCGAAGCCGTGCGCGACCGGGGCATCAAGGAAATCGAAAACGCCAAGAGCATCAGCATTCCGCGCAAGGGCATCAGCGAGCCGATATTCGGCCACGGTCCCGGCGGCAAGCGCGAGATGGTCCATCCGGGCAACCAGGATTATCTGCAAGGCGACCGTATCGCCCGTCCGCAAGGCGGGGCCGGTGGGGGCGGCGGCAGCTCCGCCAGCGATTCAGGCGAGGGCGAGGATGAATTCGTGTTCCAGCTGTCGCGTGAAGAATTCATGCAGTACTTCTTTGAAGACCTGGAGTTGCCGCGGCTGATCAAGACCAATCTGCTGGCGGTGCCCAGCTGGAAAAACATGCGCGCCGGTTATTCCACCGACGGCAGTCCCAACAATATCGATATCGTTCGCTCCCTGCGCAGTTCACTCGGCCGTCGCATTGCGCTGGGTTCGCCGCTGGTAGTCAGGCTGCGCGAGCTGGAAGCGTTGATGGAAACGCTCAAGGCCGATCCTGATGACCGGCGCGATGAAATCATGCGCCTGGAAGAGGATATCCATCATCTGAAAGGCCGTATCTGGCGGATTCCGTTTATCGATCCGTTCGACCTGCGCTACGTCAACCGGGTAAAGGTGCCGCAGCCCTCCAGCCGGGCCGTGATGTTTTGCGTGATGGACGTATCGGGTTCCATGGATGAGCAACGCAAGGATCTGTCGAAGCGCTTCTTTATCCTGCTATATCTGTTCCTGACCCGCAATTACGAACATATCGAAGTGGTGTTCATCCGCCATCATACGCGCGCCGATGAGGTCGATGAAGATACCTTCTTCCACTCTCAGGAAAGCGGCGGCACCGTGGTGTCGAGCGCACTGGAACTGATGAAAAAGATCATCGATGAACGCTATCCGCCCGGCGACTGGAACATCTATGGCGCCCAGGCCTCCGATGGCGACAACTGGAACGACGATTCACCCAAATGCCGGCAGTTGCTGGAGCTTGAAATCTTGCCGCGTTCACGTTATTTCGCCTATATCCAGGTGACGGTGGAGGAACAGAATTTGTGGACCGAATACCAGCAGATTGCGGCCGTCAATCCGCAGTTTGCGATGAAGAAGGTACAGGCCGCCAGTGAAATTTATCCGGTATTCCGTGAACTGTTTGAAAAGCAGGTCCATACATGAACGACCGCTTAGCCATCGACGCCAAAGGCGTCCGTCAGCCGCTGCCCTGTCCGTCAGACTGGAGTTTCGACCTGATCGAACAATACAACGAGGAGATCGCCAGGGTCGCCGCCAGCTTCAAGCTGGATATCTATCCGATCCAGCTGGAGATCATCACTGCTGAACAAATGATGGATGCCTATGCCTCTTCCGGCATGCCGGTGAATTACCGGCACTGGTCGTTCGGCAAGCATTTCCTCATGACTGAGCGCGATTACAAGCGCGGACAGATGGGCCTGGCCTACGAAATCGTCATCAATTCCAATCCTTGCATCGCCTATCTCATGGAAGAAAACACCATGACGATGCAGGCGCTGGTGGTGGCGCATGCAGCGTACGGGCACAATTCTTTTTTCAAGGGTAACTACCTGTTCCAGCTGTGGACCGATGCCCACGCCATTGTCGATTACCTGGTCTACGCCAAGGCTTACATCGCCGAATGCGAAGAACGCTATGGTTTTTCCAAGGTTGAAGAGTTGCTGGATTCCTGCCATGCGCTGATGCATTACGGCGTCGATCGCTACAAGCGGCCGCAGAAATTGTCGCTGGAAAAAGAGCAGGCGCAACGCCGCGAACGTGCCGAGTACATGCAGTCGCAAGTCAATGAGTTGTGGCGCACCTTGCCGGAGAAGAAAGCGGAAGCGGCGGAACAGATCGAAGGACGCTTCCCGCCGGAGACGCAGGAAAATCTGCTGTACTTTGCCGAGAAAAATTCGCCGCTGCTGGAGTCGTGGGAACGTGAGGTCATCCGCATTGTGCGCAAGATCGCCCAGTATTTTTATCCGCAGCGCCAGACCCAGGTCATGAACGAAGGCTGGGCCACCTTCTGGCACTACACGATTCTCAACACGCTGTACGACGAAGGCAAGCTG